>NZ_OZ309106.1:2523776-2839248 GCF_968048975.1 Vreelandella xerophytica | reverse complement strand
TTGGGGGCCCAGACCGCAAAGCGCACGCCTTCCACGCCCTCTACCGTCATGGGCTGGGCGCCCAGGCAATGCCCCAGCTGACGGTGGTTGCCTTCCCCCAGCAGGTAAAGGTCCATCTCCCCCAGCAACAGGTCGAAGCTGTAAGGGTCTTCGGTGATCTGCTCGCCCTGGGGCCAGCGAATACGCAGCCGGTAGGGTGCGCCGTGGGAGAGTCGCGCGGCGAACAGCCCCGGAATCTGGATGCCTTTCAAGCTGGAGCGAACGGATTCGCTATCACGCTCGATAACGTCCACCCCGATGGCGCCGGGCAGAAAGACGCGAAGGTAGTCGCCTTCGTCGTCGGTGTGCAGGCCAAACAAGGCGAACGGGTCGCCGTGGGTGCCCTCGATCAAGGCGGCGGCTTCGTCGTCGCTTAACCACAGGGCACGATCAAGGGCGGGGCTTTTAACCTCATTCATGGAATGCTCCTTGGCTCAACTGATCGATAAGGGCTGCCAGCCCGCGCAGCGGTACGTTAAGCCACGTCGGACGGTTGGCGGCTTCGTAGGCAATCTCGTAGGCGGTCTTTTCAAGCACGAACAGATCCACCGCCGCTGCCGCACCGTTGGCCTTCTCCCACTCGTGGGGAATGTCCAGTGCAGCCTGCCAATAGGCGTTGAGAAACGCCTGACGTCCTCTGAGCAGATAGCGGTCCACCACCTCGCCGGCGGTGGCAGAGTCGACGGCCTCGAAGCTGCCGGGCTGGGCCTGTTCCACCTTGGCATAGGCATAGTCGAAAGAGCGCAGCATGCCGGCCACGTCGCGAAGCGGGCTGTCCTTGGCGCGGCGTTCCTCCAGTGGCCGACTCGGCTCGCCTTCAAAGTCGATGATGTAGGCGTCGTCGTGGGCAACGAGTACCTGGCCCAGGTGCAGATCGCCGTGGATCCGGGTGATCAGGCTGCCCTTGGCAAGCTCGGCCATATGCGCGATGGCATTGGAGAGCGCTTCGCGCTGCCCCAGAACCGTTTCGATGAGCGCGCGATCCTCGTCGATGGCGGCGTCCTGATGGCGCTCAAGTATGGTCAGCGCTTCGTCGACGCGAAGACCCACGCGCTCTTTCCAGTGCGCGACATGTTCTGGCCCGGCCACCTCGGGGGCAAAGGCCGGGTTGTCGGTGGGAGCTGCCAGTACCTTGTGCAGCTCGCCCAGACGCTGGCCCAGGGTGGAGGTGAACTCTTCAAGCTCCTCGAAGGCACCAAAGCGAGGGGCCTCGTGGGAGGATCCGTGATCGTGCGCCAGCGCTTCGCGAATCGCACGCTCCAGCGTGGTGCGAGTCCAGGACCAGGCGTCGCCCTGGTTGTCGATGAAGCTTTGCAGGATCATCAGCGTCTGAGGTTCATTCTGGGCGTCGTATCGAGTCACTTCGCCCAGCAGGGCAGCGGTGTGCGTAAACCCTCGTTCGGTCAGGTAGCGCGTGATCTCGGCTTCCGGGTGAATGCCGGTCTCCACGCGACGAAAGAGCTTCAAGACCCATTGGTGGTTGATCACCACGGAGCTGTTGGACTGCTCGGCGCCCTGGTGAACCACTTCAAGCTGTTCAGGCCACGGCTGCTCGTTCAAGGCGTTGGTCGGGGTGAAGCGAACCTCCCCCGCCGGGCCGGGCAGCACCCGTTTTTCACGCATGGCTGCCAGTACCCCCAGGGAGAAGGCATCCAGGGTCAAGGCATCGGTCAACAGCCCCACTTCGTGGAAACGGCGTACCCGGGCAAGCGCCAGCTGCTGGGCCAGCGGGCTTGCCTGTTCGTCCTCGCCCAGAAAGGCGAGCGGCAACTGATAACGTTCGCTGCCCGCTGCGTGGTTGACGGTCAGCTCGTTGAACAACAGCGTATGGCCGTCGTGCTCGAACTGGGCCTGGGCGCTCAACGTCATGCTGTCGATACGTGTCTGCTTGGCGGCAAACCAGCGCCGCTTGCTCACATAGTGAGGCAGCGTTTCGCGTTCCAGCAGCGCGCGGGGGGTCTCCAGGAATATCTCTTCCAGACGATTCTTGACGATCAGCGTCACAAACTCCGGCATCGGCTCGGGAGGCGCGGTGTGCCATTCGGGCATGGCGGTAGCCGGGGCCAGCAAGAACCAGAAAAATCCGTAGGGCGGCAGAGTGAGCAGATAAGCAAGCTGACCCACCGGTGGAAAGGCGCTACCACCTACCATCTCTACCGGTACCTTACCGGCGAAGGCGGAAAGGTCGAGCTCCACCGCCTGGGCGGAACTTGCCACGTTGGCCACGCACAAGAGCGTCTCTGTCTCGCCGTTGTCCAGGGTCATCTCGCGCAGGTAGGCGAGAATATGCCGGTTGGAGGGGTAGAGTGGGCGCATGGCGCCGCGGCTGAAGGCCCGATGCTGCCCCCTGACCTTGAGAAGCCGGCGCATGGTGTTTAAAAGCGAGTGAGCATCGCGAGTCTGCGCTTCCACGTTGACGCTCTGATAGCCGTAGAGCGGGTCCATGATGGGCGGCAGCACCAGGCTTGCCGGGTCGGCGCGGGAGAAGCCGCCGTTACGATCCAGCGACCACTGCATGGGAGTGCGCACCCCATCCCGGTCGCCAAGGTAGATGTTGTCCCCCATGCCGATTTCATCGCCGTAGTAGAGCACCGGCGTGCCCGGCATCGACAGCAGCAGGCTGTTGAGCAGCTCGACGCGGCGACGGTCGCGTTCGAGAAGCGGGGCCAGGCGGCGGCGAATGCCCAGGTTGATGCGTGCCCGGCGGTCAGAGGCGTAATGGTTCCACAGGTAGTCGCGCTCTTTATCGGTCACCATTTCGAGCGTCAATTCGTCGTGGTTGCGTAGAAAGATCGCCCACTGGCAGGCCGGGGGAATATCCGGCGTCTGGCGCAGGATATCGGTAATCGGAAAGCGGTCTTCCTGGGCCAGCGCCATGTACATCCGCGGCATCAAGGGGAAGTGAAACGCCATGTGGCATTCGTCGCCGTCGCCGAAGTAGGGCCGCGTATCCTCGGGCCACTGGTTGGCCTCGGCGAGCAGCATCCGGTCCGGGTAGCGTTCGTCGATCACCGCACGGATCTTCTTGAGCACCACGTGGGTTTCCGGCAGGTTCTCGTTGTTGGTGCCTTCGCGCTCGACAAGGTAAGGAATGGCGTCCAGGCGCAGCCCATCGACCCCCATGTCCAGCCAGTACTCCATGACCTTGAGGATCTCGTCGAGTACCACGGGGTTGTCGAAGTTGAGATCCGGCTGGTGGGAGTAGAAGCGGTGCCAGAAGTAGGCGCCGGCCACCGGGTCCCAGGTCCAGTTGGAGGACTCGGTGTCCAGGAAGATGATGCGTGTGCCTTGGTAGGCCTGGTCGGTGTCCGACCAGACGTAGAAATCCCGCTCTGGCGAGCCGGCTGGCGCCTGGCGCGCGCGCTGAAACCACTCGTGCTGGTCGGAGGTGTGGTTGATGACCAGCTCGGTGATGACGCGCAGTCCGCGCTGATGCGCCTCCTGAATGAAGCGCTTGGCATCGTCGAGGGTGCCGTAGTCGGGGCTGACGCCGGTGTATTCGGCGATATCGTAGCCGTCGTCGCGCCGGGGTGAAGGATAGAACGGCAGTATCCAGATCGTGTTCACACCCAGGCTCACAATGTAGTCGAGCTTTTCGATCAGGCCCTTGAAATCGCCGATGCCGTCGTCGTTGGCGTCGAAAAAGGACTTGACGTGTACCTGGTAGATCACCGCGTCCTTGTACCAGAGGGGATCGTCGAGAAAGTCGAGGGTCTCGACGGCGTGTTGTTCGCTGCTGGCATCCATCATGGGTGTGCTCTCCCTGCTTTTCGATATGAACGAATCAATTCAGAACGGCGAGCCGAAAAGCGCGGCCTACCGTTTTGTATATTTCTAACGATGCGCCGGGCGCACTCGCCAGACGGCAAAGGGCAGAACCAGCGGGTCCAGGCGCAGCGACTGCCATCGGCCCTGCCAGCTCACGCGCTCGCCGCTCATCAGGTCCTCTCCCAGAAGTGTTGCCTCATCAGGCAGTCCGAACAGCCCGAAAGGCAGTTCGAACGCGGCCTCCCGAGGCTCGAAGGGGTCGAGGTTCACCGCTATCAGCAGCACGTTATCCAGGGTGTCGGTGGCCTTGGAGAACAGCAGCAGGCGGTCGTTGTCAATCAAATGAAACGTGACGCCCAGATGGGTATGCAGCGCGGGGTTTTCACGCCGAATACGGTTGAGCTGGGCGATCTCGTAGCTGATATTGCCCGGGGCCTGGTAGTCGCGTGGGCGAATCTCGTATTTTTCGGAATCGAGATACTCCTCCTTGCCAGGCACCGGCGCGCTTTCGCAAAGCTCGAACCCCGAGTACATGCCCCAAAGCCCGGAACCCAGCGCGGCAAGTGCCGCTCGCTGCAAAAAGCCGCCTCGCCCGGCGGTCTGCAGAAAGTAGGGGTTGATATCCGGGGTGTTGACGAAGAAGTTGGGCCGGTAGCCTTCGCGCATGGGGGAGCGGTTGAGCGTGGTGAAATACTCGGTCAGCTCCGCCTTGGTATGGCGCCAGGTAAAATAGGTGTAGCTCTGGTTGAAGCCTACCTTGCCCAGGCGCAGCATCATGGGCGGACGGGTGAAGGCTTCAGCCAGGAACATCACCGCCGGATCGCGGCCACGTATATCGGCGATCAACCACTCCCAGAACGGCAGCGGCTTGGTGTGGGGGTTATCCACGCGAAAGATCTTGACCCCCTCGTCGACCCAGCCCTGAACCACGTCGCGAAGCTCACGCCAGAGCCCGGGAACGGCGTCCTCGGCATAAAAGTCGACGTTGACGATATCCTGGTATTTCTTGGGTGGGTTCTCGGCGTAGCGAATCGTGCCGTCGGGCCGCCAGGAAAACCAGCCGGGATGCTCGGCAAGCCAAGGGTGATCCGGGGAGCACTGAATGGCGAAATCCAGCGCGATCTCCAGACCATGCTCGGCGGCTAACTGCACCAGTTCACGAAAGTCCTCGCGGCTGCCAAGCTCGGGGTGGATGGCCTCGTGGCCGCCCTCCGGGCTTCCGATCGCATAGGGGCTGCCCGGATCGTTCGGGCCTGCCTCCAGGGTGTTGTTGGGGCCTTTGCGGTGCTTGCGCCCGATGGGATGAATGGGCGGGAAATAGAGCACGTCAAAGCCCATGTCGCGAATCAGCGGCAGGCGCCTGTGCACATCCTTGAAGGTACCGTGGCGGCTGGGGTCGTCGGTTTCCGAGCGGGGGAAAAGCTCGTACCAGCTGGCAAAGCGGGCCTTGAGCCGCTCCACCTCCAGCGGATAGTGGGTGTGCGTGCGCGTCAGGTGTGGGCGCGTATCGGCTTCACGCATCCACTGGGCAGTGTCACTGTCCAGCAAAAGAGCGACGCGCTCCTCTTCTTGCTGGGCCGCTTGAAGCTCTTCATGGCGCGTGGTGAGCGCTTCTTGCAGGCCGCCCAGGGTCTGCTCGGCGGCGCGCTCGATCAGCCGACGCCCCTCTTCCAGTTCAAGCGTAATCGACACCCCGGCGGCGTGCTTTTTGGAAAGCTCCATGCGGTAGGTGGCGAAAACGTCCCACCAGGCTTCGATAAAAAAGCTGTGACGGCCTACCCGCTCGGGCGTGAAATGGCCCTCCCAGACATCCAGGCCCAGCGGTCTGGCCAGTTGCATGGGCGCCCGCTGCTCCTGGCCCAGGTCGTCGGACCAGACGATCTGGGCGGCGAGTACGTCATGGCCGTCGGCGAAAATTGTGGCGCTGACCCGGGCCGGCTCGTCGACCACCAGCTTGGCGGCAAAACGGCCGTCATCAAGGGTGGGGGAGACATCTTCTATCGCGATGCGCGGGGCGTTGACGGCCCCGGACAGCGCGTCCTTGTCCGATGAAGCTGAATCAAAAGTCGAACGCATGGCTTGGCTCTCCTTGCAAAGACGTGAGTACGCTTGGCCGCCTAGTGGCTTGGGGCGGGGTGATCCGCGTGCTTGACCAGTTCCAGCAGCGCAAGCGAGCGACCCTCCATCGCCAGCGCCTCGCCCAGTGCGCGCGGCGTTTCATCATCGGGTCGGCTGGTATCCAGGCGACATTGCCAGACGCCGCCCTGAGCAGTCTCGGGCAGCGTGAAGGTCACGCTGTCCTCATGAGCGTTGAAGATCAGCAGCAGGGTGTCATCGGCCCCGGCGCGGCGGATGCCGCTGGGTTGGGCACGGCCATCCAGAAGTAACCCGAGGGTGCGCGCACCCGGGTCTTCCCAGCGCTCGACGTTCATTTCCTGGCCATCCGGGGCGAGCCAGGTCACTTCCTTCAGACCCATTGCCTCGTTGTATTCCCCGCTCAGAAAGCGGCCACGACGCAGGATGGGGTAGCGCAGGCGCAAAGCCGAGACCCGGCGGACGTACTCGATCATGGCGTGGGCGTCACCTTCGAGGTTCCAGTCCAGCCAGCTGATCTCGTTATCCTGACAATAGGCGTTGTTATTACCCTGCTGGGTACGCAAAAGCTCGTCGCCGGCCAGCAGCATCGGGGTGCCCTGGGAGAACAGCGTGGTCGCGATCAGGTTACGGATCTGGCGCAGACGCAGCGCCTTGATCTCCGGGTTGTCGGTGGGGCCTTCCTCGCCGTAGTTGCTGGAAATATTGTGGCTATGGCCGTCCTGGTTACCTTCGCCATTGGCGTCGTTATGCTTGTCGGTGTAGGCGACCAGGTCATAAAGCGTGTAGCCGTCGTGAGCGGTGACGAAGTTCACCGAGGCAAAAGGGCGCCGCCCCCGGTGGTTGAAGATGTCCGCCGAGCCCATCAGCCGGGTGGCCAGTTCCGGCAACTGGCCTTCATCGCCGCGCCAGAAGGCACGAATGCAGTCGCGGTAACGATCGTTCCACTCCGCCCAGCCCGGCGGGAAGCCGCCTACCTGATAGCCACCGGGCCCGCAGTCCCAAGGCTCGGCGATCAGTTTCACCCGGCTGAGTATCGGGTCCTGGCGACACGAGTCTAGAAAGCCGCCGCCTTCGTCAAAGCCGTGAGGTTCGCGCCCGAGGATGGTGGCCAGGTCAAAGCGAAAGCCATCGACGCGCATTTCGGTGGCCCAGTAACGCAGGGAGTCGGTAACCATCTGCAGCACGCGCTGATGGCTCAGGTTCAGGGTGTTGCCGGTGCCGGTGTCGTCGATGTAGTAACGCGGCTCATCCGGCAGCAGCCGGTAGTAGGAGGCGTTATCGATGCCCTTGAGCGAAAGCGTGGGACCCAGTTCGTTGCCTTCCGCGGTGTGGTTGTAGACCACATCGAGAATGACTTCCAGGTCGGCGGCGTGATAGCGCGCCACCAGTTCCTTGAACTCATTGATGTTATCGCCGGAAAGATAGTGCGAATGAGGCGCGAAGAAGCCCAGGGTATTATAGCCCCAGTAGTTGTGAAGCCCCTGATCCTGCAGGTGCTGATCATCGACGAAGGCGTGGATGGGCAGAAGCTCCACCGAGGAGACACCCAGCGAGCGAATGTAATCCACCACGTCGTTGACCATCAGCCCGGCGAAGGTGCCGCGCAGCGCTTCCGGTACCGAGGGGTGGCGCATGGTATAGCCGCGCACGTGGGTTTCATACACGATGGTGTGATCCCAGGGAAGCTGGACTTCCCGCGAGCGTCCCCAGGTGAATGCCGGGTCGACCACCTTGCAGCGAGGCATGAAGGGCGCGCTGTCACGCTCGTCGAAACTCAGATCTTTTTCCGGATGGCCGATGGTGTAGCCAAAAAGGGCCTCGTTCCACTTGATCTCGCCAACGATCTGCTTGGCGTAGGGGTCCAGCAACAGCTTGTTGGGGTTGAAACGATGCCCCTCCTGGGGGGCATAGGGGCCGTATACGCGGTAGCCATAGAGTTGACCCGGCCGGGCATCGGGCAGGTAGCCATGCCATACCTCGTCGGTGTATTCGGGCAGTTCGACACGCTCCAGTTCCTGTTCGCCGGTCTCGTCGAAAAGGCAAAGCTCCACGCGGGTCGCATTGGCGGAGAAGAGCGCAAAATTCACGCCCAGCCCGTCCCAGGTGGCGCCAAGAGGAAATGACCATCCTTCGTGTACGCGGGTGTGGCGCATCACGCTCGGGGACTCGTCGGTGGCAACGGAGCTGTCGCCGTCCCGTGGGGTCTGGCTTATCGTCATCATTCATTCCTTGAGCCAAAATGCTCGAATGGGGAAGCGCTGGCTACCCCTTGCCTGAGTCGTTACGTTGCCCGGGCCTTCAACGGTGCCCAGGTCTTCAACTGTTTTACTTGTCGGACTTGGTGGCCTTTTTCCGGGGGGCGGTTTTCTTGGCGGGCTTGGCCGCCTTGGGGGCCTTCTCCGCAGTGGCCTTGCCCCGGCCACCGGGCTTCGTTGCGCGCTTGGCGGGTATGGCCGGGGCGGGCTCCTGAGGTGAGTGGCCGCGATCCTGTACCGGTACCTCGTCTTCCGCGATGTCACCGTCGGTCGCGTCCTCGCCGGACATGCCCTCGTCAAGCGTGTCCACGCCGTCTGTCTCTACACCGGACAAGCCTTCATCCGTCAGCGCCTGGCCTGGCGAGTCTATCTCGTCCAGCGCGGCGTCTTCGGGGTTATCCAGCGGCAGGCGGTTTTCGTCGATCCCCATCTCGTCCTCTTCAAGAGGAAGCTCGTCTTCGAGCATGGGCGACTCATCGCGAGGGGCGGCAAGGTCGTCCTCGATCTCGCTGTCGGTAACATTTTCGGCTGCGGCGATCTTGAGGGCACGCTCCCAGTGCTGCTGCTGCTGTCCTTCCGGGCGCCCTTCGGCTTCCCAGATACTGTAGGCCAGTTGGCGTACGCGTTCGTTGTCGGTCATCTCGGCTCTCCCTGCGCTATGCGCTTGTGTCGGTGCGGTTTAGAGGGCGATAAAGCGATAAGGCATCGCTCGCGCTGCCTGTCGGGTCATCGTGGATAAAGATCTCCACAGGCAGCTCGTGAAGTAGCTGTGCAAGGGGGCAGCCCTGTTGCCCCGCCTCGACGCTGACCTCGGTCAACACGCTTTTCCAACTGCCCGCAGGCAGCATTAGATGCGTATCCTCCCAGCGAGCGGGGGGAATATGCGCCTGATGGCTATCGTCCCGAGAAACATCGCCCAGCAAGGCGGCGCTCAACCGGGGGAGCACCACCAGAAGCCTTACATCCTGGTATTGTCGAATAAAGGCCACCACGTGATGGGCGTACTCGCCAAAGGCTTCAAGAGGCTGGTAATCCCCTTCGAGGAAAAGCGAAGGCTGGCGGCTTCTCAGAGCCAGGAGCCGGGCAACCAGTGTCTGCTTGATGCGCCCGTCGCGCCAGGTGGAAAGGGCTGCAGCGGGCGAAAGATGCTCGTCGAGAGCGGCCTTGCGCATGGCGTAATCGACCGGGCGGCGGTTGTCCGGGTCCACCAGGCTGTAATCCCAGAACTCGTTGCCCTGGTAGAGATCCGCCACGCCGGGCACGGTCAGGCGCAGCGTCGCTTGCGCCAGGCCATTGATGGCCCCGGGCAGATCCAGCGTGCGCGCAGCGCGATCGAGCGCGTCACGCAGCGAAGGCGTGGTTAAAAGCCCCTTCAGAAACTGGCGGCACGCCGACTCGTACGCTTCATCGGGCCAGAGCCAGTGGCTTCTCAGCTTGGCTTCGCGCAGAGCCTTTTGCTGCCACTCGCCCAGTCGCTGGATGAAGGCCTCCATTGCCTTTTCATCTTCAGGGTCGAGAGAGGGTGGCCAGGCGGCCAGTATCATCTGATAAAGAATCAGCGTATCACCCGGCGATGGCGCGGGGCCTTCATCGAGCGTCTGGACAAGCGGGGCGGCCAGACGTTGCCACTCATCGACGTATTGCCTGAAAGCGACGGCGTGCTCGCTCAGAGCGGCCAGCCGGGCGCGAACATCCTCACCGCGCTTGTGATCGTGCGTGGCGGTGGTCACCATGGCGCGGGGGAAGTCCTGAGCGCGCCGGGCGTTGGCTGCATGGAAATGGGCCGGGGTGTGGCTGAAGTGTTCACCATCAAAGCCCACGTCGTTGCGCGAGATCAGCGCGGCGCTGCGGTAGCCGGCAGTATCCTCCACGGCCTTGGCAGCCACGGGTGAGGTGAGCTGCTGAAATCGCACGATGGCGCGGTTACGCAGGGCGCGTTCGGTAGCATCACGACATTCGTTGGGCGCCTCGCCTCCCAGCCAGCGCTCAAGGACGTCCAGGGCGGCGCTATCCGGCGGGCTCAGCATGCTCTTGGCGCCTTCCACCGCCTGTTGGAAAAACGCCTCGTCGGCCTGGGGGCGCCCGTTGTCGTCGGCATAGCTTCGATAGATGGGAAAGTGCACGACCAGGGCTTTCAGTGCCCGGCTGATGGCACCCAGGGTGAGATCGCGATGTTCAAGGCTTGCCCGGGCGATGGCGTGAAGTGCTTGGGCACAGGCGGTGTATTCACTGGCAAGCAAGGAGGTGAGGATTTCGCCTCGGGCCTGGCGCACCTCCGTGATGAAATCCGGGTCGCGGTCACTGACCTCGTGCCAGAGCGTTTGCAGCGGCGCCGCTCCCGCGGGGTCGTGCATGAGCCCGGACACCTCGTTCATGAACTCGTAGCCGCTGGTGCCATCCACGCCCCAATCCGTGTGCAGCGTTTCGCTATCGCCGAGAATCTTTTCCACATAAAGTGCCACGCGACGCGGCGCTTCGCTGGGCCGGTTGTCCTGCACGGCGTCCAGGTGCTGGCGCAGGCGCAGACAGTAGCCGCGCGGGTCAGCCAACCCGTCCACGTGGTCGATACGCAAGGCGTCTACCCAGCCGGCTTCCACCAGGCGCAGCGGCAGGGCGTGCACGGCCTCGAATACCGCCGAGTCCTCCACGCGTAGCCCGCCAAGTTCGGTAACGTCGAAAAAGCGCCGCCAGTTGATCTCGTCACTGGCGGTGCGCCAGAAGGCCAACCGGTAGTGCTGGCGCGACAGCAGCGCGTGCAATCGTTGGGCCCCGTGGGCGGTGGTGGCGTCAAAAAGCGCCAGGACGGCCTTGAGCGATGCCTGGGCATCGGGGGCTTCCAGCACCTTGGCTAGCTGGGCACGGACTTCCCGGCATTGAAGGTAGGGTGCGTCCTGCTGGGCCAGGGCGTCGAAGAACGCCGCCTGTTCGTGGAGAGTATTGTGCTCGGCAAAGCGCAGAATATCCCCATAGTGGCGCGGGTCGATGGGAAAGCGGTGCTCGTGGTAATCGACATGAAAGCCTGACGCGTCATCGAAGCGCAGGGGAAGCTCGCCGGAGGTCAGCGTTTCAAGATAAGGCGCGCCGAGAAACGGTGCGAGCAGCTTGCCGGTCAGCAGCGGGTCGGGCGAGTGCCAGTCGATATCGAAAAACGTCGCGTAAGGACTCTGCTCGCCCCAGGTCAGCACTTCCTGCCACCAGAGGTTTTCCGAACCGCCCACGGCCAGGTGGTTGGGCACGATATCCAGGATAAGCCCCATGTGATGGGCGCGAAGCGTCTGAACCAGCGCACCGAGTGCCTTTTCACCACCGATTTCCTCGTCGATGCGGGTGGGGTCGACACCATCGTAGCCATGGGGCGAGCCCTGGCGCGACGCTTGAAGCGGCGAGGCATAAAGATGGCTGATTCCCAGTTCGGCGAAGTAGCCTACCAGGCGCTCGGCATCGAGAAGTGTGAAGTCCTTGTGAAACTGAAGCCTGAGCGTTGCGCGAATGTCATTCATGAGCGGCTCCCTTCCTGGATGATGAAGGGCGCAACGGCGCTTCAGCGGGTGAATGGCGACGTGCCCGGGTAAGACGTTCAAGGCGCTGGCGTATTTCAGGGCAGTCCAGAAGCGACGGGGTGTCTGCCGCCAGACGGCGACGCCAGTTGGGGTGGCCCTCGCCGCTGTTGGGTACATTGGCCTGTTCTTCAAGGCCCAGGACGTCTTCCACGGGAATCAGCACCAAGGGCGCCTGGGTAGTCGCCAGGTGCTCAAGACTTGCCTCCAGCACCTGGGAGGTGGGTATATCTGCGGCTTCCAGGCCCTTGGGGGCGGGCGGGTCACCCAAAAGCCCGAGCGTGGTGGCAAGCCTTACACGCTCTTCTTGGCGAGCCTGCGCTTCGCTCTCCTCGCTTTGGGTGGGCTTGAGAAGGCCCAGACGGCTTCGCCATTGAATGTCCCGGCCTGCCCACCAGCCCGCCACGGTAGGCAGGTCGTGGGTCGAGGTGGTGGCAAGTGCCTTGGAGGACCACTGATCGGCACTCAAGAAACGCTGCTCGTCATCCTGCTCGAACCACAGTACCTGCATGCCCAGAATGCCGCGAGCGGCGAGCTTTTCGCGAAAGCCGGGAGCGACGGTGCCCAGATCTTCACCGATGACGATAGCACGATGACGCCACGACTCCAGCGCCACCAGGCGAAGCATCTCCTCGAGCGGGTAGCTCAGGTAGCCGCCTTCGGTGGGGGAGTGGCCCGCCGGCACCAGCCACAGGCGCATGAGGCCCAGTACGTGGTCGATACGCAGCCCGCCGGCGTGGGCGAAACCGCTTCGCAACATGTCGATGAAGCTTTGAAAGCCCGAGCGCACAAGCCCCCAGGGGGAAAAGGCCGCCAGCCCCCAATCCTGGCCCTGGGCGTTGAAAAGATCCGGCGGCGCGCCGATGGAGAGCCCTTCGAGCATCTCCCCGGGCCGGCTCCAGGTCTGGCTGCCGGCATGATCGACACCCACCGCCAGATCGGCGATCAGCCCGACCGCCATGCCCGCCTCGCGGGCGTTTTGCTGGGCGCGCTCGAGCCCGTCGGCAACCAACCACTGAAGGAAGGCGTGAAAGCTGATTTCCAGGGCATGGGTCTTGGCGAACGCGTTGACGTCGTCGCTTCTGGGATCGCGAAGCGGGGCCGGCCAGTCATGCCAGTCGCTGAACCCTTGTGCTTGTTGCAAGGCCTCGAAGCGGCAGTGGTTTTCCAGAACCTCTCCGCCGGCCTGGCAAAAGGCCCGAAGCTGTTCGTGCAGGGCGCGGGCCTGCTCGGTCTCCTGGGCGATAAAGTCATCAAACAGAAAGCGCAGCCAGGTGAGCTTGGCTCGGGAGGCGCCGGGCCAGTCCACAAACTCCTTGCCTTCCAGCGCCGCTAGCGTCTTCTCGAGGCCGCTTTGCGCCTTGGCCTTCTGAACAACGGCCTCGCCCAGAAGCGCTTGCGGGGCACAATAGAGCACGTTGTAAAGCAGCCGACTGGATGGCGAATACGGGCTGTAATGATGGATGCTTGCGCTGAACATGGCGTGGGTGGGGCTGATCGCCAGGGCGTCCGCGCCCATCGAGGCGGCGCTATTCGCCGTCTCGGCAAGTGCTTTCAAATCGCCGATACCGCCATCACCGGTTCGGCGCAGCGCATAAAGCTGAGCGGCCATACCCCACATTCGCGGCGTGGGGTCGTTGTCGGCGTCCGCCGGGGTAAAGCAGCGCGGCGGTGCCACGGCCAGTGTAAGCGTGACACCGGCGATTACCAGTTGATGGTAGCCGGGTTCCTCAATACCGGGAACCGAGCCGTCTCTGGCAAGGGTGCCTTCTTGCTGGCCACCTTGTTCCCGCGTAAGCGTAAACCGGGTGCCCGGGTCAAGCGGGGAGGGCAGGACGATAGGCGTATCCACGTCTGCAGTAATCAGCGGCGGCCAATCGGCCGGGCTTTTCGGGGCGTGCAGCTGCTCCAGGCGTTTCAGGCCTTCAGCGATGTCGGAGGCAGAATCGGTGGCAAACCCCAGGCTATTCAAGAGCCGATGCTGAGCTTCTTCGGATAGACGGCAAGGCTCTCCGTCGCTGTTGTCCCACTCAAGCAGCAGACCCGCCGCAGTGGAAAGCGCGTTGAGGCGAGTGTTCATGAAAGCGCTCCTTGATCGCTTGAACCGGGTTTGAGCCATGCCGCGGCCGAGCGTGGCGGCAATTGTCCTGTTTCTGCCGAGCTTGCCACGCCTTCACGACTTTCATACAGGTGCGCCTTGAAAGAGAGCCTTTCATTACTCAAGGCGCTACTTTCAACCGGCGCCTGGCCCAGGTTCAGGGCGATCACCAGCTGGGCGCCGTCCCCCAGGCGCCAGCGGGCCAGCACGGCCTTTTCACCGATAGGCTCTGCACCCAACGCTTTCGCCCCTTCAAGGCGCGGCACGATATGCTGGTGACGTAGGGCCAGCAGGGTGCGATAGCGCTCGAGAATGGCGCTGTGCGGTGGTGTTTGTTGCGCATCGAAGTCGGGAATCGAGGCGGTGAAGGTGTCGAGTGTGTTGGGGTCGGGAATGCGCTCGCGGGTCTTGGCGTCCTTGAACGCACTGAAGTCGGCGAACTCTGCCCGGCGGCCTTCGCGAACCGCCTCGGCCAGCGTCTCGTTGTGTTCGGTGAAAAACAGGAAGGGGCGCGTCGAGCCCCACTCTTCGCCCATGAACAGAAGCGGTACCATGGGCGAGAGCAGCAATAGCAAGGTGGCCGCCGCCAGGCCATCCGGGTCCGCCAGCACGCTCAGACGCTCGCCCAGGGCCCGGTTGCCGGTCTGGTCGTGGTTTTGCAGGAACGCCACAAAGGCAGTGGGCGGAAGATGGCCGCTGGGCTCACCCCGACGGTGACCATGACGCGAGGCGGCCCCCTGATAGATAAACCCTTCACTCAAGCAGCGTGCCAGACGCTTGGTCGCCTCCTCGGTAAAATCGCTGTAATAGCCCTCGTACTCGTCGGTGAGCAGCACATGGATAACGTTATGCCAGTCGTCGTTCCATTGAGCATTGAACTGCGGCGCTTCAAGCAGCGTGGCAGTATTGGCCTCGTTTTCAAGCACCAGATGAACGTGGCGCTCGGCAGGGATTTCCCGGCGAATCGTCTCGGCAAGCTCTGACAGGAAGTCCTGCTCGCTGATGGCGTGCACGGCGTCAAAGCGCAGTCCGTCCAGGCGATACTCTTGAAGCCACATCAGGGCGTTGTCGATAAAAAAGCGCCGCACCATGGGCACGCGAAAGTCGATGGCCGCGCCCCAGGGCGTGGGAATATCGTCGCGAAAGAAGTCACTTGCGTAACTTGCCAGATAGTTGCCATCCGGGCCGAAATGGTTGTAAACCACGTCGAGAAAGACCGAAAGCCCCAGAGCGTGGGCCTCGTCGACCAGTGCTTTCAGTTCTTCAGGACTACCGTAGGAGGCTTCTACCGCGTAGGGCAGTACGCCGTCATAGCCCCAGTTGCGCGCGCCGGGAAACTCCGCCACCGGCATGAGTTCGATGGCGGTGATGCCCAGCTTTTGCAGGTAGGGCAGGCGCTGGCGTACGCCTTCAAAGCCACCCAGCGCGCCTACGTGCAGCTCGTAAAGCACGGTTTCCTGCCAGGGGCGCCCCTGCCATTCGGGGTGGCGCCATGGGTAGTGGTTCGGGTCGATGACCACGCTCGGCCCATCGACATCGCCAAGCTGCGCCCGGGCGGCAGGGTCGGGCACTCGCTGGTCCCCGCCGTCTGAAAATACCCGGTAGCGGTAGCGTGCGCCGTGGCCACAGGGAAGCTCGGCGCTTACGCAGCCGTCATCGCTTTTCTCCATGGCCACGCTTTCCAGGCCTTCTACTTCAAGTTCGACCCGGTCGGCGTCCGGTGCCCAGAAGACAAAGCGCGTTAAAGACGCATCCATGACCTGGGCGCCGAGAGCGGGGCGGCCCAGGGTGTGATGTTGACTCCGTTCAAACATCGCTTTGACTCCTTCAAATGCGCTGCGCCATGCTGGTTTCGGCCTCGATGGCCTGCTGGTAGAGCTTGCTGTAGGGAACGATGGACTGGCGCCAGTGGTAGCGACCGGTCATGGCGGCGCCCCGCATGGCGTTGAACAGATCCGTCGATTTATGTACGGCGAAGGCGCGCTGAATGGCGCGCATGTAGCTGCCAAGCTGCATATCGTCGAACAAGAAGCCGGTGACGCCGTCCTCGATGGTATCGGCAAGCCCGCCGGTGCGGTGGGCGATGGGTAGCGAGCCAAAGCGCTGGGCGTACATCTGGCTGAGCCCGCAGGGTTCGAAACGCGAAGGCATCAGCAAAAAATCGCTTCCAGCGAACAGACAGCGCGCCTGGTACTCGTCAAAGCCGATATAAGCGGTCACGGCACCCTGATAGCGTCTGGCGAGCGCACACAGCGCCTGCTCGACCTCATGCTCGCCGCTGCCCATGAAGACAATCTGGCCGCCGGCCTCGACGATGGCCTTGGCCGCTTCGATGGTGAGATCCAGCCCCTTTTGATGCACCAGGCGCGATATCACCACGAAAAGCGGCCCCTGGCTCTGCTTCAGGCCAAAGCGGCCACGAACGTAGTCGGCGTTGGCCTGCTTGCCGCGCCAGTCGTTGGAGGAGAACGCCTGAATCAGGTGGCTGTCGGTACGCGGGTCCCAGGAGTCATCGATCCCGTTGGGAATACCGCTTAGACGTCCCTGCTCGGCTTTGCAGCGCAAAAGCCCATCCAGGCCACAGCCAAAGTTGGGTGTAGTGATCTCCAGGGCGTAGGTCGCGCTTACCGTGGTGACGTGGGTGGCGTAATTGATGCCCGCCTTCATGAAAGAGAGCTCACCGTAATACTCGACGCCGTCGATATGAAACGCGTCTTCCGGTACGCCCAGCGGTGCCAGACGCGAGGCGTCGAAAATACCCTGATAGGCAAGATTGTGAATCGTGAAGATGCAGGGCACAGGTGTTTGCTGCCAGTGAAGATACGCCGGCGTCAAGCCGCAGGCCCAGTCGTTCAGGTGCAGCAGGTGCGGCTGCCAACCCAGGCCCCCCTTGCCCTGGGCGATATCCGCCGCTGCCCGGCAAAGCCGTGCAAAACGGATGTCGTTGTCCGCCCAGCCTGTGTCCTGGCCATCGCCGTAGCCGCTGGAGCCGCGCCCATAGGGCGTGCCTTCCCGGTCATAAAGCTCGGCACAGAGCAAGACATAGACGATAAGCCCGTCGCGGCAGGTGATCTGGCCTATTTCACACGCGGGCAAATCGGCAAAAGCCTCGATTCGGCCTACGGGGGTAATGACATGATCCGAGGCAAGGATCTCGCGATAGGCGGGGATCAGCACCCGAACATCGTGATGCGCCGACAGCGCCCGAGGCAGGGCGGAAGAGACATCGCCAAGCCCGCCGACCTTGACGAAATCGCTCATCTCGGTGGTCACGAACAGTATCTGTTGCGAGAGGAGGCCGTCCGGTGCATGGCGTTGGCCGGTAAATGCATTGGCTGAGTTATCGACGCTTTTCCTGTTAGCGCTCTTTTTAAGCTTATAATTGGCGGCTCTTGAACGAGAGATAAAAGAAGCTTTGATTTTATTGGTAATTGCCGTCTGCCCAACTTCTTTTAAACTCTCTTGCGGCTCGCTTTTGTTACTGGTTTCCTCGCTCAACACCCCTTCGCCCATGCTCAACCTCCCCGGTTATCATGACAGCTACTTTTGGATTAGATAAGTCATCATTCGGCGACGTTCCTGTCGACCGCCCACGCCAAGCCCGGCAGCGGGTACGTAAATCACTTTAGTTGAAAAATGGTAAAGGAGTTAAGTTTTAGTAAACCATAATCTAGGTCAACGTTTTATTGGCGTTTTAACTTTCTAAAGTTTCTTAAGATATGAATTGTTTATTTAATATAATAAGTGTCTAAAATATATGAAGTTTATGTATATTCTTTAATAAGTATCAACGTTTAGTGTTTATTGCTGATTTTTTGAGTCTGAAAAGCTGTCTTTATTAATACTTTGGGTTGCAGTTTAAATATTTTTGCTATCTCTTTGATTTATAAGGAAGGTGTTTTCTTGATTAAAACGGCGCCAGAAAAGCGCCGTGGACAATGAGGAAAGCGTATTTAACCGGATAATGAAAGGAAAAAGAGAATCAAGGGCGGCGAAAGCAGCGAGAGAATAAAGCCATTGACCACGGCAATCGGGACGCAGGCCACTCCGCCGTGCTGTTGAATCACGGGCAAGGTGAAGTCCATGGAGGTAGCGCCGCCGTAACCGATCGCAAGCGCAGCATGGCGGTGAATGATCAGGGGAATCAGCATGAAGGCCAGAAGCTCTCGGGCCAGATCGTTGAAAAAGGCCACCCCGCCCAGTAGCGGCCCCAGCTGGTCGCCAATCAGAATTGCCGAGAGCGAATACCAGCCAAACCCGGCGGCCAGGGCCAGGCCTTCGTTGACCGGCAGTGATAGAAGCGGGGCGGCAACCGCGCCTGCCAGAAGCGAGCTTGCCGCCAGCGTCACGGCAATGGCGAGCCCCAGACGATTGAGCAGGATCTGCCTTAGCGCCATACCGGAGTTGCGCAGCTGACAGCCAATCAGCGCAAGCAGCGCGTATAGCACCCATTCCGCCAGAGTATCGGCGGTGGTGAAAAGCCTCTCGCCCAGGTAGGGGCCAAGCACGAGCCCCGTGGCCACCCCCATGATGACGACCACCAGCAGTAAAAGTGAGCCCTGCATGGCTGTCAGTTTGCTTATCGGGGCGTCTTTTACCACGGGGGAAGCGCCTGTCTTTAGCGCCACCCGACGGGAGAGCCCCCAGAGCGCGGTGAGGTTGAAGGCTGTGGTGATACCAAACAGTATCAGTGCACTGCCGCCGAGCTGCGACAGCTGGCCAATCAGGTTCTCAAGACCGGCAAGGCTTGCGCCCATCAGCAGCAGGATAAGATATACCGAGCCATTGACGGCGTGGTTGATCCAGCGCTGTAGCCGGGGGGAGCGCACGCGAACCAGATAGCCCCCGATCAGGGGCAGCAAGATGATGAATAAACCTGAGAGCATTTAACTGTCGCTTGGGTTGAACTGGGTCAACGTGATGGTGGTATCCCGTCGGCCGTCCTTGAAGGACTCGGCGGAGAGGATCAGCCCCGGCCAGTCAGGGTGGAAGTTGATCTGCAGATGCCGGTCGGGTTTGTCCACATCCATCAGCATGACGCTTTGGGTGTCAAACTCGCCGGCGGGGACACTGACGCTGGCGGTTGCGTTGGTGTAGTACTGGAAATGCTCGTCCCGGCCGCGATGGTCGACGAACTCGATATCGCAAGGGGCGCGCTGGGTGCAGGTCTCATGGCCTGCACGGCGGGAAAGGTCGAAAATCGCCGCCTGACGGTCCAGAGCGAAAAGCTCGTTCTCGTTCAGCTGGTAGCTGTCGCCTACGCCAAACAGCGAATAGCTGCTGTTGTATAAAAGCGAGCGGGTCTGCTCGCCTTCCACGGAAAACCGGCTACGCTCTTCGCCACGCGCCACCGCGACGGAAAAGCGCATGCTGCTTAACCAGTGACGTCCTTCCTGGCTGAACGTATGGCGCACCGTGGCACCGGGCCAGCCGCGTATTTCCAGCCGGTAGCGGGCGTCGAAGGGGCGCGGCTCGGTCAGAGGCGTATCGTCTGCGTACACCGCAGCGCCCGGCAGCCCGATACCCAGAACGGCCAGCAGGACACCGGCGCTAAATCGCTTTTTCTTCACTGTCGGTTGCAAAACGCAAGGCACAGGCCCTTCTCCTTTTGATCAATCGTCCTTAAGAGCCTTAAACCTAGCACTTTGTTCACGTTTCGTGCTCTGTTCACGCTTTCGTGCTGTGCAGGCCGACCCCGACTGAAACGCGTCAGTAGCCGTCGCCTGGATCAATGGTTGCCAGTGTCTCTCCCGCTTCAAAGGCGTGAATATAGGAAATCACTTGATCGATCGCGTCGTTGAGCGGGGTGGGGGCGGCCATATGAGGGGTGATGATAACACGCGGGTGGCGCCAGAGAGGGTGGTCGCTGGGCAGCGGCTCTTCGCAGAACACATCCAGCAGCGCGCCGCGTAGATGCCCCGGCGCCTGCTCGCTTCCCAGTGCCTCAAGAAGGGCGGTTTCGTCGATGAGGTTGCCGCGGCCCGGGTTGATCACGCAGGCCCCCTCAGGCAGGCGCCGCAGACGCTCGGCGTTCAGGATGCCTCGGGTGGAGGGGGTGTCCGGTAAAATGGTCACCACGCTTTGCACCTGGCTCAAAAGCTCATCGAGGCCTGCTTCGCCGTGCAGGCAGTGCACTCCTTGAATCTTTTTGGGCGAGCGGCTCCAACCCAGCACAGGAAAACCTGCCTGATCGAGCGTGGTGGCGACAAAGCGCCCAATAGCACCCAAACCCAGCACACCTACCGGCCATCGGGATTTTTCGACGACATCTTGCGGCTGCCACCTCGCCTGGGTTTGCTGGGCCGCGTAGCGGTCCAGGCTCCGATAGAAATGCAGCACGCCGTAAAGGACGTAATCGGCCATCAACTCGCCCATGCCCGCATCGCGCAGCTTCACGATCGGCACCCCGGCGGGCAGCCCCGGCGAGGCCAGCAGGAAATCCACCCCGGCGCCCAGGTTGATAATGCCCTTGAGCGCGGTCTGCTCTTCAAGCAGGTGATCGGGCGCCTTCCAGACGGCGAGGTAGTCGGCCCCCCGGCGATCCTCTGCCGGGGCGTCGCTGGTCAGCACGGTTGCGTGGGGAAACGCCTCGCTCAGGGCTGCCTGCCACTGGGGGGCCTGATCATTGTGCACCACGATTTTCATCGAAAGCTCCTGTTGATCGCATGTTGTCGGTTCCAAGCTATCATGGGTTAAGTGGGGTAAGCGCTGCAAGGATGCTGCAGGCGCCCTGTCGCCATGAGAGACGGCATTCAAGCCAACAGGGATGAGGAAATTCGTCATGATAACCCGCCAGATACGCGTGGTCACCCGCCAACGCAGTGGCAAAGGCTTTACCTATAAAACCGCCCGGGGCAATACATTGCGCGACCAGCGCTGGCGAGAGTGGATCGATTCGCTGGCCATCCCGCCGGCCTGGCACGAGGTCGAGATCACTCTTGACCGGCGTCACCACATCTATGCTACCGGACGCGACGACGCCGGGCGCAAGCAGTACATCTACAACCCCGAATGGCGCGAGAAGCGCGAGGCGCTGAAGTTCGACCGGATGGTGGATTTCGCCCAGAAGCTGACCCCCATGCGTCGGGTCACCGGTCAGCATCTTCTACTGGAGGGCCTGCCCCGGGAGAAGGTGCTGGCGTGCATGGTGCGCCTGATCGATAGCGCCTATTTCCGTCCGGGCAGCGAGCGCTATCGCCAGCAGAACGACTCTTTTGGCCTGACCACCATGCGCTCGAAGCACTTGACCATCGATGGCGACGAGCTGATCTTCGACTACCGGGGCAAAAGCGGCCAGGACCAGCATCGGGTGGTGGAGGATGCGCGTCTGGCAAGCGTGGTGGCGGAGCTTGATGACACGCCGGGCTATGAAATCTTCAAGTACTTCGACGACGAAGGCAACAAGGTGCGTGTGGATAGCAGCGATCTCAACGATTATATCCGCGATGTGATGGGTGAGGCTTTCAGTGCGAAGGATTTTCGTACCTGGGCAGGCACCTCCATTGCTGCACTGGCGCTGGAGGAGCTGGGCCTGGGAGATAACGATAAAACCAGCGAGAAGAATGTGCGTCAGGCCGTCGAGCGGGTGGCAAAGTCGCTGGGCAATACACCGAGTATCGCCAAGGCAAGCTATATCGATCCCCGGGTGGTGGAGAGTTATCTGGACGGCCAGACCCTTGAGAACTTCCGTCAATTGATCGAGGCCGAGCTCGATAAGGAGGATCTGACCGGCCCCGATGAGCGCGCCGTGCTCGAACTGTTGAAAAGCCGTCTGGATCGCAGGAAATAGCCAGCTCATGGGCGCGCATCCCCGTCTCGGGGGACGGCTTCATCCAGGCGGGCCTCTGAGCTTTTTTTATGACAAAGACTTTGACCGGAAGCTAAGGGTGGGTGCTAGTATCGGCTTGAGACGACGTTGGCGCTTGAGCAGGGTCAGGTCGATCCAGTGGCCCAGCAAGCTGGTTCTTATCCTTGATGGCGAGTTGTTCGATGAATGAGGTCTCTCTGCCTTTTACTCGCAAAGAGTATGCAAACCGCCTTTGGAAGGTGCGAACGGAAATGGCTGGCCGTGGTATCGACGTATTGATCGTCAGCGACCCGTCCAACATGGCGTGGCTGACCGGTTACGACGGCTGGTCGTTCTATGTGCATCAATGCGTACTGGTCGGCCTTGAAGGCGAACCGGTCTGGTTCGGCCGGCGGATGGACGCCAACGGGGCCCTTCGCACCTGCTGGATCCATCCGGACAACATCACCTACTATCCCGACTATTACGTGCAGAATCCTGACATGCACCCCATGGAATACCTGGCCCAGTCGATCATGCCCGACCGCGGCTGGCACACCGGCGTCGTCGGCATGGAGATGGATAACTACTATTTTTCCGCCAAGGCGTACCAGAGTCTGCTGCGCGAGCTGCCCCATGCGCGCTTCATGGATGCCAACGCTCTGGTGAACTGGTGTCGGGCGATCAAGTCGCCCCAGGAAATCGCGTACCTGCGCGTGGCGGGTAAAATCGTTGAAGGCATGCACTCGCGGATCATCGAGGTCATCGAGCCCGGCCTTCCCAAGAGCAAGCTGGTGTCGGAGATCTATCGGGTCGGCATCGAGGGGTTCGTGGACGAGAACGGCCGTGTGTTCGGCGGCGACTACCCGGCCATCGTGCCGATGTTGCCCACCGGCAAGGATGCCGCCGCCCCCCATCTGACCTGGGACGACACGCCGTTTCGTAAAGGCGAGGGCACCTTTTTCGAGATCGCTGGGGTGTTCAAGCGCTATCACGTGCCGATGTCGCGTACCGTCTTTCTGGGCACGCCACCCATGGATTTCATTCGCGCCGAATCCGCCTTGCTTGAAGGTATCGATAACGGACTCGCCGTGGCCAGACCTGGCAACCGCACCGCCGATATCGCCATGGCGCTGGGGGCTGCGATGGATAAATATGGCTTCGACCGGGGCGGGGCCCGCTGCGGTTACTCCATCGGGCTCTCCTACCCACCGGACTGGGGCGAGCGCACCATGAGCCTGCGCCCCTCGGACGAGACGATCTTGAAACCCGGCATGGTCTTTCACTTCATGCCCGGTCTGTGGGTGGACGAGTGGGGCCTGGAGATCACTGAAAGCATCTTGATCACCGAGAAAGGCTGCGAGACGCTGGCCAACTTTCCCCGACAGCTGTTTGTAAAATAACGCTCGATGCGATCACTGACGAAAAGGACTCTCGAATGACCCCGCAACCGAACACGCTACGGCCAAGCCCTGTTTCCGCCACCGTGGATTTCGAAGCCGACGGCGTTCAGCACGGGTTCCTGAAGCTTCCCATTTCGACCGATGTTTCGGCCTGGGGAGCGGTCATGATTCCTGTCACTGTGGTGAAGAACGGCGAAGGGCCCACGGCGCTTCTCACCGGCGGCAACCACGGCGATGAGTACGAGGGCATCACCTCGCTCTTGAAGCTTTCCAATACGCTGACCGCCGAAGACGTCAGCGGGCGGGTGATCATCGTGCCATGCATGAACACCCCGGCGGTGATGGCGGGTACGCGTACCTCACCGATGGATAAGGGCAACCTCAACCGCAGCTTTCCCGGCGACCCCAATGGCGGCGTCACCGCGCAGATCGCCGACTACTTCACCCGGGTGCTGGTCCCCATGAGCGACGTGGTGCTGGATCTACACTCCGGCGGGCGCACCCTGGACATTCTGCCCTTCGGCGCGTCCCACGTGCTCGACGACAAGGCCCAGCAGCAGGCGGCCCTCGAGGGTGCCAAGGCGTTTGGCGCGCCCTACGCCATGGTGATGTTCGAACTCGACGCCGAGCGGCTATTCGATACCGCCTGCGAGCGCCAGGGCAAGGTGTTCGTGGCCACGGAGCTTGGCGGCGGCGGTACCTCGACCCCGCAAAGCATGGCGATCACTGAACGCGGCGTGCGCAATTTTCTGATTCATTACGGGCTCATCGAAGGAGACGTCGACATGCCCGACGGCGGGCAGATGTATCTGGATATGCCGGATGCCAGCTGCTACGTGCAAAGCCGCCACCAAGGCGTGCTGGAGCTGGCCGTCGCCCTTGGTGAGCGCGTGACCCGGGGCCAGGTGATGGCCTACGTGTATGACATGACCCGCACGGGCAGCGAGCCGGTAGCCTATCGCGCCGAACGTGACGGTATCTTGATGGCGCGTCGCGCGCCGGCACTGGTCAACATGGGCGACACCATCGCCGTGATTGCCGATGTCGTCGAACGCCTCGAGGCCTGATCCCGGGCATGATGAAACTCGACCGTTTCGATCTGAAGATTCTCGATATCCTTTCCCGGGATGGGCGTATCACCAAGTCCAAACTGGCCGAGGCGATCAATCTCTCGATCAGCCCCTGCTGGGAGCGCGTGAAGCGTCTGGAGCAAGCCGGCGTCATCGAAGGCTATACGGCGCGTATCAATGCCGACGTATTGGTGGCGCGCAACCCGGTCTGGGTGCAGATCGAACTCAAGGCGCATCACGCCGAAAGCTTCGCCCGTTTCGAGGCGCTGGTAGTGGAGACCCCGGAGGTAACCGAGTGCGTGGCCGTGGGCGGCGGGGTGGATTACCTGGTGAAATTCGAAGCCCGCAGTATCGATAGCTACCAGCGACTAATGGATGCTTGGCTGGTGTCCGAGGTAGGCATCGAGCGCTACTGCACCTATATCGTCACCAAAACCGTCAAGCGGCGCGCTCTAGGTATCGACGCCGCAGATATCGATTAAAGCGTTCCAAATAGCGACGTCTGAACGTCGGCCAGCCCCCCGGTGGGGTCTTCGCTGACGCGGTTGCGCCCGGTATTCTTGGCGGCATAAAGCGCTTGATCGGCGGCTTTTATCAACTTCGCTAGCGCCTCGTCGTGATCCAACAGCCCCGCGCAAACACCCACGCTCACCGTCACATGTCTGTGATCGGACTCCCGATGAGCAATCTCGAGTTCGGCCACCCCCGCCCGAATCTGTTCGGCCAGTAATGCGCCCGACACGGCGCTATTCGGGCTATCGGTATGTAGTACCAAAAACTCCTCGCCGCCATAACGGCAGGCGGTATCGCGAGGGCTACAGGCACCTTGAAGGACGGTGGCAATTTTTCTCAAGCACTCATCGCCCTCGTCGTGGCCGTAGGTGTCGTTGAACGCCTTGAAATGGTCCACATCGATCAAGATGACCGCCGCGTACTGATCAGGCGCGCGTCTCGAGCGCGTAAGCGAGGCGGAGTGCCGGTTCAGCCCCCGGCGATTGGCAAGTCCGGTCAATGGGTCGATATGGGAAAGCCGGTCCAGAGTTTCGTTACGTTTGGCAAGCTCGACGCGAAGCTCTTCGGCGTTGACGCGCTGTAGATAAAGGCGCAGCGACTCGGTCGAAAAGCGGTAGTTGGCCATCAGCGTCAGCACTACCGTGGGTACACCTACTACCAAATAGTTGATCACGTACTCCGCATTCGCTCCGGGCAAGAACCAGATGATGGTGCAAAGACATAGGCAAACAAAGGCCGAGGCGGCCACGCTGTATTCGAACGGGTGGGCCAGCACGATGGTCAGAGCCAGCTGATAAACGAGCCCGGCGTAGAAGTAGTACAGCACTCGAGGGTCGCTGGTGCCCAGTAAGCTCAAGCTCCATACCAGCATGGCAATACAGACCGAAATGGTGCTGGCAAGCTCCTTGTGACGAATGGGGCCGGGACGCCGAAGATACCAAAACATGAAGCTCGCCAGCGGAACCGCGGCGATAAGGCGCATGATGGCCGACCTAAAACCGGTGTCCGGGAGCAGGTACATATCCATGGGGATATAAAAAACGTAAAGAGCCGTTACCAGAATGCTCAGTAGACGCAGGGTATTAATCCGGTGCTGGTACCGGTCGATATCGTAGCGCTCTTTTACCGTCATGGTGCCGCTGGTCTGGGCCAGCAACTTGAAGTAAAGCAGTCGGTACACAGTGATCTCACAGAGTTATCGTTTTTCTGCGCCAGTGCGCCAATCAAGCTCTAGAAGGCTCATTCTCGACGTGGTCGATATAACCTTGGGCAGGCGAAAAATATTAGCACCAATGCCTGATGGTCATAGCTCTCTTTTTGTGCAGTTAAAGCACTCACTAAACGGTTTTGCTTGTTCGAAAAGTGTGCTTACCAAAAAAAAGGCTGTCGAGAACCGTGTTTGAGGAAAAAAAGCCGTTCATGGCGGGAGTTTTCAAAAACACTTCGTGTCGCGTCTTCTTTAATCTGTATCGACTGCACACGGCAAATCTTTAGCCGTATGCCCATCGTTTACGCACAGTCAGGCCGGCGCTTTGATACGCGCCGGCGAAAGGAAGATGCTCATGATCCCGCTATCGACGACGCTTGCCAAACGCCTGAACGACCCGCGCCTGTTTCGCCAGTACGCCTACGTGAACGGCAAATGGATCCACGGCGAAGGCGGGCGTGAAGAGGCCGTGTATGACCCGGCGACGTGTGAGGTCATCGGCCATATTCCGCTGCTGGAAGCCAACCAGATCACCGCGGCCGTCGACGCGGCGGAAAACGCCTTTACCCAGTGGCGCCTGCTGCGCGCCGACGAGCGCTGCGAGCGCCTGCTGGCCTGGTTTGATCTGATTCAGGCCAACCGGGAAGATCTTGCCATGATCATGACGCTGGAGCAGGGCAAGCCACTACCCGATGCGCGCGGTGAAGTGGAGTATGGCGCAAGCTTCGTACGCTGGTTCGCCGAGGAAGGGAAACGCACTTACGGGGAAACCATTCCCAGTCATATTCCCAACGCAACGCTTGGCACGATCAAGGAGCCGGTGGGGATCGCGGCGATGATCACCCCCTGGAACTTCCCGCTGGCGATGATCACCCGCAAGGCCGCCGCCGCCCTGGCCGCGGGCTGCCCGGTGATCATCAAACCCGCCAACGAGACGCCGTTCTCGGCGCTGGCGCTGGCGGAGCTTGCCGAGCGCGCCGGGATTCCCGCCGGCATTTTCAACGTGGTGCTGGGTGAACCCGCCGAGGTTTCCAAAATACTGTGCAGCGAGCCGCGCATTCGCGCCCTTTCGTTTACCGGCTCCACCCGGGTAGGGCGGCTGCTCATGGAGCAGAGCGCCGGTACCGTCAAGCGTCTTTCCCTGGAGCTTGGCGGCAACGCGCCGTTCATCGTTGGCCCGGACATGGACCCGAAGGAGGCCGCGCTCGCCGCGGTGGCCGCCAAGTTCCAGACCGCCGGGCAGGACTGCCTGGCCGCCAACCGCATTCTGGTGCATGAATCTCTTCATGATGCGTTTGTCAAGCATTTTGCCGAGCGCATGGCAGCACTCACTGTGGGCAATGGCCTGCTGGGCGAGATTGATCTTGGCCCGCTGATCCATCGTCAGGCGGTGGAAAAAGCCGCCGCGATTGTCGACGACGCGCTTTCCAGGGGCGCTACGCTGGTAGCCGGCGATCAAGGTCAGGCGCCGGGCGAGAACTTCTTCATGCCGGTGCTGCTGACCGGCGTGACCCCGCAGATGAAGGTCTGGCGCGAGGAAAACTTTGCCCCGGTGGCGGGCATTACGGCGTACGGCAGCGATGACGAGGTCATCGAGCTTGCCAACGACACCGAGTACGGCCTGGCCGCCTACCTCTACACCCACGATATTCGCCGCATCTGGAAGCTGATGCGCGCGCTCGAGTACGGCATGGTCAGCGTCAACTCGGTGAAGATGACCGGGCCGCCGGTACCCTTTGGCGGCGTGAAGCAGTCCGGCCTTGGCCGCGAGGGGGGCGCCACAGGCATCGATGAGTATCTCGAAACCAAGTACTACTGCCTGGGCGCGCTGGGTTCGGTGTCGGGGAGCTAGCGGAGAGTGTCGCCGGAAAGCCCGCAATGTTTCAAATGCCACCCCGCTGATCGGGGAGGTTTATCGTATAGAGAGAACGCTATGAGCCAGCATCAGGATCTGATTGACCGCGACCGCAAGGTCACGTTTCATGCCTCCACCCACCTCAAGGATTTCGCTCATGGCGACGCGCCGGGCCGGGTGATTACCGGCGGCAAGGGCATCAATATCGTCGACAAGGATGGCCGCGAGTTCATCGACGGCTTCGCCGGGCTTTACTGCGTGAACATCGGCTATGGGCGCACCGAAGTGGCCGAGGCGATCTACAAGCAGGCGCTGAAGCTTTCTTATTATCACACCTACGTGGGCCACGCCAACGAGCCGCAGATCGAGCTCTCCGAGCGCATCGTCAAGGCCGCGGGCATGAACATGTCCAAGGTGTATTACGGCATGTCAGGCTCGGATGCCAACGAAACCCAGCTCAAGATCGTGCGTTATTACAATAACGTGCTGGGCCGCCCGCAGAAGAAAAAAGTCATCTCGCGCATGCGCGGCTACCATGGCTCCGGCATCGCCTCGGGGTCGCTTACCGGCCTCAAGGCCTTCCACGACCATTTCGATCTGCCTATCGACACCATCCGCCACACCGAGGCGCCGCACTATTATCTACGTAGCGCCGAGCAGCACGGCATGAGCGAGCGTGAGTTCTCGGCGTTCTGCGCCGAGAAGCTCGAAGCGATGATTCTCGATGAAGGGCCGGACACCGTGGCCGCCTTCATCGGCGAGCCGGTACTCGGCACCGGGGGGATCGTGCCGCCGCCGGAGGGTTACTGGGAGGCGATTCAAGCGGTTTTGAACAAGTACGATGTGCTCTTGATCGCCGATGAAGTGGTCTGTGGCTTCGGGCGTACCGGGGCGGCCTTCGGCAGCCATTACTATGATATCAAGCCGGATCTCGTGACCATTGCCAAGGGGTTGACCAGTGCCTACCAGCCGCTTTCCGGTGTGATTGTCGGCGACAAGGTGTGGAAGGTGCTCGAGCAGGGAACCGGTGAGTTCGGCCCCATCGGCCACGGCTGGACCTACTCCGGCCATGCGCTTGGCTGCGCCGCGGGCATCGCCAATCTGGATATCATCGAGCGGGAAAATCTCGTCGGCAACGCCGCGGAAACCGGCAGCTACTTCCAGCATCAGTTGAAGACAGTCTTCGAAGGTCATCCGCTGCTGGGCGACGTACGCGGTGTCGGCCTGATGGCCGCGCTGGAATTTTCGCCGGATGCCCGGGAACGGCTGCACTTCGACCCCGCCTTGAAAGTCGGCCCGCGGGTGGCCGCCGCCGCGCTCGAGGAGAACCTGATTGCCCGGGCCATGCCCCAGGGCGATATCCTGGGTTTCGCGCCGCCGCTGACCATCAACCGCCAGGAGGTGGACGAGGTGATCGCGCGCGCCAAACGCGCCATCGATCGGGTGACCGATGAGTTGACGCGCTCGGGGGATTTGAAAACCGGTCAACAGGAAGCCGCCTTCACGGTGTGACAGAACTACTTGGCTGGCTGGTTGGCGCCGCTGCCCGTGCAGCGGCGTTTCTTGTTGTGCAGACCGCTTGTTATATAGACAGCTTGTTGTGGTAACGGATAGCTATGTAAACCATTACCGTTTCGTCAGGCTGATTGGTGCAGCTTCGATAGCTCCTTAGCCCCGAGGGGAGTGCAGGCGACCAAGGTATCGGATCCGTCGTCGCTGGCCGAGCGTATTATCCCTTCGGGTGTTCACCAGAAAAGATAAGCCGCATAATGACGTACGTTTTAACACCAGGATGCGATCATGTCAGAGAAGATTTACTGTGTGGCCAGCTTCAAACCCAAGGCTGGCAAGGAGGAGGCGGTATTCAAGGCGCTCCAGTCGCTTGAGCCCAATACTCACCGCGAAGATGCCTGCATTCACTACACGGTCACGCGTCAGATCGACAACCCTTTTGCCCAGGGCACCAGCTATCCGATCGTCTTTCATGAAATCTGGGCGAGCCGTGAAGAATTTGAAGCCCACTGTCAGCGTAAGGAAATTCAGGACTTCTTTGCGCAGCACGTCGAGTCATCCGACGGGGATATCGAAGACGCCAACGTGTGCGTCTACACCGATGAGCCCTGGAATTTTGATGCCCCCAAGGTATGAACCAGGCGTATAGAGCGGGTCAACGAGCCCCTTCGCCTGCCTGCAGCGTTTGAAAGCTCTTTGACAGGCGGGGCTGTTGTTCCTATACATTCTCTATACCCCTCGCGCCTCAGGCTCCCATGCTGCTGCTCATCACGATTGCCACGCTTTCGATTGCGCTCTCTTTTCTATGTTCCATCCTTGAAGCAGCTTTGCTTTCCATTACGCCAAGTTTTGTTGCCAGGCTGAAAGAGGAAACGCCGCAGCTGCACGGGGCGCTCAGTCAGCTTAAAACCAGCATCGACCGGCCTCTGGCGGCGATTTTGACGCTCAACACGATTGCTCATACCGTGGGGGCCACGGCGGTGGGCGCCCAGGCGGCGGTCGTGTTCGGTGAGGCGTCCATCGCGATCGTGTCTGCCGTGATGACGCTTTTGATCCTGATCCTTTCGGAGATCATTCCCAAGACGATCGGCGCTACCTACTGGCGGGGGATCGCGCCTTTTCTACCGCGCCTGCTCAGGCCGATGATCCTGGGGCTGCTGCCTTTCATATGGCTGTCGGAGCAGATTACCCGACGTCTGGGGACCTCCGAGCACGATGTCGATCTTCGCGACGAGATCAAGGTCCTGGCGCGGGTGGGGCTTGAACAGAGGGTGCTCGACGAGGACGAGTCGCGCACGATCATCAATATGCTCAACCTGCATGAAATTGCCGCAAGCCAAGCCATGACGCCGCGTACGGTGTGTGTCACGGTGCTGCCCGGCATGACCGTGGCTGACTTTGACCAACAGTACGGCAAGGCGCCGTTTACACGGTTTCCGGTGATGGATGGCGGTGAGCAGGCGTTCGGTTATGTACACAAGTCGGACATGTATCACGCCGACGACGCCATGACCCTGCGTGAATTGATGCACCCGGTCGGCAGTGTGGATGTCGCGCGCAATGTCGAGCAGGTCTTCACCTCCATGCTCAAGGATCATTCTCACATGCGAATTGTGTACGACGCGCATGGCACCTTTGTGGGCCTTATCACGCTTGAAGATATCATCGAGACTATCCTGGGCCAGGACATCATCGATGAAACCGACAGCGTGGCCAATTTACGCCACTATGCCAAGCAACGATGGCTAACGCGTATCAAAGGCAGCGCTTCGCAAGCGATCTAGTGCGATCAATTTCTTGTCAGGTGAACATTGACGTCGTACGTGCCGCCTTGACCCCCAACGTTCTATAGAGAATTGTTCAAAGGTGGTTTAAGGTATTGAAAGTTTGATCACCTGAAAAAGGAGACACCATGTCACTACGTATCAACGCGGTCGTTCCCGATTTTGAAGCGCAAACCAGCCAGGGAACGATTCAGTTCCATGACTGGATTGGCGACAGCTGGGCCATTTTGTTCTCGCACCCGAAGGATTTTACCCCGGTGTGCACCACCGAGTTCGGCGCGGTGGCCAAGCTCAGCGAGGAGTGGAAAAAGCGTGACACCAAGGTGATCGGGGTTTCCGTCGACGGCGTCGATGACCACAAGCGCTGGGCGGGGGATATCGAAACTTATAGCGGCAGTTCCGTCGGTTTTCCGATCATCGCGGACGAGGGGCTCAAGGTCTCGAAGCTTTTCGACATGCTGCCTGAAGATGCCTACCTGCCGGATGGTCGCACGCCTAATGATAGTGCCACGGTCCGCTCGGTCTTTATCATCGGCCCGGACAAGAAGCTGAAGCTCTCCATGACCTATCCCATGACGGTAGGGCGTAACTTTGCTGAAATCCTGCGCGCACTCGACGCGCTTCAGACGACCGTTCAGCACGGTATCGCCACACCGGCGGACTGGACCGTGGGCCAGGATGTCATCATTCCGCCCAGCGTTTCCAACGAGGACGCCAAGGAAAAATTCGGCGATTTTGATGCGGTACTGCCTTACCTGCGCAAGACCAGACTCAAGTAAGCCACTCCATCGAAAAAGCCCACATCGGTGGGCTTTGGTGTCTTGCAGAAGGCGGCAGCTCGCCGCCTTTTCCTATCGAAGCAGGCTAGGCCGATTGCAGGGCTAGCTGCTCCACTGAATCGGACACGCCTCGAGCGCCGGTCAGGATTTCATTCACGATGGACTCGATTTCCCCCACGCTGACCTGACTGTTCCTGCCTTGTTCCACTACTTGCTGAACGGCCAGGTTGGTACGCTCGACCAGCTCGCTATTCTCCTTGAGTACCCGGGTGATTTCCTCGACCGCTTCGCTGGAGCCTTTGGCCAGCTGGCGCACTTCGTTGGCGACCACGGCAAACCCGCGCCCCTGCTCGCCGGCGCGAGCGGCTTCCACGGCGGCGTTGAGCGACAGCAAATTGGTCTGGTTGGCAATCTTGGCAATGGAGGCGGTGATACTGTTGATCGTCTGGGCCTGCTTGTTGAGTGCGGCCATCAACGCCTGGGCGTCCTCCAGGGTCTTGGACGCCTGCCGAGACTCCTCGATCACTCGGTGCAGATGCACCAGCCCGTTCTGGGCGATCTGTTCGGTCTGGCTCGACGTACTCTGGGCGGTGAGTACTGCGCGCTTGGCGGCTTCGTTTTCCTGGACCGCCAGAGTGATGTCCGTGGCGAACTTGACAATTTTGATGACGTTGCCGTGGTTGTCATAAACCGGGTTATAGGTAGCTTCAAGCCAGACGCTCTGACCCTGACGGTTGAGGCGCTCGAACTTGCCCTGCTTGAACTGGCCTCTGGCCAGCTCATCCCAGAACGTCGGAAGCCCGGGAATGAAATCGGCGGTGCAGAACATGCGGTGATGCTGACCGGCGATCTCGGCGCTTTTATAACCCATGGTGCGTTCGAAGTTGGCGTTGGCATTGAGCACGATCCCGTCCGGGGTGAACTCGATGACCGCCATGGAGCTATCCAGCGCCTTGAGCACTGCGCTGTGGCTTTCCGCCGACTGGTGCTGTTTGGAAATGTCGCTTGCGATCTTGACGACTCTAACCACCTTGCCACGGCGGTTTCTCACCGGTAGATAGATCGCTTCGAGCCAGAGATCCTCGCCGGTGGCGCTGATGCGCCGAAAGCTTCCTTGCTGGGGCTCACCCTTGGCAAGCGCTGACCAGAAGCGCTGATAGTCGAGGGAGTCGAGGGAGTCGACCTCCTCCGATGGGCAAAAAATGCTGTGGTGCTGCCCGACGATATCCTCGAGGGTATAGCCGATTTTCTTCAGAAAGATCGGGCTTGCAGCTTCGATGATGCCATCTGGCGAGAAATGGATACTTGCGGTGTGTTCCTGCAGCGCCAGGGGCAGGGCGTCGTGCTTGATGAAGGTGAGCATGGAGGCGTTCTCTGTGAGTATCGTAATTGTACAATACTTGTTTAGTCTTTTGTAAAAACCGTTTTTTGTAAAGATGTTGTGCTAATTTTTATCATCGGTATGGCTTTTCTGGTGCTTTGACTAAAATAGCTCGATTCTGAATTTAATCTATATTAACGGTTGATCTGATGAAATCTTTAACCATGCAGCCTGGTTTGTCTAATAGCCGTTTACTAAACATTATATAGCAGTTGACTAATCACGGGTGTCAACAGGTAGCTTACTTGCTATAATCGCCCCCACTTGCGAAGCCGGCTCGATGGTTTTCGCTTCGTTATCCACCAGACGATAGCTACTTTTCATGCCCCTGATCTCGCGTTGGAAGATGCTTCCGCCCTAGCGTTACGCCCCCTCCCTTTACGGTTTCAAACCGTTTCTAGTCGCCCCTGGACGACGCGTCTTTGCGTGTCTGCGGTCTGCGCGAAAAAAATCAGCAATTTTTTACTGGGATGTCGGTATGGCGCTCTTTAGCAAGCACGAATGGTTTTCAAACATCAAAGGCGATTCGCTTTCGGGAATAGTGGTGGCGCTTGCGCTGATTCCCGAGGCGATCGCCTTTTCGATCATCGCGGGTGTCGACCCGAAGGTCGGGCTCTACGCCTCGTTTTGTATCGCGGTGATCATCGCCTTTACCGGCGGGCGCCCGGGTATGATCTCGGCGGCCACCGGCGCCATGGCGCTTCTGATGGTGACGCTGGTGCGCGAGCACGGCCTCGAGTATCTGCTGGCGGCCACGCTGCTGACCGGTGTCCTGCAGATCGCGGCCGGCTATCTGAAGCTTGCCGAGCTGATGCGCTTCGTCTCACGCTCGGTGGTGACGGGCTTCGTCAACGCGCTGGCGATTCTGATTTTCATGGCGCAACTGCCGGAGCTGACCGATGTCACCTGGCACGTCTACGCCATGACCGCGGCGGGACTTGGCATCATTTACCTGTTTCCTTACCTGCCCGCTATCGGCAAGTCGCTGCCGTCGCCGCTGGTGTGCATCGTGGTGCTGACCATCGTGTACATGGTAAGCGGCATGGATATTCGCACGGTCGGCGATATGGGCGAGTTACCCGATACGCTGCCGGTCTTCTTGTGGCCCAGTGTACCGTTGACCCTTGAAACCCTGACCATCATTTTCCCCTACGCGATCATGCTGGCGGTCGTGGGCCTTCTGGAATCGATGATGACGGCGACCATCGTCGATGATCTGACCGATACCCCGAGCAACAAGAACCGTGAGTGCAAGGGGCAGGGCGCGGCCAACATCGGCGCGGGTCTGCTTGGTGGCATGGCCGGCTGCGCGATGATCGGTCAGTCGGTGATCAACATCAAATCCGGCGGGCGTACCCGGCTTTCCACGCTGATTGCCGGCGTAGTGCTGCTTTTGATGGTGGTATTTCTTTCCGATTGGGTCTCGCAGATTCCCATGGCGGCGCTGGTGGCGGTGATGATCATGGTGTCGATCGGTACCTTTAGCTGGGCGTCGATTCGCGATCTGAAAAAGCATCCCATGAGCACCAATATCGTGATGCTGGCCACGGTGGCCGTGACCGTGGGTACCCACAATCTGGCGCTTGGCGTATTCGTCGGCGTGCTGCTGGCGGCGCTGTTCTTCGCCAACAAGGTGGGCAACATCATGTACATCGGCTCGACCGAGGTCGAGGCAGGGCGTGCACGCGAGTATCAGGTGGTCGGCCAGGTGTTCTTTGCCTCTTCCGAACGCTTTTTAGCGGCGTTCGACTTCAAGGAGAGCCTGGATAAGGTGACGATCGATCTATCCCGTGCGCACTTCTGGGACGTGACCGCCGTGCAGGCCCTCGATCGCGTCGTGATCAAGTTTCGCCGCGAAGGGACCGAGGTGGAACTTGTGGGGTTGAGCGAAGCCAGCGCCACGGTGGTCGACCGTTACGCGGTGCACAACGACCCCCAGGCCGTCGAAAAGCTGATGGGCGGCCATTGACGCACGGCCACTGACGAACAAGGAGAACAGCATGACCGAATACGTTGTGACCGAATACGTCGTTGCCGCCATCGACGGCTCCCGATTTTCAGAGGGCGTCTGCGATTACGCCGCCTGGGCGAGCCGTGCGTTGAGCGCGCCGCTGAGTTTCGTCCACGTGGTCGATAATCACTCCACGGCCCCCGGCGAACGGGATCTTTCCGGCAACCTGCGTTTTGGTGCCCGCGAGCACCTGATGGAAGAGCTCTCTACCCTCGATGAGCAGCGCGCCAGGATAAACCGGGAACAGGGGCGGCTGATGCTGGAAGCGGCCCAGGCGCGCGCCGTTGAAAAGGGCGTGACCGACCCCGCCGTGCGTCAGTTGAACGGCACGCTGGTGGAGACGCTGGTCGGGCTCGAAAACGAGACGCGGCTGGTGGTGGTGGGCAAACGCGGCGAAACCGCGCATCAGGCCAGCCATCATTTGGGCGCCAATCTCGAGCGCGTCGTGCGCGAGATGCACCGTCCTGTCCTCATGGTTCCGGCCGGTTTCAAAAAGCCCCAAAAGGTGCTGATCGCCTTCGACGGCAGCAAGACGGCCCGCAAGGGAGTGGACATGCTGGCCCGCTCGCCACTGTTTACCGGCTGCGAGAGCCACGTGCTGATCACCGGGGCCGAGACGGCGGAAAATCGCTCTCAGCTCGACTGGGCGCTGACCACGCTGCGCGACGCGGGTCACGAAGCGCTGGGCGCCATTCGCGCAGGCGAGGTCGATGAGACGCTCGATACCTACGAGCGGGAGCACGGCATCGATCTGCTGGTCATGGGGGCCTACGGGCATTCGCGCATCCGCCACCTGCTGGTGGGCAGCACGACGACACGCATGCTGCGCCAAAGCGAGCTACCGGTTCTGGTTCTTCGCTAAACGCCTGTGTGCCAGCCGCTCGCCCAGCGCTACGCCACAAAGCCACATGACCAGGCTGAGCAAAACGTAGAGCAGGGCGAGCCCGGGCTCGCTTTGAAGCAGTGAAAGCACTTCCAGGCTGAACAGCGAAAAGGTCGTAAAACCTGCGCAGAAACCCGTCACCAGCAAGGGCTGCAGCCGCGCCCAGACGCTTTCGTCCCGGTGCGACGCCATGGTGGCAAGCCAGCCTATCAAAAGTGATCCTAAGGCGTTGACGATCAGCGTGCCCCAGGCAAAGGCGCTGCCCAGCGCGGCCAGCGCCCATAGCGAAACGCCGTAGCGGCAAACGCTGCCAAGCGCGGTACCCAGCCCCACCGCCAGGGACGCTTTTACGCCTGCCACACGCCACCTCCCGCCAGCAACCAGCCCACCCCCGCCATCAGTAGCCCCAGGGCAAGTGTGCCCATAAGGTTGGCCGCCGCCGCCAGACGGCGCTGGTTTTGCCAAAGCGAAAGCGTTTGCAGGCTAAGCGAGGAAACGGTGGTGTAGCCGCCGAGCAAACCGGCGACCACCATAAGGCCAAGCGGGGAGCTTGAAAGATGCGCCAGGCCGTAGTGGCCCAGCAGGCTGCCGGCGGCCAAGGCGCCACTGGTGTTGACCAGCAGCGTGCCCCAGGGAAACCCCGGCCCCCAACGCCTTGTAGCAAGGTTGACGACGGCGAAACGCCCCATGCCGCCAAGCCCGGCGCCCAGGGCCAGCAGTGTCACGTTGATCAATCCTTGCCCCATCGATTCCTCTCGTCAAAGGCGTCATCTGAGGGAGTATAACAGGCCCGCGGCGGCGGGCCCTGGACGATGGCTTCAAGCCGTGGCGTTGTCCGCTGGGGCGGGGGTGTTGGCACCGGATTCGAGCGAGGCGTTGATGCCCGCAAGCAGCGCTTTCAGCGAGGCGCTGACCGTGTCGCTATCCTCGGCGAAGGCGCAGATGCGCTGGCCGTCGACATTGAGCTGCACGAACGCAATAGCGTTGGCTTCGCTGTCGCCGCCCAGCGAGTGTTCGCTGTAGTCGACGATCGCCACGTGGCTGCCAGAGTGCTTATGCCAGGCATCGGTAAAAGCGGACATGGCGCCGTTGCCGGTACCCGCCAGTCGCAGCGTTTGCGAACCTTCCCACAGGGTGATTTCGATACCTTCGTTCTGGCCCCTGGAGAGGCGGTAATCCGCCAGGGCCAGCGGCGCCGGGTGACTGAAATGATCGAACATCACCTGGCGGACCATTTCGCTGGAAAGCTCGCTGTTGCGCACTTCGCTCTCTTTTTGAACGTAGGGGGCCAGCGCCAGCATCATCCAGCGCGGCAGGTTGATGCCGTAGTCGCGCTCCAGCAAGAACGCCATGCCGCCCTTGCCGGACTGGCTGTTCACGCGGATCACCGCCTGGTAGTCGCGGCCGATATCGTGGGGGTCGATGGGCAGGTACGCCACCTGCCAGGGCTCGTCCGCCTTCTGGTGCTTGAGCGACTTGCGGATCGCATCCTGATGGCTTCCGGAAAACGCGGTGTAGACCATCTCGCCGACCCAGGGGTGGCGGGGGTGCATGGTGATGCCCGTGCATTCGTGGACCACCTGGATGATCTCGTCCGGGTTGGAGAGATCGAGCATGGGGTCGATGCCTTGGCTGTAGAGGTTCATGGCCAGGGTCACGATATCCATGTTGCCGGTGCGCTCGCCGTTGCCCAGTAGTGTGCCTTCCACCCGGTCGGCGCCGGCCAGAAGCGCAAGCTCCGCCGAGGCCACCGCGCCGCCGCGGTCGTTATGCGTGTGCACCGAGATAATCACGCTGTCGCGCCGGCTGATGTGCTGGCAGAAATACTCGATCTGGTCGGCGTGGTGATGTGGGCCGGCCACTTCCACGGTGGTGGGCAGGTTCAGGATGCAGGGGGTGTCCGGGGTGGGCTGCCACACGTCCATCACCGCCTCGCAAATCGCCAGCGAGAAGTCGATCTCGGTGCTCGAGAAGCTCTCCGGCGAGTACTGAAAACGCCAGTCGACGCCCGGGTACTTGTCGGCGTAGGTCTTGACCCAGGTGGCGCCCTGCACGGCGATATCGGTAATGCCGCCGCGGTCCATCTCGAAGACCCGCTCGCGCTGAACGGTGGAGGTCGAGTTGTAGAGGTGGATGATCGCGCGCTTCACGCCAACGAGCGACTCGAACGTCTTCTCGATCAGGTGCTCGCGACACTGCACCAGCACGGCGATGGTCACATCCTCCGGGATCTGGTCCTCCTCGATCAGCCAGCGCACGAAATCAAAATCCGGCTGGCTCGCCGAAGGAAAGCCGACCATCACTTCCTTGATACCCACCTTGACGATCTGGTGCCAGAAGCGCTTTTTCTGCTCGACGCTCATCGGCTCGAGTAGCGCCTGGTTGCCATCGCGCAGGTCCTCGCTCACCCAGATGGGGGCGCGCTCGAGATCCTTGTCCGGCCAGGTGCGCTTGAAGGCGGGGACGCGGGGGGCAGGGCGGTATTTGCGATGATCGAAGGCGGACATAAAAGCTTCCTGACGGTTGTTCGATAATAGGAAACGCCAGTATGGCGTACGCCGTAACCAGCCTGGATCACAGGCCTGCCCGGCGTTATGACAATAACATCAGTATACGCCTTCCCCGGTAGAAGATTATTGCTAACATGGAGGTATCTGCAGGATAATTGGCAGCAACTATCGTGAATACACTTTTTGTTGGCAGGAGATAGCGAATGTTGCCCGTTCCTCTCGAGCTTGATCGCTATGATCGGCATATTCTCGATGTGCTGCAGCAAGAAGGGCGCATCAGTAACCAGCTGCTTGCCGAACGCATCGGCCTTTCGCCATCCCCTTGCCTGCGCCGGGTGCGCGCCCTGGAAGAGCACGGGCTGATCACCGGCTACCGGGCACAAGTGGATGCCCGTCAACTGGGGTACGATCTGATGGTGCTGCTGCACATCTCCATGGATCAACACACCCCGGAGCGCTTTGACAACTTCGAGCGCCACGTTCGCGAAATCCCCAATGTCATCGAATGCCTGATCATTACAGGACAGGCGGCAGATTTTCAGCTCAAGATCCTGATTCGTGACATGGACGACTACCAGCATCTGCTGCTGCACGTCATCAACCGCATCGAAGGGGTGACCGGCGCGCACACGAGTTTTGTGTTGCGTCAGGTGTTCGAACACCGCCCTGTTCCCACGCGTCGTTAAGATACGGCGATTTCCAGGCCCTTGCGGCCAGCATGTTCCAAGGAGAAAACGAATGTCCATCAAGCGCCACGATACCAAAGCGCGTATGAGCCGGGCGGTAATTCATCAGGGGGTGGCCTACCTGTGCGGCCAGGTGGCAGGCCCTGACGCCCGCCAGGGCGATATCACCGAGCAGACCAAGAGCATGCTCGAGCGCGTCGATGCGCTCTTGAAAGAGATTGGTTCCAGCCGCGAACAGCTCTTGAGCGCCACGGTGTACCTGAAAGACGGGGGCGATGTCAGCGCGATGAACGAGGTGTGGGACGCCTGGGTACCCGAAGGCCACGCGCCGGCGCGTACCTGCGTCTGCGCGCCGCTGCCCGCCGACGAGCTCAAGGTGGAAATTACCGTGACCGCCGCCGTCGGCGAGTAGCGCTTGGACGCTCACTGCATGGGAAAGCGAGTGTCGCGCAGGCTGTCCTTGATCTTCTTGAGATGGGGTAGAAAATCTTCGCCCCGGCGCAGGGTGACTCCCGTGGCCAGCGCATCGATCAGGGTCAGCTGAATCACCCGGGAGGTCATCGGCATGTAGTGGTCGGTGTCTTCCGGGGTGGCGACCTCAAGGGTGGCCGTACACTCGTTCGCCAGCGGCGAATTCGGCGCCGTGATACCCAGCACTACCGCCCCGGCCGCGCGGGCGAGGCCGGCGATGTCGACCAGCTCTTTGGTACGCCCGGTGTAGGAGATGATCACGACCACGTCGCCGGTGTGGCAGGCGGCGGCTACCATGCGCTGCATGAGCACGTCGATATACGCCATGACCGGCAGGTTGAAGCGAAAGAACTTGTGCTGAGCGTCCTGGGCGACGGCACCCGAGGCGCCCAGGCCGAAAAAGTGTATGTGCTTGGCCTGGGTGAGGTAGTCGACCATGCGTTCGATTGCCGCCATATCCACCTGTCGCTCGGCTTCGTTGAGGGCGGCAATCGTTGCGCCAAAGATCTTTTGCGTGTACTGGGCGGCGTTGTCGCCCGGCTCCACCGCCCGGGTCACATAGGGGGTACCCCCGGCGAGGCTCTGGGCCAGCTTGATCTTGAAATCCGGATACCCCTTGGCGCCGAAATTACGGCAGAACCGGTTCACGGTGGGCTCGCTGACCCCCGCCGCCTGGGCAAGGCTTGCGATACTCCGGCTCGTGGCTGCCGCCGGGTCGTCCATGATGACGTTGGCGACCTTGAACTCGGAACGGTTCAGGTCGTTGAGCCGTTCGCGTAAGCGGTCAAGCAGGTCGTGGGCCATCAAGACTCCAGGGCGATCGTCAAAGGCTGTTGGGTGGCCCGCCGGGTACACCAGTCGTAAAACTCGTCGGCGGGCAGCGGACGGGCGTAATAATACCCTTGCGCGGCCTCACAACCAATGGAGCGCAGATAATCCGCCTGAGCTTTTGTTTCAATCCCCTCCGCCACTACGTCGCATCCGACTGCGTGGGCAAGGCGGGTGATCGCCAGCGTCAGGTGGCGGTCGACCTCTTTATCCTCGAGATCCATCACGAAAGCGCGGTCGATTTTCAGTGTCGAGAAGGGCAGGGTCTTGATATACGCCAAAGAGGAGTGACCCGTGCCGAAGTCATCGATGGCCACGGCGATATTGAACTCGGCAAGCTTGGCCAACTGGGCGCGGGCATTGAGCATATCGCTTAAAAGTCCGGATTCGGTGACCTCCAGCGCAAAAAAGCGAGAAGGAATACGGTACCTGTCGAGGGTTTCCAGCAGGTTTTCCGCAAAGTCGCGCCGCCCGAGCTGGCGGGCGGCCACGTTGACCGCAATATGGAACTCGTCGTCCAGGAGGCCCTTTTCACGCCAGACAACGATATGGCGTATGGCCTCTTCGATGACCCACTCGCCAATGGAGAGAATATCGCCGCTGGCTTCGGCCAGCGGAATGAACTCCGCCGGCGAGATCCGCCCCAGGGTGGGGTGGTCCCAGCGCAGCAGCGCTTCAGCCCCAATCACCTGATTGGTGGACAACGAAAGCTTGGGCTGAAAAGCCAGGCTCATCTCGCCGCGCGAAGTGGCACCGCGTATCGACTGCTGCAGACGCAGCCGTTGACGCTGAAGCGTTTCAAGTTCCTCGTTGTAACTTTGAACGCGCACGGGGCTGCTTTGCTGCGGCAGGGCAAGGGCTGCCATATGCACCAGGCGCTCGGGGTCGAAGGTATCGACCGCGCTGCTGATACCGATACGAACGCCAAGAGGAAGCAGTAGATCGCCCAGGGTCTGGTCCTGGTCAAAACAGCCCAGTAGCTGCACGGCCTGGCTGGTCAGCTGTTCAAGACTCGCTTCCGGCAGGATGACCAGCAGTTCGCTACCCCCCCAGACGCCCAGTTTCGCGGACTCGTCCAGGCGTGCGCAAAGCTGCTGACTGACGTGAAGCAGCAGTTTGTCGGCGATGGCGTAGCCGTGAAAGCGCACCACGTCGTCGAGCTGGTCGATGGCGATGAACAAAAGCCCGGTAGGCAGGTTTTTGCCTGTCGCGATGCGCAGCGTCTGGGTCAGCGCCCGGCGGTTGGGAAGCTTGGTGATGGTATCCGTTCGTGACTGCTGCTCGAGCGCCTGGGTCTGTTCCGCGGCCAGACGTTCGAAGCACTCCGCCTGCTGGCTGCGCAGCTGGTAGCGGTGCTCGATATCCAGGGTGTTACGTATGCGCGTAAGCACATCGTCGTGCTTGAAAGGCTTGGTGATGTAGTCCCGCGCGCCCATGCGCTGGGCGCGCTGGCGGGTTTCATCGTCGATCTGGGCCGTCAGCACGATAATCGGAGGGGTATTATCGCCAAACTGCGTGGTCAAGGCGCTCATGACCGCATAACCATCCATGTGCGGCATACGGATATCCAGCAGAATCAGATCCGGACGCTGGGCCTGACAGTAGCTCATGACATCGCGGGGGTCACTCAAGCCATGAACGTTGTCGAAACCATGATCATCCAGTAGATCAAGTAACAGCTCGACGTTGGCAGCATTATCATCCACCACCAGGAGGTGTTTGCGGGCTAATGTCATAGATTGCTTCCAGGCGCAACGGGGAGAAACTCTCTGAGCATGTGCGAGAGTTTGTCGATATCGATCGGTTTGGTGAGGTAGTCGTCAAAACCCGCCGCCAAGCCTTTTTCGATATCCAGCGGCATGGCGTTGGCGGAAAGGGCCACCACCTTCGTGGCGTTGAGTCGAGGGTCCTGGCGCAGGGTTTTCAGCGCCTGATAGCCGTTCATTCCCGGCAGATGAATATCCATCAGTACGAGGTTCGGTACGGCGTGGCGGACGATATCCAGCGCGAGTTCGGCGCTGGCGACGGTCTGCAGCTCGATTTCCTCGAAGTCTTCAATGATGTCCTGCATCAACTGCTGGTTGGTGGGGTTGTCCTCGACGTAAAGCAATTGATAACGGCACGGGCCGGCATTCTGGCGGGTCGTGTCGGTGGGCTGTTCGCTCTCCTTTTCAACGCCCTGTTCGGTCAACGGCAGCGTGAACCAGAACGTCGAGCCTTTCCCCAGCGTGCTGTCCACGCCGATCCGGCCCTGCATGCGCACCACTAGCTCGCGGGTGATGGCCAGGCCAATGCCGGTGCCCTCGATGGTGCCGTGCTCGGCGTCCAGCCGGTTGAATGGCTCGAAGAGTTCGTGCTGGCGCGCCTCGTCGATACCCAGGCCGGTATCCACGACGCTTATCTGCAAGGCGCCCTCCCGAGGGGCTACGCGAATCTCGATCATCCCCTTGGCGCAGTTGTACTTGATGGCGTTGGACAGCAGGTTCAAGAGTACCTGCTTGGTACGGGTATAATCCGCCAGCACTCGCCAGTCCGCGTTGAGCGGCCCCCGCTTGAGCGTGATGCCCGCCGCTTCGATATTGGCCTCGAGCGTGGCGCAGGCGTCATCCAGCACCCGGGAAATATCGATCGGCTCGATGGCAAGGGAGAGATGGCCCGCCTCGATTCGCGCCAGATCCAGGATTTCGTTGATAAGGCTTAGAAGGTGCTGCCCGCTGGTCTCGATCTGATTGACCTGACGCTGCTGCTTGTCGTTGAGGGGGTCGCGCCGGCCCTTGCCCAGAAGCTGGGCGAAACCGATGATCGCGTTCAAGGGCGTGCGCAGCTCATGGCTCATGGACGAGAGAAACTCGCTTTTGGTCTGATTGGCCTTCTCTGCCTGGTCGCGGGCAACGGCCAGATCCCGGGTGACCTGTTCGCGCTCGGCCATCTGTCGATAAAGGTTGATCAACAGGGCGCAGGTATCGGTAAACGGCTGTAGCCAGTCAAGCAGCGCCTGGTTGAGCGGCTGCTTGCTGTTGGCGATGGCGTACATGCCGATCAGGTGCTCACCGCTGATGATCGGGACGCCCAGGTAGTTATCCAGGCGAGGGTGGCCATGAGGAAAGCCACCTCGGGCGGCGTGACCATATACATCGTTGGTGGTGACCACTTCGCCAGAGGCGAATACCCGACCCAGAAGGGAGTTCGGGTTGGTCAGTATCATGTCGCCGCTACGAAGCCGCTCCATCAGCTTGCGCGAAGAGTCGCTCCAGGAGAGATCGGTAATGGCGTGAATCTTGAGCGCGTTGGTGGTATCGGTGGGCAGCACCTCGCCAATCAGGGCGTAGTCGCTGTCGGTGAGCTCGCGAAGCGCTTCCAGCAAAAAGGTCCAGAGCTTCTCCCCGGACATGATCGCCTGGTAATCGGTAATGCCCTGGTGCAGCACCTTCAAGAGGCTCTGCTCTTTCATGATGCGTTTATTGGCTTCGTAAATGCTGGTCAGATCGGTCAGCACGCCCAGAAACTCGACCACCTTGCCCTGGTTGTCGTGAATGGCGTTGATGGCCAGGTGTACCGGCACCCGGTGGCCTTGCTTGTGCATCGCCTCGACCTCGCGGCCGCGGCCGATCACCTTGGGCTCACCTCCTGCCAGGTAGCGTGAAATGAACTGATCATGATCGACGGCGATGCTGGGAGGCGTCAGAACGGCAATGTTCTTGTTCAAGAGCTCATGAGCCTCGTAGCCTAGAAGACTCAGAGCAAAGGGATTGATGGCAATGATCTGGCCGTCCCGGTCGATGCGGATCTTGGCGGTGGCGCTCTTGCTGAAAAGCGCCTCGAACCGCCGGGCGGTGCGGGTCAGTTCGGCCTGAAGCTTGAACTGGCGTAAAAGATCGTCCACCTGGGCGGCAAGGTTGATCAGCAGGCGCTGTTCGCGTTCGCTAAATTGGCGTGGGGTCTGGTCGATCAGGCACAGCGTACCGACGATGTAATCGTCGGTCGGGCGCAACGGGTAGCCCGCGTAAAAGCGAATATGAGGAGCACCCAGGACCAGTGGATTGTCGGCAAAACGCGTGTCCTCGCGCGCATCCTCGATCACCAGCAGATCGTTCTGGTGAATGGCGTGGGCGCAGAACGAGTACTCCCGAGGCGTCTCGCTGACCTCCAGGCCGATATGCGACTTGAACCACTGGCGGTTTTCATCCACCAGCGAAATCAGCGCAATAGGCACATTGAAGATATCGCGGGCAAGCTCGGTGATACGCTCCAACGACGCGTCCGGTGGCGTGTCCAGCACCTCTAGACTCTGCAGAGCCGCTAGGCGCTGGAGTTCGTTGTCAGGTTTATCGGCGGCTTGCATAGATATCCTAAAAAGTGAGCCAATCCACTCTTTATCGGACGTTCTTCGCCAAGCTTTAATAATCCGCTGCCCTGGGCAGTATTTCAGGCGAGCGGGCTGGCCAAATCGCCTGGATGGGTTCTAGTGGGCATATGATTGAGTGATACTGGGAACACTAGGCGTTCATGATTCAATACGAGGTGTTCATGCAAGGTGCCAGGTCTACGCAAACACTCGCGATGCTCTTTTCCATGGACGACGTGTCGGCCGCCCAGTGGGACGCGCTGGTCAGTGACGAGCAACCCTTCTTGCGCCACGCGTTCTTGGCAGCGCTTGAAAAAAGCGGCTCGGTCAGTGAGGCGACCGGCTGGCAGCCTCGTCACCTGAGCGTATGGCAGGGTAATCGCCTGGTGGCGGCACTGCCCCTTTACCTGAAAGACCACTCCTACGGAGAGTACGTGTTCGACTGGGGGTGGGCGGAGGCGTTTGAGCGTGCCGGCGGCGATTACTATCCCAAGGCCTTGAGCGCGATTCCTTTCACACCCGTGCCGGGCCAGCGCATGCTCATCGCAAGCGATATCGACCAGGACGCCGCCTGCACGCTGCTGGCAAAGGGCTGGCAGCGCCAGTGCGACGAGTTGGGACTTTCAAGCTGGCATCTGCTGTTTGCCGATACCCGGGAGGTGGCGCTCTGGCAGGCCCAGTGTCCTGGTCTGGTCACTCGCCAGGGCGTACAGTTTCAATGGCGGGACCAGGGCTTTGGCAATTTCGACGGTTTTCTGGCAAGCATGACCGCCAAGCGGCGCAAGACGATCAAACGTGAGCGGCGCCTGGTCGCCGAGCAGGGTATTACGCTGCGCTGTCTGGAAGGTGAGGCCATCGATGAGGCGGCGATGGGGCACTTTTTTCGCTGCTACGCGATCACCTACCACGAGCGTGGCCGTCCGCCTTACCTGAACCAGGCCTTCTTCGACGCGCTGCGCCAGCATATGCCTGACGCTCTGGTGCTCGTTCAGGCACTGATCGATGGGCAGCCCGTGGCCGCCGCGCTCTATTTTCGTGGCGCCACCACGCTCTACGGGCGCTACTGGGGCAGCGAAGTGGTCGCAGATTGCCTGCACTTCGAGGCCTGCTACTATCAGGGCATCGAGTATTGCCTGGCCCGTGGACTCACCCTTTTCGATCCCGGCACTCAGGGCGAGCATAAACTGGTGCGCGGGTTCGCGCCGACACCTGTCCAGTCGCTTCACTATCTGGCTCACCCAGGGCTTGCCGCCGGGGTGGCCGAGTTCTGCGCCCAGGAGGCGCTGCATATAAAGGCGTACCGCGAAGCCGCGTTTGAAGCATTGCCGTTCAAGACGCAAGGTTAACCCGATACGCGGCTCGCTGCCTTGCCTGCTTAATGGCATAATGCGCGCCGTTCACGCCTGATTCAAAGGCACTTGATCACAGGAACTGAATGATGCATCGATGGCTGGTCATGGCCTTGGCAGGCGTCTTGGGGTTTTTACAGTATCAGCTATGGCTAGGCAGCGGTGGCTGGCAGGATCTTCAGCGCGTCGAGCAGCGCGTGGCGGTACAGGAAGCGGCCAACGTGCCCATGCGCGAACGCAACGCGCGCCTGGCGGCGGAAGTGACCGATCTCAAGACCGGCCTGGACGCCATTGAAGAACGCGCTCGAAGCGATATGGGAATGGTGCGAAGCGATGAGCAGTTCTTCTGGGTGCCGGGTGTGGCGATCCAGAGCGAGCTGATCGGTTTGAACGCCGCGCTGGTCACCCAGCCGGGCCTGGGTCAGACACCAGACACCAACGAGACTGATGATGACTGATCGACAGTGGCTGGTCGTGCCCGCTGCAGGTCAGGGCCGACGAATGGGCGGCGACAGGCCCAAACAGTATCTCTCTATCCAGGCCCGTCCGGTGCTGGCGCTTACTCTTGAACGCCTTTACAACGCCTTCCCCGAGGCCCATCTCGTGCTCTGCCTGGATCGTCAGGATCGCTGGTTCGACCCCGACTGGGTGCCTTTTCCCCAGTGGCAGCGGGTGGCGGGCGGACGCGAGCGAATGGATAGCGTGCAAAATGCCCTGAGCGCCATGGACGCCGCGCCTGACGATATCGTCATGGTGCACGACGTGGCGCGGCCGTGCGTGACCGAAAAGGACCTGCGCGCGCTTTACCTTGCCGCCTGCGACCATCCAGGCGGCGCGCTGCTGGCCATGCCCGTGGCGGACACCATGAAGCGGGAAGGTGGCCAAGGGCTCAGTGCCCATACCGAACCCCGTGATGGGCTCTGGCACGCGCTGACCCCCCAGGGGTTTCGCTTTGAACTTTTAAGACGCGCGCTGGATCAAGCCGTGGCAAACGGCGTGACGGTCACCGACGAGGCTTCCGCTGTCGAGGCGCTGGGCCTGGCGCCAAAGCTGGTGAGCGCCCGGCGCGACAACCTGAAAATCACCCATCCAGACGATCTTGCCCTGGCAGCGGCCATCCTGGCGCGTCAGGCGGATAGCAGCAGGGAGAGTAGCCCTTGATACGTATTGGCCATGGTTTCGACGTCCACCGTTTCGGGCCCGGCGATCATTTGATGGTGGGCGGGGTCAAGCTCGCCTTTGACCAGGGGTTTGTCGCCCACTCCGACGGTGATGTGCTGCTTCACGCCATCAGCGATGCCCTGCTGGGCGCCTGCGCGCTTGGCGATATCGGCCGACACTTCCCGGATACCGATGCGGCCTGGAAAGGCGCGGACAGCCGCGATCTGTTGCGCCATGTGGTCGCGCTGGTCACAAGCGCAGGTTTTGTCGTGGGCAACCTGGACGCCACCCTCATGGCTCAGGCACCCAGGATGGCGCCGCATATCGATGCCATGCGCCGGGTGATTGCCGATGATATCGGTGTCGAACTCGGTCAGGTTAACGTCAAGGCTACTACCACCGAGCGGCTGGGCTTTACCGGTCGTGGTGAGGGCATTGCCGCCGAAGCGGTGGTGTTGCTGCAGCCTCGGGCGTCCTGATGATTACGCTGCCTGCCTGGCCCCGTGTCCTGGACGCCCGGTTCGGCCCCCGTATGCCGGGGCGCTACCGCGAGCACCCGGATGACTTTCTGGTCGACGAGCAGCTCGACTTCACCCCGGAAGGTAGCGGCGAGCATCTATGGCTGCGCCTTGAGAAGCGCAATCAGACCACTCTCGAGGTGGTGAAGGCGCTGAGCCGGCTTTGCGAGGTGGCTCCCCGGGATGTGGGCTATTCGGGCATGAAGGACCGAGTCGCGGTGACCCGTCAGTGGCTCAGCGTACATCTACCCGGGCGTGAGGCGCCGGACCAGCTGGCGCAATCGCTCGAGGCGCTGGGCATCAAGGTGGTGGAACAGGGGCGCCACCCGCGAAAGCTCAAGCGTGGCGTGCATCGCACCAACCGTTTTTGCCTGCGCGTGAGCGGCGAGGCCCTCAGGTCAGAGACGTTCGTGTCCCGCTGGGAAGCGCTTTGCTGCGCTGGCGTGGCCAATTACTACGGTCCTCAGCGCTTCGGGCCCGCAGGACGCAATCTGGCAAGGGCGGCTGCGCTGCTTGAAAAGGGCTGGCGTAAACGCGAAGACCGCCAGGGAATGATGCTTTCAACCGCGCGCAGCTTTCTGTTTAATGAGTTTTTGAGCGCGCGTATCGATGAGGGCAGCTGGGGCACGCCACTGCCCGGCGATATGCTGATGCTGGATGGCACCCAGAGCGTGTTCCACGCCCTGGACGTGGACGATACGCTCCTGGCCCGCGCGACGGAACTGGATATCCACCCGACCGGGCCCTTGTGGGGCCAGGGCGAGCCGACCTTGGAGGCCGGGCTGGAACGGATGCTTCATGCGCGCCACTCGGCGCTTTGCGACGGGCTGGTTCAGGCGGGGGTGAAAAAAGGCCGCCGGGCACTTAGAGTCAGAGTGATCGACCCGACGCTGTCCTGGGAGCCCGAGGCCGCGGTGCTCGAGTTTTCACTACCGCGCGGCAGCTTTGCCACTTCGCTCTTGAGCGAGCTTATCGAACACCCGGATTTTTTCTGACCCAGGCCTTGCGCGTGTGACGCAGCCAAAGGAGAGGTGAATGCGACGATTGCTGCTATCCAACGACGACGGGGTTTACGCGCCCGGCCTTCGCGCCCTGCATGACGGCTTGATCGACCATGCTCATCTGCGCGTGGTGGCCCCGGACCGCGACCGCAGCGGGGCCAGCAACTCGTTGACGCTTTCACGCCCGCTGTCGCTCACGGCACTGGATAACGGGTTTTACAGCGTCGACGGGACACCCGCCGACTGCGTGTATCTGGGGGTCAACGGTGTGTGGGACGAGCGCCCGGATCTGGTGATTGCCGGCATCAATCATGGCAGCAACCTGGGGGACGACGTGCTCTATTCCGGCACGGTGGCCGCAGCCATGGAAGGGCGTAATCTGGGCATGAGCGCGATCGCCATGTCGCTTTGCGGCGAGCGCCATTTCGACACCGCTGCCCGAGTGGCGGCCAGCCTGGTGGGTGCGGCCGGCGCGCTTTCACTGCCGCCGCGCACGCTCTTGAACGTCAACGTGCCCGATGTGCCCTGGGACGAGCTGCAAGGATTCAGGGTTACCCGGCTGGGCTACCGTGGTCCCGCTGAGAAGGCTGTGCCGATCAAGGACCCCCGAGGGCGCACGCGCTACTGGATTGCCCCGGTAGCCGCCAATGCCGATGACGGCGAGGACACGGACTTCGCGGCGATCAATGCAGGCTTTGTATCGATTACGCCGCTTCAGACCGATCTGACGCGTCATCCCGCTCGGGACGATGTCCAGGCATGGCTGGATGCTTTTGCCTGAGCTGTCGCCGGGTGAGCGTCGTGGGCGGGGAATGACCTCCCAGCGCACGCGGGACCGTATGGTCGAACGCCTGGTTCACCAGGGGATCACGCACACCCGAGTGCTGGAGGTAATGGCGAGCGAGCCGCGCCATCTGTTCGTCGATGAAGCGCTGGCTCACCGCGCCTATGAAGACACGGCACTGCCGATCGGCTTTGGCCAGACGCTCTCTCAGCCTTTTACCGTGGCACGCATGACCGAGCTTGTGCTGAAGGCCAGGCCCCATCGGGTACTGGAAGTGGGCACCGGCTCGGGCTATCAGGCGCTTATCCTGTCGCGCCTGGTGCCTACGCTTTACTCGGTCGAGCGCATCGCGACGCTTGCCGAGCGCGCCGCCGAACGGCTTTGGTATCTTGAGGCCGACGTCACCCTGACCGTGGCCGACGGCGGGGAAGGCTGGCCCGAGGCGGGCCGTTTTGACGTGATTCTGCTGACAGCCTGCGCGCAAACGTTGCCTCAGGCGCTGCTGGAACAGCTCAGTCGCGACGGTGTACTGATTGCACCGCTGGAAGCGCCGGACGGCAGCCAGTGGTTGACCCAAATAAAACGGATCGGCGGCGCTTTTGAAAAACGCCGGCTGGAACCTGTACGGTTTGTCCCTTTACTGCAAGGAGTGGTGGATTGAAGCATCGACGCTTGGGCGTATTTCTGAAAGGTGCCGGCATGGGCGCGGCCGACGCGGTGCCCGGCGTATCCGGTGGCACGATCGCCTTTATTACCGGTATCTATGAAGAGCTGATTCACACCATCAGGCAGTTTGGTCCCGGCGCCTTTGGTGTCTGGCGCCAGGGTGGCTTGCGTGGGCTTTTCCATTATCTGAACCTGGCGTTCTTGATGCCGCTACTTGCCGGGGTCGCGATCAGCCTGTTCAGTGTCGCGCACCTGGCTCTGTGGCTGATGGAGGCGCATCCGCTCTTGATCGATGGTTTCTTTTTCGGTCTGGTGGCCGCCTCGGCGCTGGTGGTCGGCCGCGCTGGCGGCCGGTGGCGGCTTGTCTATATACTGCCGCTTCTGGCAGGGTTCTTGCTGGCCCAGGGCCTGCCTGCCTTGATGCCGCTTGTCCTGTTGCTGGGTAACGAGATGCTGATAGTGGTAGTCGCCGGTGCCATTGCCATCAGTGCGATGCTTCTACCCGGCGTGTCGGGGAGTTTTCTCTTACTCACCATGGGCCTTTATGGCACCATCATGGGGGCTATCAAAAGCCTTGACATGAATATTATCATGTTGTTCGGTATCGGCTGCCTGGTAGGCTTGATGCTCTTTTCGCGGCTTTTATGGTGGCTTTTAAAGCGCCATCACGATGGCACCATGGTCCTGTTACTGGGTTTCATTGTCGGTTCGTTGCCGGTTCTATGGCCCTGGCGGGAGCTTCTGAGCTACCAGATGGGCCCCGAGGGGCAAATGATTCCGTTGTCCCACCGCTATCTACTGCCGGGCGATTATGCCGATTTGACCGGAGGCTCTGCCCAGGTGGCAGGCGTGGTGGCGCTTATGGTCTTCGGCGCTCTGCTGGTAGTATTACTCAACCGGCGTGCCGCTCGAAAGGCCACGCAGTTCGACACACAGCGCGCGCGGCGTTGAAAAGGAGTAGGGTTTGCATGCGTAAGGTTTTGACACTGTCTTTATTAGCGCTGGCCATCAGCGGCTGCGCGAACCAGCAGTCACACACCCCTCAAGTACGTGATTTGAGCGAGGCGCGCCGCGCGGTGGAAAGCTCGCCTCAATACACCGTCGAGCCCGGCGACACGTTATACGGCATTGCCTGGGAGCACGACCTGGACTATCGGGAGCTGGCGGCGCTCAACAGTATCGACCCGCCCTACCAGATTCGTCCTGGCCAGACCATTGCACTGCGACAGGGCGCGGGTAATACGCCGACCGGCTCACAAGGCGCAAGCCCCGGCGGTCAGTCAGGCCAGCCCCAGAGAGGAGCGGTGGCCACGGGTCTGAACGCTCAGAGCACTTCGGTTGCCAGCAATCAGAATGCGGGTACCGGTAACCAGGACATGGGAGGCAGTAACCAGAGCAATGATCAGCAGATGGACTGGTTGCTGCCCGACGAGAGCGCCATCGAACGCAACCAGCGTATCACCGCTGAACGGGGTGAGAACGCCGAAAACAGGCAGGAGCCGAGCGCACCCTCGCCCCAGCCGGAGCAGGACGGGCCCCAGGCCGATGTCGTCGATGCCCAGCCCGCAGTGGCGCAGGTCTCGCAGGAGCCGACGCCGGAACCTGAACCCCGGCGCGAGCCCGAACCCGAGCCCCAGCCCGAATCAGAACCCCAGCCCGAACCGGCGCCGGCTGCCGAGCCTGAGCCCGAACCTGCCGCCGCGCCTGCGCAGCCGGATCGTTCCTCGCGAAGCTTCACGCCGGTCGATGATGTCAACTGGCGCTGGCCGACCGATGGTCAGGTCAGCGGCGGCTTTGGCGAAGGGGAGACCATCACCGCCGGGATTGATATCACCGGACAAAAGGGGCAACCTGTAAGAGCAGCCGGCCCTGGTATCGTGGTGTATGCCGGTAGCGGTGTACGGGGTTACGGTAATCTCATACTACTTAAGCACAACGACCAGTATCTGAGTGCATACGCGCACAACGACAGTCTGCGCGTCAGCGAGAACGATGTGGTCGAAGCAGGAGAAGTCATTGCCACAATGGGCGACAGCGACAGCGACAGCGTCAAACTGCATTTTGAGGTGCGCCGTGACGGCCAGCCCCAGAACCCCTTGGACTTTTTACCATCACGCTAACGCGTTCTATGGAAACGGCTTGGCAAAGACGCCCGGCGTCTTTGGAGGAACCCGGACAGCTTGATAAGCGCGTCATATAACAATAACGGTGAACGCGCACACGGAGTGCGACCACCTTTACTTTTCTACATGGCGGTTAGGCAAGACAACGGGGGTAAGACCATGAGTATGCTGGAGAAGGACCTACAGGAGGTTGACCTGGAGACCGTGGAAGGGGCACTCGATGATGCCGAGGACACGGTCACCGAAGAGGAAGATGCCTTCGAGAAAGCACTGGGACGTGAGGACCGACAGCCGACCCAGAGCCTGGACGCTACGCAGATCTATCTCAACGAGATCGGTTTTTCGCCGCTCTTGACGCCGGAGGAAGAGGTCTACTATGGCCGCCTGGCGCGCAAGGGCGACCCGCTTGGGCGCTCGCGGATGATCGAATCCAACCTGCGTCTGGTGGTGAAGATTGCTCGGCGCTATCTCAATCGTGGCCTGACGCTTCTGGATCTGATCGAAGAAGGCAATCTGGGGCTGATTCGCGCGGTGGAAAAATTCGATCCGGAGCGCGGTTTTCGTTTTTCGACCTACGCCACCTGGTGGATTCGCCAGACGATCGAACGGGCACTGATGAATCAGACCCGCACCATTCGTCTGCCCATTCATGTGGTCAAGGAACTCAATATCTATCTGCGTGCCGCGCGGGAGCTCACCCAGAAGCTCGATCACGAGGCAACGGCGGAGGAAATTGCCGAGCATCTGGACAAACCCGTGGATACGGTCAAGAAGATGCTGGGGCTCAACGAGCGCGTCTCCTCGGTCGATTACCCCATGGGAGGCGAAAGCGACAAGCCCTTGATCGATACCCTGGCCGATGACGATGTCTCCGGCCCGGAATCGCATCTGGTGGATGGCGACGTGCGCGAGCATGTGGACCATTGGCTGGATGAATTGAGCGACAAGCAGCGCGAAGTGGTGGTACGCCGTTTTGGCCTGCGCGGGCACGAGGCAGCGACGCTTGAGGAAGTCGGCGCCGAGATCGGCCTGACCCGTGAGCGGGTTCGTCAGATACAGGTGGAAGCGTTAAAGAAGCTTCGCCGCTCGCTGGAAAAGCAGGGGCTCTCCCTGGACGCCATTTTCGAGAGTTAAATCTGCCAGAGCTTGCCACGTGCAAGACATGACGCACCGGGTTCATACCCGGTGCGTTAGTGTCAGAGACATCATTTTATTCGCTCGTTCACCGGTTGGACGAGGTTACAGATTCGAATTCCAGGCGCTCGAGTGGGCAGCTTGATAAGTGAGGCCATGCAATGCGCCCGTTAGCGGCCCATATCGATCTAGACGCGTTGCGTCACAATTACCAGTTGGCCGTCGGCCAGGCCTTGCAAAGCCAGTCCCTGGCCGTCATCAAGGCCAACGCCTATGGCCATGGGGCGCTTGCCTGCGCCAGGGCGCTCGAGTCCGTGGCGCCGGCGCTGGCGGTGGCCTGTATCGAAGAGGCGATGGCGCTTCGCGAAGGCGGCATCACTGCGCCCATCGTCCTGCTTGAAGGGTTTTTCAGCGCAAGCGAGCTTGCCCTGGTGGACGCTCACGGCTTTTGGGTCAGCGTTCACAGCGACTGGCAGGTAGAGGCGCTGTTGGCGTTTCGACCTGAGGCGCCGATCCCGGTATGGGTGAAGGTGGATTCCGGCATGCACCGGCTAGGATTTGACCCGGATCGAGTGCCGGGTGTGTGGCAGCGGCTCAAGGCGGCCCCCCAGGTGACCGGGCTTCATCTCATGAGCCATTTCGCCACGGCGGACGCATCCGATCGCGGCTATTTCGACCGGCAGATGGCCGTCATCAAGTCACTTGGCGAGACGCTTGGCGCCCCGCTGAGCCTTGCCAATTCCCCCGCCACCCTGGCCTGGCCTGCTTCTCACGGCGACTGGAACCGCCCGGGGGTCATGATGTATGGCAGCAACCCTCTGGACGTGGACAATGCCATTACCCAGGCGCTTCGCCCGGTGATGAGCCTGCGCTCTGAAATCATCAGCCTTCGCGATATCGAAAAGGGCGAGCCGGTGGGTTACGGTGGTCGCTGGCGAGCGCCGCGGCGCTCGACCATCGCCGTGGTGGCCGCCGGCTATGGCGATGGCTATGACCGCCACGCCCGGGACGGGACGCCGGTACTCGTCGATGGCCAGCGCTGCTTGATTGCCGGCAAGGTGTCGATGGATATGCTCACGGTGGACGTGACCGATATCGACGCCTCGATAGGCAGCGAAGTGGTGCTCTGGGGCCAAAGTGTGACAGGCGCGGCGCTTTCGGTGGATGAGGTGGCCCGCCACTGCGATACGATCAGCTATACGCTGTTGACCGGGGTATTACCTCGCGTGCCGCGCGTCTATAGCGGCGCGCTTACTTAACGGTTGTCATCATGTCAAAAAAACCCTTTCCCCGCTCTTTCGCTCACCCGCGTTACTGGCCTACCTGGACCGCGATCGGGGCGATGTATCTCGTGGCCTGGCTGCCCTGGCGCTTGAAACTCTGGGTGGGCAAGATGATCGGGCTGCTTGCCTGGGCGCTGATCAAGCGCCGACGCCACATCACCGCCACCAATATCGCGCTCTGTTTTCCACAGAAAAGCCTTGAAGCCCAGCGACAACTGGTGAAAGAGACCTTCATTGCCAACGGTATCGGCCTGGTGGAAACGGCCACCGGCTGGTGCCGGCGCGCCGAAGGCTTCCGACACCGCGTGGCCTACAACGGCCAGGAGCATCTGGCCCGGGCCAAGGCCCAGGGCAAGGGTGTGCTGGTGGTGGGCATTCATTTCTCGACGCTGGATCTGGGCGGGGCGCTGCATTCGCTGTTTTTCCCGGCGGACGTGGTCTATCGCCCCCACAACAATCCGCTGTTCGAGCGGTTCATGACCCGCGCCCGCTCGCGCATTTTCGGCCAGGCGATCGATCGGCACGACCTGCGTGGGGTAGTGCGACGCATCAAGGCAGGCCATATCGTATGGTACTCGCCGGATCAGGATTTCGGCCGGGATGTCAGCGTCTTCGCGCCGCTTTTCGATCAGCAGGCCGCGACCATCCGTTTGACGTCGAAGATCGCCCGCATGACCGGCGCCCCCGTGGTACCGTTGATGTTTCACCGTAATCCGGATAACCGCACCTACACCATCGAATGCCTGCCGGCCTTCGACAACTTTCCCAGCAAGGATGAAGTGGCGGATGCCACCCGGGTGAATCAGTTCATCGAGCGGGCGATTCGCAAGCACCCCGAGCAGTATCTGTGGCTTCACCGGCGCTTCAAGACCCGGCCGGAAGGAGAGCAGGGGGTCTACTGAAACCATAAAAAAAGCCGACGCGAGTCGGCTTTTGGGTTCTGACAAACGAAGGGCTCAATCGAGATTGCGCGAGTAGAAGATTTCCAGCATTTCCTTGCGCAGGCGGCTTTCGATGTCGCGCGCCTCCTCGAACGTGATATCCCGGCGCGAGGTGCCGAAAAGATAGTTGTCCAGCTCGAAATCCTTCAAGAGCATCTTGGTGTGGAACATGTTGTCCTGGTACACGTTCACATCCATCATCTGATACGCCTGCTTGGTATCTTCGGCCAGGTAGTCCTGAATCGAGGCGATATCGTGATCGATGAAGAGCTTCTTGCCGTCGACGTCCCGGGTAAACCCCCGCACCCGGTAGTCCATGGTGACGATGTCGGAATCGAAGCTATGGATCAGGTAGTTGAGCGCCTTGAGCGGGCTGATGTGACCGCAGGTGGAGACATCGATATCCAGCCGGAAGGTGCTGATACCGTTGTCCGGATGGGACTCGGGGTAGCTGTGCACCGTGACGTGGCTCTTGTCCAGGTGAGCAACCACGGTCTCAGGCAGCGGGCCGGGGCCGGGCTTGGTCTGCACGGGGCCCTGCTCGTCAAGCTCGTGCTCGGCAATCAGAATGGTCACGCTCGCCCCGTGAGGCTCGTAGTCCTGACGTGCGATATTGAGCACGTGAGCGCCGATGATATTGGTCACGTCCTTGAGAATCTGCGTCAGGCGTTCGGCGTTATAAAGCTCGTCGATATAGTCGATGTAAGCGGCGCGTTGCTCTTCGGTTTTCGCGTAGCAGATATCGTAAATATTGAAGCTTAACGAGCTGGTGAGGTTGTTAAACCCGTGGAGTCGGAGATTATCTGACACGTCCGCACCTCCCTATGGCAGTGAAAACACCCCGACGAGCCAGCGCCGGAACCAATCCGTACATGATGAGTGCCGCCTGCATCAAGCAGGCCCAGGCGGGCGTATTATGCCCGCCTGGGACGTGGGATGCATCCCGGCGGGCTATTTTTTTAACCGGCGTCGGTTTCCTGGATTTCAAAGGAATGGGTGATATCCACCCCGCCTTTCACCAGCATGATCGAGGCGCTGCAGTATTTTTCGGCAGACAGCTCGACGGCGCGCTGAACCTGTTTTTCCTTCAGATTGCGTCCGGTCACCACAAAGTGCACGTGAATACGGGTAAAGACCGCGGGCACCTCGTCGGCGCGTTCGGCGTCGATTTCCGCGACACAGTCGGTAACCGCGGCGCGGGCCTTGTCGAGAATGTTCAAGACGTCAAACGCGGTGCAGCTCCCCATGCCCATCAGTAGCATCTCCATGGGACGCGGCCCGGTGTTGCGACCACCATGGCCCGGCGGGCCATCGATCACGACGCTATGGCCACTGCCTGATTCCGCTACGAACTGACGACCCTCTGTCCACTTCACCCGTGCTTTCACGCGGCTCTCCTTTCTAACGATTCATACGTGGCGCGCAGCATAACACGCCTTTGCGCCAACCGGCGCTATCGCGCTACTGGCCAGCCGCCTTCGCCGATGGCGCTCAGTGCGGCGGTATCCGGGTTGTAGAGGTATACCCAGGCGTCGCCAAAGCGGGTGGCAAGCGTGACGCGCTGATACTCGCCGTCAAGGGGCGCTTGTGGGCGGTGATCTTCCAGCACATCCAATGCCGCCAGGGTCGCTTGATCGACGCGGTAAATCTCCAGCGCGATCCCTTTGGAGTCACGGCGTTTGGCGCCGGGGTAGGGGCCGACGTCGTAGAGCGTAAGGAGCGCGCTCCGGTCATCGCCCAAAAACTCGGCGCCCTCCAGCACGTGGGCGTTGTTGAGGCCTTTTTTCAGCGTGCCGTAAACCGCGACCAGCGGCGTCAGGGCAATATCATCAGCAAGACTCACGGGTCCTCCTGGCAAAAGGGTAAATCAGTTTAGCGCGCTGCCAAATGGCGTTCGAGCGCGCCAAGCCGCGCCGGCGTGCCCACGTCGACCCAGTGGCCGACAAAGTGCTCGGCGCTGACCAGGCCCTTCGCCATCGCCGCTTTAAAAAGCGGCGCCAGGGCGAAGGCGCCGGCGCTGCTGTCTTCAAACAGCGCCGGGTGGATAACGCTGATGCCCGAATAGGTGAGCGCGGGCGTTGCCATTGCGGCCAGGCCTTCGATGATGGCGAAGTCGCCATCCGGGTGTTGTAGCGGGTTATCCACCAGCACCAGGTGGGCCAGCTTGCCCGGGGCAAGGGTGGGCGTGGGCAGCCGGTCACACCAGACATCGCCGTTGACCAGTAGAAAAGGTGCCTCGCCCAGAAGCGGCAGGGCATTGAAGATGCCGCCGCCGGTCTCCAGCGGCGTTTGCTCGACGCTATAGCGAATCGAAAGCCCGAAGCGCCCGCCGCCGCCCAGCGCCTCGATGATCTGATCGGCGCGGTAGCTTACGTTGATGACGACCTCGTCGATACCGGCCAGGCGTAGGTGGTCCAGGTGGTGCTCGATCAGCGCCTTGCCGCCTACCGGCAAAAGCGGCTTGGGGCAGGTGTCGGTCAGCGGGCGCATACGCGTGCCAAGCCCGGCGGCCAGAATCATCGCCTTCATGAAGCCTCACCCAGCCTGGCGGTGATCGCGGGGCGCAGGACCTCACGCACCCAGCGGGCGAAATCGGCGTGTTCCGGCAGCGCCGCCAGGCTGTCTTCCAGATGATCCAGAAAGTGGGGCAGGCGGGCGAGATAACCGGTTTTACCGTCGCGCAGGGTCAGTCGGCAGAAGATACCCAGGATCTTCAGCGAGCGCTGGGCGGCCATGGCGCGGCACTGCTTTAGAAAGCCCGCCTCTTCCACTCGGGAGGACAGCCGTCCATCGTTTCGAGCCTGGCGATAGAAATGCCCCGCCAGGGCATCGAAGGCGGCGTCATCGAAGCGCCAGTAGCGCCCGCAAAGAATCGAGATGACGTCATAGCTGATGGGGCCGGCCACCGCGTCCTGAAAATCGATCATGTAAAGGCGCCCATTGTGGGGCATCAGGTTCATGGCGTCGAAGTCTCGATGTACACTCACCACCGGCTGCGCCAGCGCCTGGTCGACCAAGTCGTCGCAAAGCGCTGCAAGGTTTTTGGGCACCTCGATGTCAAGCCATTGCTCGAGGCACCACTCGGGAAAAAGATCGAGTTCGCGACGCAGTAACGCGGCGTCGTAAGGGTCAAGTGCGCCCGGGTCAGTGGTATTCTGCAGCCGGGCAATCAGCTCGAGTGCTTCAAGAGTGCGTGCTTTTGTGCGCGAGGCGTCGGTGAAGTCCGCTTGAAGCGGGGTGTCGCCCAGATCCTCGAGCAGCAGAAAACCCGCCTCGAGATCGCTTTGGTAAATGGCGGGAACGGGCAGCCCTGCAACGTGCAGTCGCCGGCCGATGGCCACAAACGGCGCCGAGTTTTCTTGCTCGGGCGGGGCGTCCATGACAATTTGTGTTTCGTTTGATGGCAGCGTCAGGCGAAAATAGCGGCGAAAACTGGCATCACCCCCCGCCGGGGCGAGGGTGATGGCGGCCGGTTCAAGGCCGTTTTTTTCAGCAGCCCATCGGGTGAGGGCGTCAATCCTGGAAGAGGACATGCAAGCTCCTTGCTGGTCGGGCATCATTCGAGCTGTATAATACCGATTCTGAATGCCAAGGATAACGAACATGGGCAAGCGATTTACGCATACTGCGCCGGTAGGACACTCGCTGGTGGGCATCTTTGCGCTCACCGCGTATTCAGCGATGGCGCAGAGTGAACCGTTGCCCGCCAAGGCGCTGGACTGGCAGCCCTACGGTCAGGCAGAAGCATCCAGCCAGCTATGCCGTGGCCGCTACGTGATGCCCGGCTACCGTTTGCCCGCCGAGCAAGACCCCGAGACGCTCTCGGTTGAAACGTCGGATGCCGATTACGCCGCCGACGGCGAGGCGCTTTTGCGCGGTGACGTGGTCCTTCGCCAGGGCGACAGCGAGCTTCAGGCCGAGCAGGTGTTTCTACCTGTCAGTCGCGAACAGGTCGATGCCGAGGGCCAGCTTGTCCTGCGCAACGGCCAGGCGCTGCTGCGCGGCGACCAGGCCACCCTGCGGCTCAGCGAAGACCGCGCTACCATCGATAACAGCCACTACGTGCTCTACGAGTCGCGTCTGCGCGGTCAGGCTAACCAGCTTGAACAGACCGGCGAAAACCAGTATCGCCTGCATAGTGCCCGTTTCACCACCTGCGACCCGGGCGAGAATACCTGGCAGCTGGTCAGTAGCGATATTCGGCTGGATCAGGGCGCAGGCTTTGGTACCGCGCGCAACGCGCGCCTGCATGTGAAAGATGTGCCTGTCTTCTACTGGCCCTGGGTACGCTTTCCCCTGGATGAACGGCGCCAGACTGGCCTTTTATGGCCGACCCTGGGCTTTTCAAGCGACGGGCTGGACTACGCCCAGCCGTTTTACTGGAACATCGCCCCTAACCACGATGCCACGATCACACCGCGCTTCATGACCGACCGGGGCGTGCTGCTCAACGGTGAGTACCGCTACCTGTTCGAAGAGAGCCAGGGCATGGTGGAAGGCGGCTACCTGCCCGACGATGGCGGCAGTCGCACTGGCGACAATCGCTTTGAAGGCGAGGAGCGCTGGTACATCGACGCCCAGCATCGCGGAAGGGTGAACCCGCGCAGCAACTATAGCCTGCGCTATGGGGCGGCCAGCGACGGACGCTACTTCGACGACTTCGGCGCCGAATTCGGCCGCAGCGACCGAGTCGGCATGGAGCGCCGGGCCCAGGTGGACTACCGTGGCGAGCGCTGGCAGCTCGATGCTCGTGCCCAGGGCTTTCAGCGCCTGGAGGACCCGCTGAGCGACAGTGACAAGCCCTTTTACCGGCTGCCCAGCCTGACCGCCAACTCCGACTGGCAGCTCGGCGGTGGCTTCTACAGCCAGTGGCGCTCCAACGCCACCTACTTCTGGCGCGACGTGGACGAAAACCGGGTGCCCGAGCGCGAAGCCGCCACCGGCTCAAGGCTTCACCTGACGCCTGCGGTGGGCTGGCGCTTTGAAGAACCCTGGGGCTATATCGAGCCGCGTACCGAGCTTTGGAACACCGCCTACGAGCTGGATTACGGCAACCGCACGACCGATCGCAGCACCTCGCCCACGCGCAGCGTAGCCATCACTTCCGTCGACAGTGGGCTGGTGTTCGAGCGCGAGCTGGATCTGGGCCAGCGCGGCTACCGCCAGACCCTGGAGCCCCGGTTGAACTACGCCTATGTCCCGCGTACCGATCAAACCGAGCTGCCTGAGTTCGATAGCCGTGAGCGGGCGTTCTCCTGGGATCAGCTCTGGTCACCACACCGCTTTTCCGGTGCCGACCGGGTGGGGGATCTCAACCGGGTTTCCCTGGGCCTGCAGTCGCGCCTGATCGAGGATGAGACCGGTCGCGACCGGCTCACTTTCGGCATGGGCCAGAGTTTCTACTTCGCCGAGCGGCGGATCGACCGCGATGGCGACCCGGATACGCTGCCCGACCGACCGGAAGACAATCCCTTCGTCGATCCGCAAAGCCGCTACCAGGCGACCCGCGACCGCTCGCCGCTGGTGACACGGCTCGAGTGGCAGATCAGCGACCGCTGGAGTACCGGCTACGAGTGGCTCTATGATGACCACCGCGAGCAGACCGAACGCTCTAGTGTGGACGTACGCTATCGGCATCCCGAAGGCCATGTAGTGAACCTTGGCTACCGTTGGGAGATCGAAGGCTTCGACCCGGGCGTGACGCCGGGGGATGACGGGTTTCGTGACTACAGCCGTGAGGAGTGGGATCTTTCGGCGGGCTGGCGGGCTGCCCCACAGATCGATCTGATCGGACGCTACCTTTACGACCAGACCAATGACCGCGCGCTCGAGCAGCTGGCCGGCGTTCAGTGGAACGACTGCTGCTACGGCGTGCAGCTGGTGTGGCGTGAATGGATCGACGATAACGACACCGCTCGGATCGGGGACGACTTCAGCGATCGCGGCCTGTTCCTACGTTTTGTGTTTCGCGGCCTGGGCGGTGTAGGCCAAGGGGCGAATACGTATTTTGACCGGGCTGTCCCGGGCTATCGTCCCTCCGTTCTTTGACGCTTTTGTAGAGCAACGCTTTTATTGAATAGCGACGACAAGAGACTTATTTATGACGATGCAAAAGAGCCTGCCGCTTTCCAGCCTTTCAAAGCGGGCAAGACGGTTATCGGTTAGCACCACCCTGGCGCTTTGCCTGGGCGCGAGCGCGGCGTTTCTCAGTATCGGCGTGCAGGCCCAGAGCTTTCAGGGCTCTCAGCGCCAGGCGCTGGACAGCGTCGTGGCGGTAGTCAACGACGGTGTGATCATGAAAAGCGAACTGGACGACCGGGTGAATCAGGTCGAACAGCAAGCCCAGGCCCAGGGCGGCAATCTGCCTGCGCGCCGCCAGTTGTCAGAGCAGGTACTCGAGCGCATGGTGCTCGATGAAATCCAGCTGCAGATGGCCCGTCAAGCCAATCTGAGCGTGGACGATACCGAGCTCAACCGGCAGCTTCGAAACATCGCCGAGTCCAACGGCCTGACGCTGGATGCCTTTGCCGACGCCATCGAGGGGGATGGCCTGTCGCTTGCCGATGTGCGTGAAGACGTGCGTCGGGAAATGCTGATGCGCCAGGTGCAGCAGCGCCAGGTACAGCAGCGCGTCAACGTCAGCGAGCGCGATGTCGAGCGTTTCCTGGAGCAGCAGCCCTCCCAGCAGGGCCAGTCTTTTATCGAGGAGAGCCAGGCTCGCCATATCCTCGTCGAACTGACGCCGACTCGTAACGAGAACCAGGCTCGCGCCCGCGCGGAAGAAGCCCGCTCGCGTCTGCAGCAGGGTGAGGAGTTTGGTGCGGTGGCCCGGGAGTTCAGCGATGACCGGGGCAGCGCCATGAACGCCGGCGATCTTGGCTGGGTACGCCCGGGCCAGACCGTGCCTGCGTTTGAAGAAGCGATGGTCGGCCTGAGCCCTGGCCAGATCTCCGCACCGGTACGCTCTCAGTTTGGCTATCACATCATCGAGGTGCTGGATCGTCGCCGTCAGGATGTGACCGACGAGAGCCGCCGGGAGCAGGTACGCCAGGCCATTTTTCAGCGCCGGGCCAACGAAGAGCTGCAGAACTGGCAGCGCGAGATTCGCGAGCAGGCCTTTGTGGACATTCGTCTGTAATGCGTGATGCCTCTGGACGCTTGCCGCTTCTGGTCACGACCGGTGAACCCGCAGGGATCGGCCCGGAGCTCACGCTGATGCTGGCCGCGGACAGAAAGCTTCCGCCCGGTACGCTGGCGGTAGGTGACCCGCAGATGCTGACCGAGCGCGCCGCCAGGCTTTCGCTGGACGTTGACATCGTCATTGCCGAAAACGCTCGCCTTGAACGCCCATCCCGGCCGCATCTGGCGGTAGTGCCGGTGGCGTTGAACGCCCCCTGCACACCCGGGGTGCTGGAACCCGCCAATGCCGCCTACGTGATCGAGACGCTCAAGGTCGGCGTTCAGGCATGCCGGGCGGGGCAGGCCGGGGCGATGGTCACCGCACCGCTGCACAAGGGCGTGATCATCGACGGTGGCTTCCCGGGCTTTACCGGCCATACCGAGTGGTTACGCGACGCCTGCGGGGTCGACGAAGTGGTGATGATGCTGGCCACCGACCAGGCCCTGCACGCTCAGTCGTCCACCTGGCAGGGCAGCGGTGATCTTCGCGTGGCCCTGGCCACCACCCATCTGCCGCTTCGCCGGGTGGCCGACGCCATCACCAGGGAGCGTCTTGTCCGTATCGTGACCCTTCTTGTTGCGGATCTGACCCGCCAGTTTGCGATTGCTTCGCCTCGCATCGCCGTATGCGGGCTGAACCCCCACGCCGGGGAGGACGGGCACCTGGGCACCGAGGAGATCGAGACGATCATTCCGGCCATTGCCCATCTTCGTGGCCAGGGCCTGGATGTTCGCGGTCCCTTCCCGGCGGATACGTTGTTCACGCCGCGCCATCTCAAGGAAGTGGATGCGGTGCTGGCGATGTATCACGACCAGGGGCTTTCAGTGCTAAAGTATGCAGGGTTCGGCCAGGCGGCCAACATCACCCTGGGCTTGCCTTTGGTGCGCACCTCGGTGGATCACGGCACGGCGCTGGATCTGGCGGGGCAGGGCGTTGCAAGCCCCGAAAGCCTTCTGGTCGCGCTGAACCTGGCGCGTCGTCTGAGCGATCATCGCGCGGCGTTTGCCACAGCGCCGACCCCTTAGCCTCCCGGCGACCAAGAACACACCGTTACACGCTTTATCCTACTCAAGGACTTTCGTTCGATGTCTCAACCGCCCCTTCAACACCGAGCCCGCAAACGCTTCGGCCAGAACTTTCTTCGCGACCTCGGCACTATCTCGCGCATCATTCGCGCCATCGGTCCTGCGAAGGGCGACCGGCTGATCGAAATCGGCCCGGGCCAGGGGGCGTTGACCGCGCCGCTTCTGGAGGCCAACGGCGAACTCGAGGTGGTGGAGCTTGACCGGGATCTGATTCCAGGCCTGCGCGTTCAGTTTTTCAACTACCCGGGCTTTGTAATCCACGAAGGCGACGCGTTGAAGTTCGATTTCAAGGCGCTCAAGGGTGATGGCCCGGCGCTCAGGGTGGTGGGCAACCTGCCCTACAACATCTCCACGCCCTTGATCGTGCATCTTCTCGAGATGGGGCCGGCCATTGCCGACATGCACTTCATGCTGCAAAAGGAGGTGGTCGAGCGCCTGGCGGCCGAGCCCGGCGGTACCGACTGGGGGCGTTTTTCGGTCATGGCCCAGTACTATTGCCAGGTCGAGCAGCTCTTTATCGTCCCGCCGGAAGCCTTTGTACCGCAGCCCAAGGTGGACTCCGCCATCGTTCGGCTGACCCCGCATGAGACGCTGCCTCACCCGGCGGATGACCCGGCGCTGCTGTTTGAGCTCGTCAAGCTCGCCTTCGGCCAGCGGCGCAAGACCCTGCGCAACAATTTCAAGGGGCGGGTGAGCGCCGAGACACTGGCGTTTCTGGAGATCGACCCGGGTCGGCGCCCGCAGACACTTTCGGTCGAGGAGTACGTCAAGATCGCCAACCACGTGGCCAATACGCAGACGCTGGATGCCGAGGGGGGGGATCAAGGGTGAGCCAACTGACGATCGAGGTGAGTATCACGCCAGAGTATCGTGCCCAGGAATCCAGCGACAGTGAGTCGCGCTACGTGTTCAGCTATACCGTCACGGTACACAACCAAAGCCCCCATAGCGTGCAGTTGATGGCGCGCTACTGGAAAATCACCCAGGGCAGCGGGGACGCCCAGGAGGTACGCGGCAAGGGGGTGGTCGGCCAGCAGCCGTTGATCGGCCCCGGCCAGCGTTTTCGCTATACCAGCCGGGCGATTCTGCAAACCCCGGTCGGGGTGATGGAGGGCGCCTATACGCTGCTCAATACCTATACCCAGCGCGCCTTCGATGTGCCTATCGCACCGTTTCGCCTGGCCGCGCCCTGCAAGTTGCACTAACCGGGCTCGACCCCGCGCAGTCTTTCGTCCAGGTGTACGCCAAGGCGCAGGGCGAGCTGGACAATGGTGAGCGTCGGGTTGGCGTGGCCGGAGCTGGCGAAGACGCTGGAACCGGCGACGAACATGTTCTCCTGGGCAAACAGGCGGCAGTTTCGATCCACCACGCCCTGTTGGGCATTCAAGCTCATGCGCGTGCCACCCATGTGGTGGCGCCCGGCAATCTCGCCCTCCACAGGCAGCTCGACGGGTTCGGTTGCCAGCCAGTCCGCCAGCTGCACGCGACCGGCGTTGCGCTTGAGCAGATACTCACCCAGCAGCATCAGACTTTCGCGAAGGGTATGACGGTCAAGGGCCGACTGTTGCCACACCAGGCGGCTCAAGGGCACGCCGAGGGCGTCACGCTCCTCGCTCAACTCCACGCCGTTCTCGATGCGTGGCTCCTGCTCCCAGGCGGCGCGTAGATACACCCCGTGCATGGGCGAACTGCTCGCCTGGCGGGCGGCAAGCTCTGCACGCAGCCCAGGCGCCTGGCGGCCAAGCGTTTCTACCAGTTCCTGGGTGGCTTCCGGCGCCATGCGGTGAAGGCGAAGCCCGCAGTTCAAGAGCCCGCGCTGGGTCATGGCCTTTGCCGTGGGCGAGAGATAAACGTTGTACTGCGTGTCCAGACCCAGCAGCGCGGGTTCGAACAGCAGCGCCTGGCCGATGGTGGCGTGGGGATGCTCCATCCAGTAGCGGCCCAGGGCGGCGGCCTCGGGCACCAGTCGCCCACCGCTTTGCTGATTGCACCACAGCAAAAGACGCGAATTCTCGATGCCGCCACAGGCGAGCACGAAGGTGCGCGCCCGGATGGTCTTGCGGCGCCCTTCGAAATCGCTGAACGTGGCTGCGTTTACCCGACCATCGCCCACTTCGAGCCCGACGAGGTTGGCGGTCAGGCAATAGGTGAGCGTTTCAAGCCCGTTCAGGGTGGCCGCGAACTTGTCCTTCATGCGAGTGGGATGGCCCAGCGAAAAATAGACCCGCGCAAGCCCCGCGCCCTCGATGGGCTCGTCCCCAGGAACCGTTTCCAGGTCCAGCAGGGTGGCGGCCGCCGCGTAGTAAGGCTCGAGATCCTCCACGGCGATGGGCCAGGCGGTCTCGGGGGCCGCCGCCTTGGCGGTGAAGTCGTGAGCATCGAGTGGGCGGCATACCCCGCCCCAGTGGTTGGTGGAGCCTCCCAGGTAGCGCAGTCGAACGCTTTCGAGTGCCAGGTAGGTGTCACCCACGGTCTCGCCGCGATAAAGCGCCTGGGATTGCTCGCTGATGGATGCCTCTCCCCCTTCGCACAAAAGCACCCGGTGGCCCTGGCGAGCAAGCGTCATGGCCAGCGTAATGCCCGCCGCCCCGGCGCCGATGACGCAGGTGTCGTAGCCGCTCTCTTGCTCGCTCAACGTGTCAAATGGCTGATACATCAGCGGCGGCTACCGTCAAGATCGGTAATGCTCAATAGCCAGCCATGCTTGATCACTGGTGCGTTGTCAGGGGTGGCCAAGGCGTGAGTCCAAGGCGTACCGGTCAAGAACGCGCCACCCACGCCCAGCGTGGCGGCTTTCAAAAGCGCCCGGCGCGCGGGGTCTTTGGCTTGAACCCCGGGCGCGGGGTCGGTATTCAGGGTAGGGTTAGGTAACATGACGCTCTTTTTCATTGTGATGGTCGCTGTGACTGGCGTTTTTAAGGGGAACGCCTCTATTTTTACCTAATCTAGCCGGTTCAGGGCCAGTAAATGTGCCGCTTACTTAACAAATATTTATTTAACGACTAGTTCGCCACTATAAGGCTTTTATACATGAGTACATACGCCATTGGGGATCTGCACGGCTGTCACACGGAGTTCGTCACCTTGCTGGAGAAGCTCGACTTCAATCCGGCAAACGATACGCTGTGGCTGGTGGGTGATTTGATCAACCGCGGGCCGGGCTCGCTTGAATGCCTGCGTGAAGTCAAGGCGTTGGGAGGCGCGGCGCGCTGCGTGCTGGGCAATCACGACTTTCATCTTCTCGTGGCGGCCCGGGGCGGTGGCCGGTTAAAAAGACGCGATACCCTGGAGGAGATTTTGCAGGCCCCCGAGCGCGAGGCCTTGCTTGATTGGCTACAGGCCCAGCCGCTGGCCGTTCATGAACACGATACCTTGATGGTGCATGCGGGTATCCTGCCGGGTTGGCGCTTCGATGACGCGCTTCGTTACAGTGGCGAGGTGCAGGCCGCGCTTGCAAGCGAGGCGTCGGGGCGGTTTCTGGAAGCACTTTACGGCAACGAGCCGGCGCGTTTCTCCGAGCGTCTGGACGGCATGGACCGACTTCGTGCCCTGGTGAATGTCTTTTGCCGCATGCGCTTTATAAGCGCCGACGAAACGCTGGATTTTGACGCGAAAGAGGGGCTGGATAGCGCACCTGCCGGGTATCATCCCTGGTTTCAGTACCCGCGCGAGGATGCATTGAGGCTGGTCTTCGGCCACTGGGCTGCTCTAGAAGGGCAAACGCCGGGGGCAAGAATCGACGTGCATGCGCTCGATACCGGCTGTGTATGGGGGGGCTCGCTGACCGCGATGAACCTTGAAACCGGCAAGCGTACCTGGGTGCCGAGCCAGCAAGAAGGAGCCTAGCGTGGCGCAACACGATAAAGCCCTCGAGGGGCTCGAGGTGTACCGGGTGGGCGGAGCCGTGCGCGATGAGCTTCTGGGCTGGCCCGTCTTCGATAACGACTGGGTGGTGGTGGGGGCTACGGTTGATGCGATGCGCGCGCGAGGCTTCAAGCCCGTGGGGCGGGATTTTCCGGTATTTCTTCATCCGCAAACCTCTGAAGAGTACGCCTTGGCGCGCACCGAGCGCAAGGCGGGTCACGGCTACGGGGGGTTCGAGGTGCACGCAAGCCCCGAGGTGACCCTCGAAGAGGATCTTTTGCGCCGCGACCTGACGATCAATGCCATCGCTCAGTGTCCCGACGGCGGGTTGTCGGACCCCTTCGATGGCCAGGGGGATATCGAAAAGCGCCTTCTGCGTCACGTTTCCCCGGCGTTCAGCGAAGACCCGCTTCGCGTGCTGCGCACCGCCCGCTTTCTGGCCCGCTACGCGCACCTGGGCTTTCGAATCAGTGGCGAGACTCAGGCATTGATGCGCCAGGTGAGCCAAAGCGGTGAGCTTGAGCATCTTGCCGCCGAACGAGTATGGGTGGAAACCGAGAAGGCCCTGAAAGAGCCGGGGCCGGAATACTATTTCCAGACCCTGAACGAGTGCGGCGCGCTGGAGAGCTGGTGGCCGGGGGTGGCGGCAAGGTTTGACGAGGGCTTGGCGCTGATGGCAAAAGCGCCTGCCGCTGGCACTGAAACCCTGGCGCACTGGCGCATGGCGCTTTTGGCAAGCGCCCTGGACGAGCCCGAGCGGGAAGCGCTGATAGCGCGTCTTCGCCTGCCCAACGCCGTGACCGCACTTTGCCGTCATGTGGCGCTGAGCCGGGCGCTTCTTGGCTCGACACTGACGGCCGAGCGCGTCTTTCATTGGCTTGAGCGGCTGGACGCCTTTCGCAAGCCCCGCCAGGTCGAAGCTCAACTGACGCTGGTCAGGACGCTGGCTCCTGACTCTGAAACCGCGCTGGTCAATGCTTTTCAGGGCGCTACCCAGGTAAGTCCTCAGGCGCTGATGGAGGAGGGCTTTCGCGGTGCGGCGCTGGGCCAGGCGTTGCAAAGGCGCCGTCTCGAGGCCGTGGAGCAAACCCTGACGGCTTGATTACGGCGAGACGCGCGCGCCGCGCCAGTAGAACTCTACCGGCCAGAGCCGTTGGCCTTGAAAGTCGGCGCGCTCGAAAAGCGCCTTGTAGGGCGTCCGGCAGTCGGGGTGAGGTTGGTCGGGTAGAAGTTCTGCCAGGGGTCGGAGCACGAAAGCGTATCGACGGATGTCATCGCGTGGGAGCGTGATGCCGTCGACGTGGGCACAAATCTCACCCACGGCCAAAAGATCGATATCCAGTGCCTTGGGACAATGGGGGCGGGCGGGGGTACCCTGGTTATGTGCCGCTTCCAGTGCCTTTACCCAGGCATTGAGTTTCCCTGGGGGCCAGCTGCTCTCGAAGGCGACCACCGCGTTATAGAAGTTGGTGGCTGCCTCGACCCCTACCGGCTCGCTTTCAAAGACCCGGGAGATTCTCAGATCGCCGAAGGTTTGCTCAAGCGCCTTCAGGCAAGCACTCAGGTGCGCCTCGGGCTCGGCGTTGCTCCCCAGGCTCAAGCAGACCAGACTCACCGCGTACGCTCCTCGATGACCTCGGGAATTTCGCCGCGGGTGATTTCAAGGCCCACGCTTTGCGCCTGAGGCACGGCGGCGGGTTTGCGCACCACCAGACGCAGCCAGCTGATGGGGAACTCGTGACGCAGGTACTCACAAAGCCGCTCGGCGAAGGTTTCGATCAAGGCGAACTGATGGCTGTCGGCGAACTGCTGAATCCGCTGACAGATCGCGGCATAATTCAGCGTCAGGCGTAAATCATCGGTGGCGGCGGCCGGGCGGATGTCCGTGGCCAGCGTCAGGTCAAGGCGTAGTGACTGGGTAATGGTGCGCTCCCAGTCGTATACGCCGATAACGGTTTCTACAATCAAGCCTTCAATTAAAATGCGGTCCATGCGCGCTCCCCATCACAATCAGGAAATAGTGTACGTGAGGAACCCGACAAACGATACAAGACCGGCAGTGCCCGCCTAGTGGCGACCCTGGTCTGGATGGTGCCTGGCTATCTGGTGCTTGGCTATCTCTGCGGCAGCTGGCTTGCTGCACTCAGCGTATGCCGCCTTGCCGGGGTGGCGGACCCGCGTGTGAGCGGCTCGTGCAACCCGGGAGTGTCCAACGTGCTGCGTCTTTATGGGCCGCGCCTGGCTGGAGTGACGCTGGTGCTCGACGCTGCCAAGGCCATGCCCGTGGTGTGGGCTGTCAAATGGCACGGGCTGCCGGTGTGGGTTCAAGGCGCAGTGGGACTTGCGGTGCTTCTGGGCCACAGCTATCCGCTGTGGCACGGGTTTCGCGGTGGCAAGGCGGTGGCCAGCGCCTTTGGCGCTCTCTTGGTGCTGGTGCCGTGGGTGGCCCTGGTCAGTGCCGCCTGCTGGGGGCTGCTCGCCTGGCGGCTGCGCACCGCCGCGGCGGCCTCGCTCTTGAGCGCGCTGGCCGCCCCCATGCTGACGCTGTGGCTTGCGCCTCGGTACGTTTATGTGGTCGGCGCCTTCACGCTGGTGGTGGTCATGCGCCACGCCTTCAATATACGCCGGCTGCGCCAGGGCAAGGAACTGGGTCTGCGCGACCAGGCGTCAAGCAGCCGGCGACGTTAAGGTATCCAGCGGCCAGCGCGGCGTTGCCTGCATTGCGCCCACCGTGTCGCATTCCCCAGCCGCCAGGCGCATCGCACCGACATAGGCAATCATGGCCCCGTTATCGGTACAAAACCGCGCCCGGGGATAGAAGGTTTGCGCGCCGCGCTTGCGGGTTTCCAAGGCCAGACGCTCGCGCAGGCGTGTATTGGCGCTGACCCCGCCGGCCATCACCAGACGCTTCAGACCGGTGTCATCCAGCGCCCGGCGACACTTGATGACCATGGTATCCACCACGGCCTCTTCAAAGGCGCGGGCAACATCCGCCCTGGCGGTATCGTCCAGCGCCCCCTCGGCCTCGAGCTTTTTCAGCGTGGTCAGGGTGTGGGTCTTGAGCCCTGAGAAGCTGAAGTCGAGCCCGGGGCGGTCGGTCATCGGCCGGGGGAAGCGAAAGCGCTTGGGGTCGCCCCGCTCGGCGAGCTTGGCCACCTCAGGGCCGCCGGGGTAGGCAAGCCCCAGCATCTTGGCGGCCTTGTCGAAGGCTTCGCCTGCCGCGTCGTCCACCGACTCACCCAAGAGCCGGTAGTCGCCCAGGCCTTTCACTTCCACCAGTTGGGTGTGCCCGCCGGAGACCAGAAGCGCGACGAACGGAAAGTCGGGCGCGTCTTCTTCCAGCATCGGGGCCAGCAGGTGGCCTTCCATGTGGTGTACGCCGAGTACCGGGATATCCAGCGCCCGGGCCATGCCGTGGGCGGTGCTTGAACCCACCATCAATGCCCCTACAAGCCCCGGGCCCGCGGTGTAGGCAATGCCGTCCAGTTCGCTTTTGGTAAGCCCGGCCTCTGCCAGCACCTGATCGATCAAGGGCAACAGCTTGCGGGTATGGTCTCTGGAGGCAAGCTCGGGTACCACGCCGCCGTATTCAGCGTGCATGGCCACCTGGCTGTAAAGCGCATCGGCCAGAAGCCCCTCGCCCGCAGGCTTTGTCGTATCAAAAATCGCCACGCCGGTTTCGTCGCAGGAGGTTTCGATGCCAAGCACTCGCATAGGGAATCTCTATCAATCGCGTAATCGGCGTGATTTTACCACGCTTGCCGGGGCAGCCGTCATGCGCTTTTGGGGCGGGTTTTCGAAAAGCACTCCCCGGCCGCGCGGTTGACGGGGTGAAAAGCTCGACTAGGTTTATTTAGTATCGCTAACCCCCCCCAAGGAGAACCCCATGTGGGAGCAGTCCAGTATCACCCGGCGCAAGCTTCTAGGCGGCATGACCGCGATGGCGGGATCGAGCCTGATTCCCGGCGCTTACGCCAGCGACCCCACTGAGGAAAGTGATTCCGGATCCTCCAGCGAATCGCCCAGACGCTGGTGCATCAAGAATGCCACCGTTCTGACCATGGAAGAGGGCAAGGCGCCGCTTGAAAAGGCCGATGTGTGGGTGGTGGATGGGCGTATCGAAGCCGTGGGCGAGAACCTGGATACCGGCGACAGTGAAATCATCAACGGCGATGGCTGCATCGTGATGCCCGGTTTTGTGGATACCCACAACCATATGTGGCAGACCCAGATGCGCAGCATGTTCGGCCAGAGTGAAGAAAATCTGTTCTTTCCGGTGACCCACCGTCTGGCCGAGCATTTTCGTCCGGCCGATACCTGGGTGGGCGAGTACCTGGCGGCGATGGAAAACGTCAATGCGGGCATCACCACCAGCAACGATTTCTTCGATAACAACCGAAGTCCCGACCATAGCCAGGCTGCCCTGGAGGCACTGGCGGCATCGCCCCTGCGGGCGCGGCTTCTGTTAGGCAATGAAAGCAAGACCCCTCGTACCCAGATCGACCTGGAACGCTTGCGCGAACTACATGACGACTGGGAGCGCCACGGCGAGCAGGGGCGGCTGTCCCTGGGCCTTGCCTGGCGCCTGCCCGATAACCTGGACGACCAGGAGGCCATGGCGATGAAGCGCCGGGAGTTCGAAGCCGCCCGGGACATGAACCTGCCCATTTCAGTTCACGTAAGCGGCGAAGAACACCACGCCATGTTCCAGCGTCTGATCGACGGCGAGTTCCTGATTCCTGAGCTTCAGGTGGTTCACGCCACCGACGCCCGCGAAGAGCACCTGGAGGCGCTTGACGAGGCAGGCGCGAGCCTTGCGTTGACGCCGATCACCGAGCATCGGGTGGCCTATGGAGTCACGCGGCTTTCCCACTTCAAGCGCGTCACGCGCCAGGGTCTGGGCATCGATGGCAACGCGCTGGCGGGCAGCGCCAACATGTTCGAGGTGATGAAACATGCAGCGCTCACCGACATTGCCGCCAGTCAGGAAGAGACCGGCGTGGATTGTCGGCACATCGTCTCCCTGGCCACCCGTAAAGGCGCCGAGTCGATCGGCCTGGGCGGGGAGGTAGGGTCGATCGTTCCCGGCAAGCAGGCGGATCTGATCATGCTGGATACCCGTCGGGTCAATCTGGGAATGCTGCCCACCGAGCCCTACGCGTTCGTGGTCTTCGCCGCGACCCCCGCCAACGTGACGCTGGTCTCCATTGGCGGGCACATCGCCAAGCGCGGCGGCGATCTGGTGGATTTGAACGAAGAACAGCTCGTCTCGCGCATCGATGCCTCGCTTTCGCACCTGCGCGAACATCTTTAAAGGCTGAGCGTAGACGCTGATCCTGTCGCGCAGCGGCGGGGCGGTTTATCGAAAGGCTGGGCGGGTTTGCCAAGTTGCAAAATTGCTCAGCCGCGACTAGACTACTTGGCGCTGTAAAAAGGGTCGTACACTGTATCTACAGATATACCTTTAACCTGGTATTAAGCGGTGTGCGCACTATCCGAACTCAAGACTCCTTAAGGTAGGTGAGTGCTTAATGCCTTCTGTAAAAGTACGTGATAACGAGCCGTTTGACGTCGCCCTGCGTCGCTTCAAGCGTTCTTGCGAAAAAGCCGGCGTTCTCTCTGAGGTACGTCGTCGTGAGCATTACGAGAAGCCGACTGCCGAGCGCAAGCGCAAAGCGGCCGCGGCCGTGAAACGTCACGCCAAGAAGCTTCAGCGTGAGCGTAAGCGTTTCGAACGGCTCTATTGATCCGTACCCAGAGACACCCGCCTCGGCGGGTATCTCAAGAGGGATGCCAAGCGGCCGCCGTCAGGTGGCCGCTTGTTTTTAGGTAGATACCAGACAGACAAAGTGATGTAACTCAAACCCGCGTTGGGTTACGTCATTTGATCTTGCTTTATGCAGGAAATTCCTTCCATGGTCGGCCAGATTCCCCAGCGATTTATCGATGACCTCCTGGATCGCGTCGACGTTGTCGAGGTGGTGGGTGAGCGCGTGCAGCTTAAAAAGGCGGGGCGTAACTACTCCGGGCTCTGCCCGTTTCACCAGGAGAAGACGCCCTCGTTCACGGTGAGCGCCGACAAGCAGTTCTACCACTGCTTTGGCTGTGGCGCCAACGGCAACGCGCTGCGCTTTTTGATGGAGTACGACAAGCTTCCCTTCCCCGAGGCAGTAGAGCAGCTTGCCGCTCGCCAGGGGCTCGACGTTCCCCGCGAAGGGGCCGACGACCCCCGCGAGCGCAAGCGCGAGCAAAAGCGCAAGGAGGGCGTCAGCCTTCTGGAGCTGGCGGGAAACTTCTACCGGGAACGCTTGAAAATGCAGGAGGGCCAGGGAGCTGCACGCTATCTCAAGGAGCGGGGCCTTACGAGCGAGGTGATGGCCACCTACGGTATCGGCTATGCACCGGATGGCTGGGAGGCGCTCAAGCAGCACCTGAGTGCCAAGGGTGTGAGCGAAGAGGTCCAGGTCGAGTACGGGCTGCTGATCCATCGCGAGGACTCCGGACGCACCTACGACCGCTTTCGCGACCGGGTGATGTTCCCCATTCGCGACCTGCGCGGGCGTACTCTGGGCTTCGGCGGTCGTATCATGGGGGATGGTCAGCCCAAGTACCTGAACTCTCCGGAAACGCCGGTCTTCCACAAGGGGCGCGAGCTTTACGGGCTTTACGAGGCGCGCCGGGCCAGCGCCAAGCTTGAGCAGTTGATCATGGTGGAGGGCTACATGGATGTGGTGGCGCTGGCGCAGTACGGCATTCACAACGCCGTGGCAACGCTGGGTACCGCCACCACCGAGGATCACCTGCATCGGCTGTTTCGTCTGGTCAGTCGCGTGGTGTTCTGTTTCGACGGCGACCGTGCCGGGCGTCAGGCGGCCAGCCGCGCGCTCGAGACGGCGCTGCCGCAGATGATCGATGGACGCGAGGCGCGCTTTCTGTTTCTGCCCGAAGGCGAAGACCCGGACTCCCTGGTACGCCGTGAAGGGGACAAGGCCTTTCAGGACCGGGTGACCTGCGCGATGCCGCTATCCGAGTTTCTGTTCGAGCAGGCCGCCCAGGGGCGCGACATGAACACCGTGGAAGGGCGCGAGCGCTTTGCAAGCCATGTGCTGCAGGCGCTCAACAAGGTGCCCGAGGGCATGCTCAAGTCACTGTTGCTTGAAGCGCTTGCCAAGCGCAGCGGTCTGGCCAGAGAGCAGTTGCAGGCGCTTCTGGAAAAGCGTGCCCCTGACCCCGCGCCGGAGCAGGCGCTTGACGAGCCTTTCGACTCCGCGTCCCTGCAGAAAGCGTCGCCGTCGAGGACTTCAAAGCCGAAGACCGCACAGCCGAAAGCGTCGAGCCGGGTGCTGTCCACCGTGGAGCGGATCAATCAGTTGCTGCTTTTTGAGCCGCGGCTGGTCGAAACGCTGCCCGATGAACTGGACTGGCTGCCCGAAAACGACAGCCACACCCCGCTTTGTCGTGAGCTCGTCACGCTTTTGCGTGCCGGGCGCTACAAGAGTCCTCAGGTGGTGCTGGCGCACTTCCAGGGCGGCGAAGAGGGTCAGGTGCTGGCCGCGCTTGCCCGGCGCGAGCTGGCCATTCCTGCCGCCACGCGTGAGACCGAGTTGCTGGGGCTGGTCGAGCACCTGGCGGCCAATCAGCGCAAGCGCTCGCCGGAGGAGGAGTACAACGCGCTGCTCGCACTCGAGCGCTCCGGAGAGAAACTGGATAAAGCCCAGCGGCAACGTTTGAGCGAGCTGATAGTCGAACTCACACGAAAGCAGTAGCGGGACAGGATAAAAATGAAATCGAGAAGCGCCGAAAGGCAGGGCGTTTGAAACAAGGGCAGGGCGTTTGAAATGAGCACGGCCTGCAGGGTTGAATTCCCGCTGCCCGGCGCCATATATGCAGTATCAAGGGCCAGTCGATGGCTTAACCGAATAACCTAACACACCTGATTCACCGCGCAAATACGTTTCGCTGTGAAAAGTACAGCAAATTACGCTATAATGCTCGGCTTGTTGAGTTTAATCGATTCAGCGCCCCCAGGTGTTTCATTCTTCTTCGTCGAGATAGGGTTTCTATGGCTGGAAATGCGCAGCAGCAGTCACGTCTGAAGGAGTTGATCGCGCGCGGCAAGGAGCAGGGTTACCTGACCTATGCCGAGGTCAACGACCATCTACCCGAGGACATCGCCGACCCGGATCAAGTGGAAGACATCATTGGCATGATCAACGACATGGGTATCAGTGTCGTTGAGGAAGCGCCTGATGAAGACACTTTGATGATGTCGGATCACTCCACGGACGAGTCCGCTGCGGAAGAGGCCGTTGCGGCCCTTGCCGCCGTGGAAAGCGACGTCGGACGCACGACGGATCCCGTGCGCATGTACATGCGTGAAATGGGCACGGTCGAGCTTTTGACCCGTGAAGGCGAAATCGAGATCGCCAAGCGGATCGAAGAGGGCACGCGGGAAGTGATGTCGTCACTTGCCTACCTGCCCGGTGCGGTCGCGTCCATTCTGCAAGCCTACGACGCCACTCAGGACGAGGAAGCGCCTGGGCGACTGTCGGATCTCTTCTCGGGTTTTATCGACCCGGATGAAGGGATACCCGGGGTTGCCGAAGCCGAGGTGCCCGAGCCCGAGGTCGATACCCAGTTAAGCGATGACGATGACATCGAAAGCGACGGTGACGACGAGGACGAGGACAGCACCGCCAGCGAAGGTGGGCCGGACCCGGAAGAGGCTCGTGCCCGCTTCGAGCAGATCCGCGAGCAAAACGCCGCCGTCGAAGCCGCGTTCAAAAAGCATGGCCGTGGCAGCGCCGAACTCAAGGCCGAGCAGGCACGTCTGGCCGAGCTGTTTTCACCGATCAAGCTCGTGCCCAAGCATTTCGAGCGTCTGGTCGGGCAGGTACGCATCAGCGTCGAACAGGTGCGCGCTCAGGAAAAGGCGGTGATGCAGCTATGCGTCAAGAAGGCCAAGGTGCCGCGCAAGCTGTTCATCAAGTCGTTTCCGGGACACGAATCCGACCAGAGCTGGCTGGATACCTTCCAGGGCGAACAGCCCAAGTATGCTGACCGCCTGGAGCCGCTGCGCGCTGATATCGCCCGTTCACAGCGCAAGATCGCCTTCGAAGAGGACATGGTGCAGCTCACCGTTGCCGATCTCAAGGAAGTGAACAGGAAGCTCTCCATTGGTGAGGCCAAGGCACGCCGTGCCAAGAAAGAGATGGTGGAGGCGAACCTTCGCCTGGTGATCTCGATCGCCAAGAAGTACACCAACCGTGGCCTGCAGTTTTTGGATCTCATCCAGGAAGGCAACATCGGTCTGATGAAGGCGGTGGACAAGTTCGAATACCGTCGCGGCTACAAGTTCTCGACCTACGCCACCTGGTGGATTCGTCAGGCGATCACCCGCTCGATTGCCGATCAGGCGCGCACCATCCGTATTCCGGTGCACATGATCGAGACGATCAACAAGCTCAACCGCGTCTCGCGTCAGATGCTTCAGGAAATGGGCCGCGAGCCCACGCCGGAAGAGCTGGGCGAGCGCCTTGAAATGCCTGAAGACAAGGTACGCAAGGTGCTCAAGATCGCCAAGGAGCCGATCTCCATGGAGACGCCCATCGGTGACGACGATGACTCGCACCTGGGGGACTTCATCGAAGATGGCACCATGCTGCTGCCGATTGATCTCGCCACCGGCGAAGGCTTGATCGAAGCCACCCGCAACGTGCTGGGAGGCTTGACCGCTCGGGAAGCCAAGGTGCTGCGCATGCGTTTCGGTATCGACATGAACACCGACCACACCCTCGAGGAAGTGGGCAAGCAGTTCGACGTGACCCGGGAGCGGATTCGCCAGATCGAGGCGAAAGCGCTGCGCAAGCTGCGCCACCCCAGCCGCTCGGAGCCGCTGCGCTCGTTTCTTGATGAGTAACGTGTGAGTAGTGAGTGGTAAGTCGTGAAAAGAAAAAGCCCGCCGTTTCAAACGGCGGGCTTTTTTGTTTTGAAGCGCTTTAAAGGGTGTGTACGTGCGGCCACCGCCGTGACGGTGCCGAAGTTGCTCCATTTGAAAAGCGCCGCGAACCGCGGCTGAAAACACCAGCACGATATAAAGCTCGAGGCTGCTCAGCTTGTCGTCCAGCCTTCCCGGATACAGGTTCAGCTTGTCGTCCAGCCTTCCCGGATACAGGTAAAGTAGGTAGTTCTTCTGAATTTATCGATTGCCTCGCTAGGGGCGGTTGGGCCTTCATATCCTATGGTTTCGATAATGAGGCCTTGACCATTGAGTGCAGGAGTATCTTGGGCATCTGCGAAAATTTGCTGTGTCCGTTCATCCACTGCCTTGGCGATGGGGACTACTTCCAGCTGCAACTGTCTGTTACCCATGGCCGTATGCGCGTATTCCTGGTAATCCTCACAGGTATTTGCGGCAAGGGCGACGGTACTGGATACACTCACTAGGAGTACCCCTAAGATGCTGTGTCTCATCCTATAATCCTTTGCTCAAATAAAAGAAAAGGCTTTAATCCGGGCTTTTTCTTTTTATCGGCACGTCGTGGTACTACCCGTCATCGTGCCTATCGTATTGCAGGTCGCGGGTCTAGGCGGGGTGTTCTGGTCGATTATGTACTGGAGTGCTTGCTGCTGACGTTGATAATTAGCGTTATCAGTGTTGATCTGCTGCTGTCGGCCCACGATATCGCTGGCTAGCCTGTTACAGGTACCGGTAGGTACCTCAGGAGTCGCTGCATATTGCTGGCTTATGAGACGCTCAATATATTCGGTATCGCTTTGATGGCTTGAGAAGTATTCGTTGACATAACGGGTACCCGACGCACTCAATTCAGGCGACAAGTTATCTTGTTCAGTACAGCGCATCAGGTTCGTCGCAATAGCGGCGATCGGCGCATACTCTGATCGAGGTAATTCAGCGGGGGGGTACTGCACACCCCGCCAGAACTGCCATTGATCCTAAAATGGAAATCCACCGCACCATAGTTATTGTTCCTCTAATAGTGCCGATGGAATATTAATCAAACTTAGTATTTATACCCAGCCGTTTCTCACAGAGTGGAAGGGTGCCTGCTGATCGCTGATTTGCAGACCGCTGTTCTCCAGCGCCCGCCACGTCATCTCGTGCTTTTAGGAGTAGGTGTGCTCTGTGTGAGATTCTACGTTGCTGCTCACCGATTTAATTAAGTGGTTTGGCGGCTTGGCGCGCAAGATAAATACGTCGCGCCAAAAGCAACAGCTCCAGGGTAGCGAAGAGGATCAGGCTGTAGCCAAGAAGCTCGGTCACCTCTTCGGCGGCATCCTTGAAGGTACGTACGTAGTTATCCTCAAGTACCGCTTCCCAGAAGATACTCCGACCGTACAGGCGGGAAAAGACGTAGGTCGTGAGTACCCCGCCGGCAAACAGGCCGAAGGCAAACGTGTTGCTGTAGTAGCGAAATTCATCCAGAAACTGTCGGCGCTTGATGACTACCCAGGCAATCGAGGGAATCACGATAAGCGCCACAAGAATCTTCCAGGTATTGCGCGCAATGTACTCGTCCAGGAAGTAGTCCTGCTCGCGCACAAGGGAGGAGGCGATAAACGCGAACAAGAGCAGGGTCACCGTAGGCCATACTTTCAGCACGTGGCGCACGTAGAGCAGCATCAGACAACAGGTGGCAAGCACAGCCGTCTGAGTCAGTTCGGTAAACCCATACTCGCTGAAACGAACGTCGGGCAAGTAGATGGCCTCCAGGTATGCGCCTTGAGCAATTGCTGCGATAAACAAGACATAAAGGATTGCGCGCATGAGTGTCGTTTTGAAGTCGATGGGCCAATTAGGTGGGGGGAGTGACATTGTGGATCCTTGCAAGCTACAGCGTAAGCGATAAACATTCATTAGTGAATGTTCATTATATCGTCACTTCCCTGTGCCCGCACGCTGATATTGTCATGAATGGCGAACCATCGTCGCGCTTTTAAGTGTGACGGCTCGTTTTTTGATCAAATGTTAAGCGCGCGGGAGTCTTGTCGTGATATGGGTCGCCAGATAATCCACCAGCTGACGAATCTTGGGCGACAGATGGCGGTGGCGCGGGTAGACCGCCCAGACGGCGGTATCGTGATGCTGAAAGGGCTCGAGCACCGCGATCAGTTCGCCACTTTCAAGATAAGGCGCCACGTAGTAGTCGGGAAGCTGTGCCAAGCCCAAGCCCTTCAAGGCAGCGTCCAGAAGCGCAGGCCCTGAGTTGCCGCTCCAGCGTGCTTCGAGTCGCACTTCCCGGCGCTGACCATTGACCTCGAACAGCCAGTAGGGTCGCGAACCCAGAAGGCAGGGGTGCTGGCTGAGCTCTGCCAGCGTGTGAGGGCGAGGCGCCTGACGGAAATAGCCGCTAGAGCCGACGATGTACTCGCGGCGTTCGCAAAGCCGTTTGGCAATAAGGCTCGAGTCCTTGAGTACGCCCATGCGGATGGCGATATCAAACCCTTCTTCGATCAGCTCCACCGCTCGGTTGGTAAAGTGCATGTGCACTTCAAGGTCGGGGTGCTGACACTGAAAGTCATTGACCAGCGGCGCGATGAAACGCTCGCCGAAGGTCGTGGCCGAGGTGAGTTTCAAAAGCCCGCGCGGTTTGGCCTGAAGCTCGCTGATAGCCTGTTCGGCATCGCGCAGCCCGTCAAACAGGTGTCGGCAGTGCTCGACATACAGCGTGCCGGCATCGGTCAAGCGGATTTGCCGAGTAGTACGGTACAGAAGCTGAACACCAAGCTGGTTCTCCAGCTGGCTGACCAGACGGCTGATATGCGAAGTAGATACCTTCAGATGCCGGGCCGCGGCTGAAAAGGTGCCCAGCCGTACCACTTCCACAAAGGCTTCAATGCGATCCCAGCGTTGCATGATACCTCTCAGGAGATGATTGTTGCTCACCAGCAATAATCTTATGAGTATATCCCTGTTTATCCGGCTCGCCTAGCTGACTACACTTGACTGTCAGAGTAAGACGTTTGCTTTTTGGTCCAGGAGATAGTTGATGAAATCACGCGCTGCCGTAGCGCTTGAAGCGGGTAAACCGCTTGAGCTTGTCGAAATTGATGTAGAAGGCCCCAAGGCGGGCGAAGTACTGGTAAGAATGGCGGCCACCAGCGTATGCCATACCGATGCCTACACACTCTCCGGTAAAGACCCGGAAGGCAACTTCCCTGCCGTGCTGGGCCACGAAGGCGCTGGTGTCGTGCAGGAGGTGGGTGAGGGCGTGATCAGCCTGAAGCCCGGCGATCACGTGATTCCGCTTTACACTGCCGAGTGCGGCAAGTGCAAGTTCTGCCTGTCCGGCAAGACCAACCTGTGCAGCAGCGTGCGCGCGACTCAGGGCAAGGGTGTGATGCCCGACGGCACCTCGCGGTTTTCGTTGGATGGTAAAATGCTGCACCACTACATGGGCACTTCTACCTTCAGCGAATATACCGTCTTGCCGGAGGTCTCCCTGGCCGTTGTCTCCAAGGAAGCGCCCATGGACAAGATCTGCCTGCTGGGGTGCGGTGTGACCACAGGCATCGGCGCAGTGCTCAATACTGCCAAGGTCGAGCCGGGCGCGACCGTTGCCGTCTTTGGTCTGGGTGCTATCGGCCTTGCGGTCATTCAGGGCGCGGTCATGGCCAAGGCGGGCAAGATTATCGCTATCGACGTCAACGAGGACAAGTTCGCACTGGCCAAGCAGTTCGGCGCCACCGACTTCGTCAACCCGAAGAAGTACTCGGACCCGATCCAGCAGGTCATCGTGGACATGACCGACGGCGGCGTGGACTACTCCTTCGAGTGTATCGGCAACGTCAACGTGATGCGCTCGGCGCTCGAGTGCTGCCATAAAGGGTGGGGCGAGTCGATCGTCATCGGTGTGGCAGGTGCCGGGGAAGAAGTCTCCACGCGGCCCTTCCAGCTGGTTACCGGACGGGTCTGGAAAGGCTCCGCATTCGGCGGTGTGAAAGGACGCAGCGAATTGCCGGGCTATGTGGAGCGCTACATGAACGGTGAAATCAATATCGACGACTTCATCACCCATGACATGCCCTTCGAGAAAATCAACGAAGCTTTCGACCTGCTTCATGAAGGCAAGAGCATCCGCACCGTATTGCACTACTAGGCCTTGCGCTGATCCGGCGTGTTACTCAGCCGTGCGCCTCAAGGCGGCTTACTTGCACGCCGCGTGAGTATTGACGCTATAGTGGCTATGTACAGTGGCTATTGATAGTGACTGTGAGCGAATAAAAACGCGGTGGGGGCTCCCGCCGCGTTTTCATATTTAGGAGCTTTCCCATGAGCATGAGCGAAACCTTGGAGCTTGTGTCTGCCAACCGCAGCTTCGGCGGCTGGCACAAGCGCTACCGCCACTACTCCCGGGCGCTGGACTGCGATATGGTCTTTGCCGTTTATCTTCCGCCACAGGCGGAAAGCGAGCGGGTGCCGCTTGTATGGTGGTTGTCGGGGCTAACCTGCAACGACGAAAATTTCATGCAAAAGGCCGGCGCCCATCGTGTTGCGGCCGAACTGGGCGTGGCCATCGTCTGCCCGGATACCAGCCCTCGGGGAACCGACCTGCCCGGCGAACATGAAAGCTACGACCTGGGGTCCGGCGCGGGATTTTACGTCAACGCCACCCAGGCGCCCTGGAAAACCCACTACCGCATGTACGACTACGTGGTCGAAGAGCTGCCCTCGGTGGTGCGCCAGCACTTCCCGGTCAACGGGCGGGAGTCGATCAGCGGACATTCGATGGGGGGGCATGGCGCGCTGATTCTGGCGCTTCGTCATCCGGGGCGCTTCAGCTCGGTATCAGCATTTTCGCCTGTCGTGAACCCCATGAACTGCCCCTGGGGACAGAAGGCGTTTACCAGTTATCTGGGCGAAGACGAGTCGCGCTGGCGCCAGTACGACGCCTGCGAGCTGGTGGCCAATGGCGCCTCCCGTCAACGGCTTTTCATCGATCAAGGCGACGCCGACCAGTTTCTGGAAGAGCAGCTCAAGCCCGAGCGTTTAGAAGCCGTGTGTGAAGAGCACGATCATCCCCTGACGCTTCGTCGTCAACCGGGTTACGATCACAGTTACTTCTTCATCGCCTCGTTCATCGAGGACCATTTGCGTTATCATGCGCAGCATCTCATGAAACGCTAAGGATACTGCAATGCTCAATCGCGCGCTGCGCCACTACCTGGGTCTTGTGTGGCGCATTGTCTGGTGTGGCGCGCTGGGCTTTTTACTGCTCTCGGTGGCGCTGGTACTGCTGTTTAGCGTCGTGCCGCCACCGGGGTCCATGGTGATGGTCGAGCGCAAGGTGCAGAGCCTTATCGCGCGTGAGCCGATCACGATTACCCGCCAGTGGCGAAGCTTCGAGAATCTCTCAAGCAATGCCAAGCTCGCCGTGATTGCGGCGGAAGACCAGCGCTTTCCCCTGCATCGCGGGTTCGATATCGTCGAACTCAGACGTGCCTGGCGCGCAAGCCAGGGGGGCGAACGCCTGCGTGGTGCCAGTACGCTAAGCCAGCAAACTGCCAAGAATGTCTTTCTGTGGAGCGGGCGAAGCTGGCTGCGCAAGGGGCTCGAGGCCTGGTTTACGCTCTTGATCGAAACCTTCTGGAGCAAGACGCGCATTCTCGAGGTGTATTTGAACGTCGCCGAGTGGGATACCGGCGTCTTCGGGCTGGAGGCCGCAGCGGATCACTACTTCGGTGCCTCCGGCAGCGCCATGACCGAGCGCCAGGCAAGCCTGCTGGCAGCGATCTTGCCCAATCCGCGCAACCGCAGCGCTTCACGCCCGGACGCCCAGGTAGAACGGCGTAGCCAGTGGATTCGCCAGCAGATGCGCAACCTGGGTGGCGTGAGCTATCTTGAGCGGCTTTAGGCGGGTGCCGACTTCTGTTTGATCACAAGCATGACACCCAGAATTGCGATGCCCATACCGGTCAAACCCAAAAGCGGCAAGCGCTCATCGAAGAGCCACCAGGCTTGCAGGGCGGTTACCGGCGGTACCAGATAAAAGAGGCTAGCCACTCGGGAGGCCTCGCCCCGCTTGATGAGCGCCATCAAGAGTAATATCGCCGCGATGGAGAGTACCAGCACCAACCATCCCAGGGTCCATAGAAACGTTGCGTCGAGTACCACTTCCCGCGTTTCCAGCATAAGGGCGCCGGCGCCCAGTAACCCCCCCGCGGCCAGGTACTGAATGACCGTTCCCGATAAAAGCGCCATGCGCGTGCAATAGCGCTTTTGATACAGCGTGCCCAACGAGATACCCAGCAGGGCAGCCACAACGCACGAAAGCGCGCCAGGTCCGAACCCCTCGAACAGCAGGCTGCCAGGCTCGAGCTTGCTGCCAAGCACCAGTCCGATGCCGATTAACCCAAGCCCCAACCCTAGCCACTGATAGCGCGAGAGACGCTCGTCCAACAAAGGCCCTGCCAGAAGCGCGGTTAAAAGGGGCTGCACTCCCACTAAAAGGGCGGCCAGCCCGGCCGGCATGCCCAGATAAATACCGTAAAAGACACCGCCCAGATACGCGCCGTGTACCAGACACCCGGCTACGCTGATGTGTGCCCAAAGTGCTGGCGAGCGTGGCCACTTTGCTTTCAGGAAAAAGGCCAGGGGTAGCAGCAGTAAAAGCGTCAGCACGAAACGAATAAACAAGAACGTGAAGGGTTCGGCGTAGGGCAGGCCGAATTTCGCGCCAATAAACCCCGTACTCCAGAGTAAGACAAACAGTACCGGCATTGCGGCAAGACCCAGTTCGGCAGGTGATTGGGTGCGTAAGTTATTGAAATATAGGTTCATATATAGGCCTGAGGTCTGATTTTTACTTTTAATTACTTTTTGTTACTTATAATTACACTAAAAGTTGAACCTGTGCGAACACGCCGCGTCTGAATCACCACATACATAACGCGCAAAGAGGTTTCTTACCATGCAACGTTTAACTGCTTTGTTTTCAGCTGCACTTCTTGCAACCGGCCTGATGGCAGGTACCGCCCACGCCCAGCAAGCGCAAGATCCGGCTCAGGATCCGATGGCCACCCAGCAAGCACCGGCCCAGGATTTTTCTGATCAGCAGCTGCAGCAGTTCGCCGATGCTTCTCAAGAAATCGCCGTGATCTCGCAAGAGTACACACAGCGTCTGCAGGAAGCAGGAGACGAGACGGCTCAACAGGAAGTTCGCGCTGAAGCCAATGACCGCATGATCGAAGTAGTCGAAAACAGCGGCCTGGATGTGGATACGTTCAACGCCATCGGCCAGTCCATTCAGCAGGACCCGGAAATGATGCAGCGTGTCCAGGAAATGGCCAACCAGTCATAAGCTCCCATACACACGTATTGTGTATGAGCTGACGGCAACGGACAATGTTGCCATGAAGTGATCGATGATCGCTTTACTCGAAAGCCCGGTGATATCACCGGGCTTTTTTGCGCGTATGGCTTTACCGGACATACCAATACCGCCAAACTTGATGTCATCAGGATGAGCGTTTCGTAAAAGGAGTCGTTATGGACGTGGAGCTATGGGATATACGCCAGCACATGGGGCAGTTTCCTCCCTTTGACGGGTTATCCGATGAGCTGTTGGACGCCATTGCCGAGAGCATAGAGGTTCGCTACTTCAAGACCGGCGGCGAAATTCTGACGCTCAACGAAACGATCAACGAACTTTGCTATATCCGAAGCGGTGCAGTCGAGGTGTATCGTCGAAGAGGTGAGCTTTATAATCGCTTGGGCGAGGGGGATATCTTTGCCCACTTCAGTCTGTTACGAAACCATCGCGTACGGTTTCCCGCCACGGCGATTGAAGACACGCTCATCTACTATATTCCCAATGACGTCTTTCATCGCCTGTGCGAAGAGGACGAAGACTTCGCCGACTTCGTCGAACTCGAGCGCCCGCGCCTGGAAAGCGCCGCCGAAGAACAGAAAAAATCCAACGACATGATGGTCACGCGTATTCGCAAGCTGGTCTCGCGCTACCCGGTCATGGTGGAGTCCACTGTCAGCGTTCAGCAGGCAGCAATTCAGGTAGGCCAGGCGCAGGCCTCGGCGGTACTGGTGATCGACGAGGGCCACCAGAACCCGCGCTACAGCTTCAAGGATAGCGAAGGCAAGAGCTGGCAGATGTGCGGCATCCTGACCGACAGCGACTTTCGCAACCGCGTGGTGGCCAAGGGGCTTTCACCGCAAACGCCCATCGGTGACGTGGTTTCAGATCGCTTGATCACCATTCAGTCCGACGCGTCGATATACGAAGCCATGCTCACCATGCTGCGCAGCAATGTGCATCATTTACCCGTTCTGTATCGCCAGCGCCCGGTCGGGGTGGTCCACCTTTCCGACATCATTCGCTATGAAACTCACAGCGGACTTTATCTGGTCAGCAATATCTTCAACCAGTCCAGTGCCTACGGGCTTGCTCGCCTGGCCGCCGATGTGCGCGCGGCGTTTGTACGCATGGTGCAGGAAGGGGCGAACTCGGTGATGCTGGGCAGTGCGCTTTCCACCATCGGGCGCAGCTTTACCCGCCGCCTTCTGGAGTTGGCCGAGGAAGAGCTCGGGCCACCACCGGTGCCTTACTGCTTCATGGTGAATGGCTCGATGGCGCGCAACGAGCAAAGTATCGTCACCGATCAGGATAACGCGCTGATCCTTTCGGACAAGTTTATTCCCGAACAGCACGACGACTACTTCAAGGCGCTGGCCGCCTTTGTAAGCGATGGTCTCGACAGCTGCGGATACACTTACTGCAAAGGCGATATCATGGCGACCAACGCCAAGTGGCGCCAGCCACTTCACGTGTGGAAGAGCTATTTCGAGGAGTGGATCGCCCATCCTACCCCGGAAAAGCTTTTGCATAGCTCGATCTTTTTCGATCTGGACAGCATCTACGGTGAAAATCATTACGTGGAGGAGCTTCAGGATCTGCTGGCCACCCGCGCCCCGCAGTCGCCGCTGTTCCTGGCCGCCATGGCACGTAACGCGCTCAATCGTACGCCACCCTTGGGGTTTTTCCGCACCTTTGTGATGGAAAAAGACGGCAAGCACAATAATTCCATCAATCTGAAACGCCGGGGTACCGCGCCCATGGTGGACTTGATTCGCGTTCACGCACTGGCCTGCGGATCAAACGCGCAAAACAGTTTTCAGCGGCTCAAGGATATCAACGACACCCAACTGCTCGGCTCAGGGGTCAGCGATAAACTGAGCTACGCGTTCGAGTTCTTGTGCATGTCGCGGCTTCGTCACCAGATGATCGACCTGGAAGAGGAGCGCACGCCAGATAACAACATCGAGCCGGAAAACGTCGAGGATAGCGAACGCCATACGCTCAAGGACGCCTTTCAGGTGCTGAGCAATGCGCAGAAGTTCCTGAAATTCCGCTATCCCGTGCCCAGCCAGCGGCCAGGAAATTGACATGAAGGGAATACGCCCCCGCCAGCGCATTACCCAAGCCGACTGGGCAGGCTACATGGCCAAACGGGCCGAGCATGCCACGGACGACGCCTTGAGAACCTTTTTCGAAGCGCCGCTCCCTGGCCCGGATACCCCGATTTCCGAAGTGCCGATGGTCGCGCTGGACATGGAAACCACGGGACTGGACGAGCGCCACCATGCCATCGTCAGTATCGGGTTGGTCCACTTCACCCTCGAGCGTATTGCACTCTCTTCCCGACGTTACTGGGTGGTGAAGCCCGCCCGACCGCTCGACGAGACGTCGGTGACCTATCACCACATCACGCATTCCGAAATCACCCACGCGCCGGATCTGGACGATATTCTGGAGTCGCTGTTGAAAGAGCTTGCCGGTCGTCTGGTCGTGGTACATTTTCGTAATATCGAGCGGCCGTTTCTCGATGCTGCGATCAAGGACCGACGGGGCGAGGGCGTGCTGTTTCCCATGATCGATACCATGTCGCTGGAGGCACGGCTGCATCGGCAGACGCTCTGGGCACGGTTTCGCCGCTGGCTGGGCAGGCCGCCCGTCTCCATTCGTCTGGATGCCAGCCGCCAGCGCTACGGCCTGCCAAGCTATCAGGGCCATCACGCGTTGGTAGATGCGCTAGCCACCGCCGAGCTGTTTCAGGCCCAGGTAGCCCATCGCTATGCACCGGATACGCCGCTCAAGGCGCTTTGGTGCTGATGATATAAAAGCTGTACGCTCAGCGACGATCACACGCATGAAAAAAACGGGCAGCCCTTGGGCTGCCCGTTTTCTGGCGTTTGCTGGCTTGAGGTTCAAGCGCTCAAAAGCTTGAACCTCAAGACTTAAGCGGTGTTGGCTTTGGGTTCGCTCATCAGACCCTTGATGATGGCATAGCACGCCACCAGCAGGATGATAGCGAACGGGAAGCCGGTCGATACCGCCATGGTTTGCAGCGCGGTCAAGCCACCCCCTAGAAGCAGCGCAATGGCAATCGCGCCTTCGATGATGGCCCAGAACACCCGCTGCGGAATGGGCGAGTCTACCTTGCCACCTGCGGTGATGGAATCGATCACCAGCGAGCCGGAATCCGAGGAGGTCACAAAGAAGACAATAACCAGCACGATGGCAATGAACGAGGTGATCTGTGACAGCGGAAGCTGTTCGAGCATCAAGAAGAGCTGCAGATCCACACCCGCTTCGCGCACCGCTTCGATGCCCTGGCTTACGTACTGATCGATGGCGGTACCGCCGAAGGTGGTCATCCAGAGTACCGATACGACCGAAGGTACGATCAGCACGGAGATCAGGAATTCACGAACCGTACGGCCCCGGGATACGCGCGCGATGAACATGCCGACGTAAGGAGACCAGGAGATCCACCAGGCCCAGTAGAAGGCGGTCCAGCCCTGGATGAAGGCGGTATCATCACGGCCGAACGGATTGGAAAGTGCAGGCAGGTTGACCACGTAGTTAAACAGGTTGTCGAAAAAGCCCGTGACGATAAACAGCGTCGGTCCCACACCGATCACGAAGAACAAAAGTGCGGCGGCCAGGGCGATGTTGATCTTGGAAAGCAGCTGGACACCCTTGTCCACTCCGGCAATGATCGAGCAGATGGCGACCATGGTAATGCCGACGATCAGCAGAATCATCGTGATATCGCTTTCTGGTGCGCCAAATAGATAGGAGATCCCCGCTGCTGCCTGGGTAGCACCCAGACCAAGCGAGGTTGCAAGGCCGAACAGCGTCGCGAATACGGCCAGAATATCGATGAGGTGGCCCGGCCAGCCCCATACGCGTTCGCCCAGAATAGGGTAGAACACCGAACGCATGGAAAGCGGAAGGCCCTTGTTGAAGGAAAAAAGGGCAAGTGACAGGGCAACCACGGCGTAAATCGCCCAAGGGTGAAGCCCCCAGTGGAAGATGGTCGCTGCCATACCCAGCGCCGTAGCCCCGGCCGCATCACCTTCTGCCCCGGCCAGAGGAGCGCCGTCGGCCCCACCCAGGGAGGTGCCAAAGTGAGTCAGCGGCTCGCTGACGCCAAAGAACATGAGCCCGATACCCATGCCGGCGGCAAACAGCATGGAAAACCAGCCCATATAGGTGAAATCAGGCTTGGCATCGGCGCCGCCAATACGAATCTTGCCCAGAGGCGATACGATGAGACCCAGGCAGAGAACAACGAAGATATTGGCGGTCAGAATAAAGAACCACGCCAGATTTCCCGTCAAAAAGCCAAAAATCGCGTCGTAAATGAACGCAATGTCATCCTGAAGCGCCAGCGTCAGAATGACGAAAAGGGTGACTACAATCGCTGAAATGGTGAAGACCTTGCCGTGCAGGTCCAGCTTCATCCCCATACTTTCAGCGGTAAAGTTATCCTGACCGATCACATAATCGGTATCGATGAGATTCGCCGGACCGTCGGGTGAGGGTATCCCCTCGCCAACCGGCTCCTCCGACGACTGATTGGGCTTTTCATTATCCACTGGGTCTTCTCCCTATTGTAAATGTAGAACTGAATTGTAAATGTAGAACCGAAAGCAGCGTGTTGCGGCATCGGTCAGCTCACGACGGTAACAAACCTTACAGGTAACAATAAGCAGTAATAGTCACTCCTTATTGTTTGTATAAGAAATTGTATCGTTGTACAAGTTATTTATAAGTCGGCCCTGACGTTATGTGCAGGGCCTGCTCAAGGCGCTTAACGTTTACCGGGCAAGCCACTGCTCGACAACGTCCTGATTATCTTCCACCCACTGCTTGGCATTTTCATAAGGGTCGCTGCCGTCTTCCTGGTTCATCAGCATGACTTCGCCCATCTGCTCCGGGGTCCACTCGAAGGCATCCAGAATGGCGTAAGCCTCGGGCATGTCGTCTTCTAAACCGTTACGCACCACCGTGTGAATCTGCTCGGCACCACCAAAGACGCCTTCCGGGTCTTCGAGGTATTTGAGATCCCAGCGAGCGAACATCCAGTGCGGGGTCCAGCTGGTAACGACGATATCCTCTTCGTTGTTGATCGCGTTGCTGAGCGCGGCCACCATGGTGGCGTCACTGCCGCTGCGTAGGCGAAGGTCAAGATCATAGGTATCGACGACTGCTTCGGTCAGGCCCATCAGACCGGCACCGGGGTCAATACCGATGATCTCGTTGTCGAAAAGCTCCGCGTTATCGTTGAGTGCGTCGATGGCGTCCACATCGGTGTAGGAGGGCACGACCAGGCCAAGCTTGGTGCCGTCCAGGTTGGGTCCCAGATCCTTTATATCGTCACCGATACGCTCCATGTAGTCAGCGTGCGTAGTAGGCAGCCACGCTGCCACAATGGCATCGGCGTCACCGGTGGCAAGCGCCTGGAACATGGCCGCCGCGGAGAGCGATGTCATGTTGACATCGAATCCTTGCTGCTCGAGTACCGCGGCAATCACGTTGGTAGAGGCAACTTCAGAGGACCACTCAACGTAGGCCAGGGTGATCGTGCCCTGCTGCTGGGCCTGGGCAAGACCACCTGCCATCATGCCGCCACCGGCGAGAAGGCCAAGGGTGGCAAGGCGAATCGAACGGTTTATACGTGTTTTCATGTCGTTTCCCTTAATGGTGCTTTTATAAAGGCCGAAGCCTGGTTTCAAGAGTGACCAGAACGTGTTGCGTTCTGGCCTCTCAAGCCTGAGGACACAGAGCGTGAGCTCTGTGGTTGAGTACTCACGTTCAGAAACTCTCCGGCTTATTGCTGGCGTGACTTGCGCAGCGACTGAGTAAGACGATCCAGCAGCATGGCCAGAATGACCACCGCGATACCGGCTTCAAAACCGTCGCCCGGACGCAGGCGCTGAATGGCGCGCCAGACTTCGCTGCCCAGACCGTCAGCACCGATCATCGCGGCAATCACCACCATCGAAAGCGCAAGCATGATGGTCTGGTTGATGCCCGCCATCACGGTCGGCAGCGACAGCGGCAACTGCACCTTGAAAAGCTTTTGGCTACGCGTGGCGCCGTAGGCATCGGCGGCTTCAATCAAGTCGCCGGGTACCTGGCGGATACCCAGGGTAGTAAAGCGAATCGCGGGGGGCATGGAAAAGATGACGGTGGCAAAAATGGCCGATACCGCGCCGATACCAAAAAACGGAATTGCCGGAATCAGGTACACGAAGGCCGGCATGGTCTGCATCAAATCCAGAATCGGCATGATGATCCGGTAAAGCCGCTCGGAAAGCGCCGCCAGGATGCCGATAGGTAGCGCAATGACGACGGCTACCAGTGTGGCAATGACGACGAGCGTCAGGGTTTCGATCATGGGATTCCAAAGGCCCATGTTCCAGATCAGCGCAAGACCTGCCACCGCGCCTATGGCCAGGCGTGTACTGGCAAGGCGCCAGCAGAGAAGGGCGACAAGGGCCATCAATGCCCATTCCGGCAGCCACATCAGGCCATCGTTCAAGCTGTTGATGCCTGTCTGGGTGAAGCGCGAAATGGCGCGAGTCACCACCGAGTATTCACTGGTCAGCCAGTTAAGCCCGGTTTCGATCCAGTTACCCAGGGGAATGCGTGGAATGTCCATTACTGCTCTCCTGCTCGTGCCAGTTCATCCAATACCGCACCTTTGACGACGACCCCTAAAAGGCGCTGCTGTTCATCTACAACGGCAATGGGGAAGCTTTTTTCGCTGAACATGGCGAACAGGTGCTGCAAGGGCTCATCAGGAGGTACCTGTCGGAAGTCCCGAGTAAGATAATCAACCAGCGTCTCGGCGCCGGCTTCTACGGCCTGGCCAGCAGCATCCGCCTCCAGGAGCCCGTGCAGGCGCCGGTCGCGGTCGACCACATAAACGGAATCGAGGCTGTAATCGCGCATGCGGCGAAGTGCGGTGCGGGGGCCATCAGTATCGCGGACACTGGTTCGCACCGGGCGCATGGCGCTTTCAGCCGTCAGAATACGCGAGCGATCCACGCCTTCGATAAAGCGACGTACGTAGTCGTCGGCAGGCTGGGTGAGAATTTCTTCAGGAGTGCCGATCTGCACGATTTCCCCGTCTTTCAACAGCACGATGCGGTCGCCGATGGAGAGCGCCTCGTCAAGGTCATGGGTAATGAAGACGGTGGTTTTCTGCATCCTGGTCTGCAGTTGCAGCAGCTCCTGCTGCATGTCTTTACGAATCAGGGGGTCGAGGGCAGAGAACGCCTCGTCCATGAGCAGAACGCTTGCATCGTTGGCAAGTGCCCGGGCAAGGCCCACGCGCTGCTGCATGCCACCGGAAAGCTGGTGGGGATAAGCGTCTTCCCAGCCCCCGAGCCCTACTTGCTGCAAGGCGCTGTGACCAAGCTCTTTGCGTCTGGTCTTGTCCACGCCGCGAATCTCCAGCCCAAACTCGGCGTTCTGCTGGACCGTGCGGTGAGGAAAGAGCGCGAAATTCTGAAATACCATCGAAAAGTGGCGCCGGCGACACTCCAGCAACGCTTTCTCACCCAGCGATGGAATGTTTTCGCCGTCGATGATGATCTCGCCTTCGGTTGTCTCGATAAGACGGTTCAAGCAGCGGATAAGGGTGGACTTGCCGGACCCGGAAAGCCCCATGATGACGAGAAGCTCGCCTTCATATACATCGAAGGAGATGTTGGAAAGGCCTAATGTCTGGCCGGTCTTTTCGAGAATCTCAGGGCGTTTCAGGCCCTTGTCTCGTAACTCGAGGGCTTTTTTGGGGTGTCTTCCAAACACTTTGCTTAAATTGCGGACCTGAATCTTAACAGGGCGTGTTTCGTCCATTAACTATGCCTTTCTTTGAATGGTTTTAGACATGGGCATCCTGGGGCCCCGTGGGCCAGCATGGCCGCAAATAACCACGGCACACAAAGGGTTATAAAATTGAGTTAACAATTACTCTTTTTTTTATTAAAAAATATTATACATAAATGTCGTCGGTGTGTCACAACGCCTCCGGTTACACGGTCAACTAACGATACATGTGTCATTTTGATCCCTCTTGTAAGTAGCTTAGATTAAACCTTGAATAAGTGAATTGTTTTTATAAATTAATGATTTTATGGAATAAAAAAGTATATTAAGGTTATGTGGCACGCGCCATGTATGTGTCTTGATGAATTCAAGGTTTCGGGATACCAGGGAATGGGTATCAATGCCAAGGAGGGCAGATCCTGAAAGCGATCGATCGATTTTATGGAGGCAGGTCTTATGGATAAGCAAGGTAAACCGACGTTTAAGCGTAAATCTCTCATTACGCTGGGTTTGTTGGCTACAGTGACCTCACTCACGCTGGTTGGCTGTGGTAATGACGATGAAGAAGAAATGCCGCCCGCCCAGCAGCCGGAGACCATGGAACAAAATGGTGGGGCTCTGGACAATGATCCAGCTATGGACAATGATCCGGCCATGAACGATGAGCCAGCCATGAACCAGGGTTCAACCACGTCACAGCCGGCCACGGGTAACTCCACCATGACGGATCCGGGCCTTGAAGATGACGCGGCTACTTCTCAGGAACCCATGCCAGGTGAGCAGTCGGGTGTAATGAATGATCAGGATCCGGAAGAGAACCCAGGCTTTGGTGATGGCACCGAGCCCATGCCGGGTTCCGTCGATGAAGGCGAAACCACGACGAACTAATTTTATACCGCTCCCTACGGTGATGAATCGGCCCAGCTGTCTGTTCCCTGCGGCTGCTCCACGCGATTCATCACCATTTTCCCCGCCCTTGCGGGGTTTTTTTTGGCGCATAAAAAAGGGTCGAGCGCGGCGCCGGGCTCACGCCAGCTGGTAAAAAACGTCAACCGGCGCTACGTTGAATAGGCCTGGTCTAGGCATATCACTTCAAGGATTGTGACGACAAGGTCAAGGAGAAAGACATGGCTACAAGACGCAATAAACATTTCACGGCGCTGTTTCTGAGCGCTTTACTGGCATTGGGTACTCTGAGTCTGGTTGGCTGCGGCGACAACGACGCACCCAACTCCAATGCCGAGCCTGAAGAAGAGCAGCCCATGGGCACAGGTCCGATGTCGAATGACGATGCGGGCGAAACCCCGAGTGACGACGTCTAGGGAAAATTGCCCAGCGTGCGGTAGCCCACCGGTAACTCGAAAGGATTGATCAATGGCCAAGCAGCATTCACTGCTTGGCCATTATTTTAATGAGGATCTTGTGTCGCTGACGCGCCTTCAGGTCTGCTCGCCGTCATCCTCAAGACGCCTGTAAAGGGTGCGCCGCGCAATACCCAGTACTTCTGCCGTGCGGCGCTTGTTGCCGCCGGTGGCCTCCAGCACTTTACGAATATAGCGCTTTTCCACTTCCTCCAGGCTTGGCCAGCGCGCTGGCGCCGGGGCCGGGGCCTGGGTGCCGGGGAGCACTTCGCCGCTCAGGGTAGGGGTCAGCTCGACACTCGACTGGGTGCTGGCGTGTTCACGAAGACGTTCGGGCAGATCGCCATGCTTTAATACCCCCTCTTCACTGAGCGTTACCGCACGCATCACCGCGTTTTCCATCTCGCGTACGTTACCGGGGTAGGGGTAGCTCAGCAGCGTATTGAGTGCCTCTGGTTCGATCTGTTCGATCTGCTTGGCCTGGGATTCGGCGTGCTTGTCGATCAAGGCAAAGATCAAGTGCTCGATATCGCTGCCCCGCTCGCGCAGCGGCGGTATTCGAAGCGAAAACGTCTCCAGGCGATAGAAAAGATCGCTACGAAAATTCTGCGCTTCGATCTCCTTGTCCAGATCGCGGTGGGTGGCGGCGATAATGCGTACATCCACCTTCTCCTCGCGCTCGCCACCTACCGGGCGAATGGTCTTTTCCTGCAGCGCCCGCAAAAGTTTCGCCTGCAGGTTGATCGGCATTTCGCCGATTTCATCCAGAAACAGGCTGCCTCCCTGGGCACTCTGGAAAAGCCCTTTGCGCGCTTCATTGGCACCGGTGAATGCCCCTTTCACATGACCGAAAAACTCGCTTTCCATCAAGTCGGCGGGAATGCTGGCGCAGTTGACCGGTACAAAGGGCGCCTCGCTTCGTGGGCTTTCCTGATGAATGGCGCGGGCGAGGAGCTCCTTGCCGGTGCCGCTTTCCCCCAGAATGAGAATGGGCGCGTTGCTTTTGGCAAGCCGGGAGGCGTCGTGGAAAAGTGATTGCATGGTGTGGCTCTTGCCTACGATGCCGTGAAAGTGATTGATCTCGGAATCGTGGGAGAGTGCCAGGCGCTGACGTTCCAGAACGCGAAATACCGCATCGCGAATGGCGTCGAGATCCAGCGGCTTGGTCAGAAAGTCATCGGCACCCAGCTTGAGCGCCTCGACGGCCTGGTCGATGGTGCCGAAGGCGGTAATCACGATGATGCCCAGCTCAGAGCCGCTCTGGCGCAGCTGCTGGAGCAGTTGAATGCCGGAGATGCCGGGCAGGCGCACATCGGTAATCATCATGGCCACCGACGTATGGCTTAAAAGCGCAATGGCTTCCTCGGCGCTTGAAACGCCCAGGGTGTCGTAACCGGCGTCGTGCAGTTCCTCTTCCAGAAGCTCACGGATCGCGGGGTCGTCTTCGACAACCAGTAACGGTAAAAGGTGTTCCTGATCGGTCACAAACGTTTTCCTCAAGCGGATGCGGTTTCAGTCAGGGGCAGGGATATTTCAAACCCCGCGCCCCCCAGGGCGCTGTCGAACACGCCAATCGTCCCGCCGTGGTCATTGATAATGCGGTGTACCATCGAAAGCCCCAGGCCACTACCCTGGCCTACGGGCTTGGTGGTAAAAAACGGGTCAAATACCTGATGGTGGTGCGATACAGGAATGCCAGGACCATCGTCTTCTACCCAAAGCGTCATTTCATTGCCTTGCTGTTCGGCGCGTACCTGCACAAGACTGACATCGGGCGCCTGGGCGGCGTTGCGTAGCAGGTTGGAGAGTACCTGCACGATCTGCTGGCCGTTGACCATGACCCAAAGCTCTGGCGTGGGGAGCTTGATATCCAGCTGGATGCCCCGTGGTTCAAGCTCTTCCTCGACCAGCTCGCTTGCGCTCGTAACAAGATGATCGAGAGACTGCTTGCCCTTTTCCACATTGTGCTGGCGGCCAAGCTCCATGAGCTGGCGCACGATTTCGACAATGCGCTCCACCTCGCCACGAATACGGCCCAGCCGTGCTCTTTCATCGTCGCCAATGACGTCGCGACGCGCCAGGCGCTGGGCCTGGCCATTGATGACGGTAAGCGGCGCGCCGATTTCGTGCGCGACACCTGCAGCCAGCACGCCAAGCTCCGCGAGCTTCTTGGACTTGCGTAGCCGTTTTTCAAGCTCGATTTCACGCCGGCGGCGAGCATCGATATCCCGGTCCTTCTCGGCCATGGCGTCCAGCATGCCGTTCAGCCCCGAGGCCAGGCGGCGGTATTCCACCGGTCCTTCCACGTTTGCTCGTTGGCTACGGTCACCGTCTTCTATTAATAGCATAACACGCAAAAGCCGGTTCAAAGGGCGCTCGATGTAGCGCCGAAATCCCCACCAGATGCTGAGCACGATCCCGCCGGCCCCGATGATAAATACCAGCACCGCCACGATGCTGATGAACCCGGTGTAGTTCTCGATGCCGGTATTGAGCCGGTTCACCTGCAGTACACCGTACACGGTACCGTCCTGGGTGCGCAGCGGAATCAGCGCGGAGTAATAGGTCCAGCCATCGAGTTGACGATAATTGCTGTAGAGGTCGTCGCGCTCGATGACGCTTTGAATCTCGGTGGGGGTGAAAAGGTTCTTGCCCAGCCCCAGCCCGTAGATTTCGCGGCCCTGCCCATCGAATACGTAGGCGCCGTAAATCCGGTGAAACGAAAACGCCGATTGCAGGGCCTCTTCAAGCGGGGCGGCGCTGTCCCGGGCCACGGCGTAGCTCAGTGAGGTGCTCAGCGCCCGGGTAATGATTTCAACCTCGGTTTGAAGCTTGGAGCGTACGTTATCTTCCAAGGCCTTGATCGCCACAAGACTGAACACCACGAGCGCGACGAAAAGCGGCACGATCACCGTTAAAATCATTAAGTTACGTAAGCGCATCGGGTTCTTGTCTTCCAGTAGTGTCGTTGGGCGACTATTCCACAGGGGCCAGGCGATAAAGCCCGCCCTGGTCGCTGTCGGTCAAAAGGTAGATGTTGCCATCAGGGCCCTGGCGTACATCACGAATGCGGCCCACCTGGCCTTCCAGCAGTACTTCGCTGTCCGTGATGCGCTCATCTTCGATGACAAAGCGTTCAAGCTTTTCACTGGCAAGGCCACCGGCCAGCAGGTTGCCTTGCCAGTTCGCAAAGCGTTCGCCGGCCACCTCGGCAAGCCCGGAAGGTGCAAAGCGCCCGTCGAGAGCGTACGCGGGGTCGGTCATGCCGGGCATGGAGGTCTGGCCGAACGGCTCGTTGGTAGCGTAATCGTTACCCAGGGTGACTTCCGGCCAGCCGTAGTTATGGCCGGGCTTTATCAGGTTCAGCTCATCGCCGGTGAGAGGGCCGTGTTCGGACACCCACGCCTGGCCGTTGTCGCGCACCACCATGCCTTGAATATTGCGATTACCCAAGGAGTAGAGCTCGTCGAGTGTGCTTGCGTCATCGACAAAGGGGTTGTCCTCGACGGCGCTGCCGTTCTCGGTCAGGCGAAGGGTGGAGCCTGCGTGATCATCGCGTGCCTGCGCCCGGCTGGGGTCGGAGCCGCGGTCGCCCACACTCATCAGCAGTGTGCCATCAGGGAGCCAGGCCAGTCGCGAACCGTAGTGGCGCCCGGGGCCGGAGGCGCGGTCCTGCTCGAACACGTGCTCCACTTCGCCCAGACCTTCGCCTTCCCAGCGTACCCGGGAGAGCGCAGTACGCGTACCGCCATCGTCGGGCTTGCTCCAGGTGAAGTAGATCCAGTCATGCTCGCCGTCACCGAAGGCCGGGTGCAGTACGACATCCAGCAGCCCGCCCTGACCATGAGCGCTTACCTCGGGCATGCCGCTCAATACCTCGACGCTGCCGGTGTCATTATCCACCAGGTTTAGCCGCCCGGCGCGCTCGCTGACCAGAAAACGCCCATTGGGCAAAAAGGCCACCGCCCAGGGGCGCTCCAATCCTTGCGCCACGCGTTCGATGGAGAACGTGGCGACGTCGGTCTTGACCGAATCGTGCGTCATCTCGGCCTGAACGCTCCCCAGCCCTCCCAGCAGCAGCAATCCGCCTGCCAACGGTGAAGCGCAGCGGCGAAGGAGTGACGAGGTTGGCGCTTGCGGTACGGGCGATGTCGACATGAGGGCTCTCCGGACGGGGGAATTATAATTAATTTAGCAGTGACTGTATCCAGAGCAGTAGGTTCCGTCATTCCCTACATCATCAGCGCCAGCAGTGCGGGAAGGTAGATAAGCGCCAACAGGGTCGAGCAGAAGACCAGGCTTGCCACATAGGCAGGCTCGCGCTTGGCGCGCTGGGCGAAAAGGTAGTTGAACACCGCCACCGGCATGCACATCTGAATGACCAGGATGCTCTGGGCAAGAGGGGGCAGTCCCAGAAGGCTTGATATAAGCCAGGCGGCTGCGGCGGCCAGCGGAATGCGCACCAGGCTGAAGCCGATACCCGAGCGCAGGCTTTTCACCTGAATGCTGGCAAGGGATACCCCGAGGGTGATCAGCATGAGCGGTACGGTGAACCCGGACATCAGGTCCACCGTGTTGGCGAGCCAGGCCGGCAGCGCCGTATCGGTCAAAAGCAGCGTCATGGCGATCACGATGGCGTACACCGTGGGGGTTTTCACCAGAGTCTTGAGCGGGTTGCCTTGGCTGCTAAGAATCGCTCCCAGGGTGAACTGGAAAAGCGAGACAGTCACCATTACCGTAATGCCGTAGGCAAACCCGGCGCTACCGAAGGCGTAGAGCACCACGGGAAGGCCCATGTTGCCGGTATTGGGATACATCATGGGCGCCAGAAGAACCCGCCAGTCACGGCGCAACAGTAGCGCCACGCCAAAAGTGGCGACCCCCATCAGGCTGATCACAAGTGCTGTGGCCAGCATGGTTCTACCAAAGGTGCTGGCATCGATCGAGGCACCGGCCAGTGAGGCAAGTACCAGTGACGGCGTGCCGATGTTGAACACCAGCCGAGTGACGAATTCGATAGGGTAGGGCTGGCCCAGGCGAACCCAGAAAAAACCGAGCCCGGCACCGGCGAGTACCGGCGCCATGACGGCGAATAGTTCAACGAGCATTGAGCGTCCTTGGCAAGCGTACGTCGCCTATTGTCGGCAATAACCGCTCAGGCTGGCAAGACTTCTCCTGGATCAGCTGTCAGCAACCTCGGCGTGCCACTGAGGGGGAACTTGCTCGCGCAGGAAGTCGAGCAGTGCCTTGACCCGGCGGGAGTGGTGGCCGTAGGCGTAGAGCAGGGTGATCGGCAGAGGGGCCGGCTCCCAGCCTGGCAGACAGTGTACAAGTTCCCCGGGGTGATACGCCTCGCGCTCGGCGACCAGCCAATGAGGTAAAAGCCCGATGCCTTGACCAGAGGCAATCGCATCAATATGCATCACGGTCAAATCGACCCTCAACCGCGAACGTGGCGGGCTGAACACATACTCCTGGGCGCTGTTGTAGAGCGCCAGGCCGGTCGAGGCGGTATCGAGCAGATCAATCCAGGCGTGCTGGCCGAGCGTATCGGGATGTGCAAGGGCAGGCGCATGAGCGAGGTAACGAGGGCTTGCGTATAGTCCTCGGGTCAGCTGGCCCAGGCTTTCCTGGTTCAGACCGCACTCCTCCACGGCGCCGAGCCAGACGTGAACGCTGTTGCTGTGCATTCGCTGAGGCGGCGTTTCGCGGGTATACAGCGTCAGCTCGATACCCGGGTGACGGTTCAGGAAGCTGTCCATCACGCCTGCCGCCCATCCCCGTGCCAGGGCACCGTGTACTTCCAGGGTCATCTTGCCGCTAATCTCCTCGCGCAGTTCCGCCAGGGCTTCGTGACTTTTCGTCGCCATGGTCAAAAGCTCGCCGCAGTACTGGTTGAAGAGCAGTCCCGCTTCGGTGGGAATCAGCCGGTTGGCCTGGCGTCTGAGCAGCGGCTGGCCCAGGCGTGTCTCCAGTTGGCTGATGCGGCGGCTAAGGGTGGACTTGGCAAGCCCCAGACTTTGAGCGCTGCGGGTCAGGCTACCGGTGGTCATTACGTTTGAGAAGGCGGCGAGTTCGTCGAAGTCGTACATGAGAAGGCCCGCAGGCTAAAAGGAGAGTGTCATTGTGCCAGTTAGGCATGCAAATGAAAATAAGAGACATTTGTGTTAATGGTTGTCGAAGGCACCGCTTCATTCATTGAATGCAAGATAAGGTAAAGGAATAAAAAAGCCCCGGCGCGGGCCAGGGCTCAAATCAGCAAGCGTCGTCGAGGAGCATTGACGACACGGCAAGGATCAGAAGTCGTAGGTGGCGGAGAGCCAGTAGCTGCGGCCATCCAGTGCAACCCCATCGGTCGCCCGGCCGGTTTGTGTATAGCGGTAGGCGATGTAGGTATCACCGTTGTAGCCGTAGGTGTCGTAGTCGGTGAAGTCCTTGTCGAGCAGGTTGTTGACCCGGCCGGTGAGGCGAACGTTGTCCGAGAAGCGGTAGGAGGAGCGCAGGTGGAATAGCTCGTAGCCATCCAGCTTGTTGCCCACCTGCTCGACCAGCGCAGCGGAGTTGCCAGTGACGTTGTCGGTAAAGCGGTCGCGCGATGAGTAGTACTCACCTTCGAGCGTGGTCGTCCAGCGCTCGTTGATCGCCCAGGAAAGATCCGCGGTCAGCTTGTGCTTGGGCGCGTTGGTCAACGCCTGGCCTTCGTTATCGCCGGAAGTCACTTCGGTGTCGGTATAGGTATAGCCGCCGCTGATGCTCCATTTGGGTGCGAACTGGTAGCGGCTGGTCAGCTCGATGCCGCGGGTTTCGGCGCGGTCGACGTTGATTTCCTGGCTGAAGCTATCCTGGGTGGTGAAATCGCCCACGCTGATGCAGTTGGCCACATTGGCGAAGGGCTGGTTGCCGTTGTTGTCGATGAACTGGCAGTTCGGAAGATCGTCGCCGTTGGCAATACGGTCGCGGAACTGGGTAAAGAAGACCGTCGCCCCGGCGGAGAAGTTATCCAGGTTATCGTAGATCGCGCCGATTTCGTAGTTGGTGCTCTTCTCCGGCGAGAGGTTGGGCGAGCCCAGGCTTGCCGAGAGCCCCTGGTTGCCAAAGCCGTTAACGCCGTCGTGCAACTGGTTCAGCGTCGGTGTCTTGTAGCCCTGGCTGATGCCGCCCTTGAGCGTCCACTCGTCGGTCGTGTTCCACACCAGGTAGCCACGCGGGCTGAAGTGGCCCCCAAAGGCGTTGTGGTTTTCATAGCGTCCGCCCAGGGTCAGTGCCAGGTCGTCGCGTAAAAACCACTCGTCCTCGAGAAAGACCGCCCAGCTCGACTGGCTGAATTTTTCATTGCCTGCAGTGGCGTCGATCAGCTCGGCGTCGATGTACTGCCCCCCCACGGTGACCATGTGATCCTCCAGCGGGGCGACGAATTTGGCGTCCACGACGATATCGCGGTTTTCCAGCTGGCGCGGCTCGCCGCCCTGGGCCACATAGCCGTAGGCCGGGGCGTTGCCGGTGGGTAGCGTACGGCCAAGGCTCTCGGTTTCGTTGCGGGTAATGCTGGTGTCCCAGGTGCCGGCATCCAGACGTGCTGAGTGGCCGAGGGCGATCTGGTCGCGGTTGAAGCGAAGCTCATCCTCGTAACCGAAGTAGGCGTCCGGGTCCGGCGTTTCGCAGTCGCTGCGGCGCAGGCCATCGAGGCTGCCCAGACGGCAGTCGGAATTATCGTAGGTCTGGCGTGCGCGCTCGGCGTCGAGCCAGATTTCGTGGGTATCGTCCGGGGTAAAGCTCAAGCGCCCGCCCAGGGAGTAGATCCGCGCCTCGCCGGGGCGGGGGTCGCGACCTACACTGTTTTCCACCATGCGTTCGGAGCTGTCGCGGTCAAATACGCGTCCGCGTAGCTGCAAGCCTAGCGTGTCCTCTACCAGCGGGCCCGAGGCGTAGAGGTTGAGCGCTGAGCTGTTACCTTCATCCCGGTCCTCCTGAAAAGAGTTCTCCACGTTGACTGAACCTGCCCACTCGGTGCCTACCCGGCGGGTGATGATATTGATCACACCGCCCATGGCGTCGGAGCCATAAAGCGTCGACATCGGCCCGCGAATGACCTCGATACGCTCGATGGCAGAGAGCGGGGGCATGAAGCTCGTGGAGGTTTCACCAAAGCCGTTGGGTGTGACATCACCGGACGTATTCTGACGGCGCCCGTCGATCAGGATCAGGGTGTAGTCGCTGGGCATGCCGCGAATGGAGATATTCTGCCCGCCGGTCTTGCCGGTGCCGGCCCGCGTATCCACGCCGGGGATATCGGAAATGGCTTCGGCAATGTTGGAGTACTGATTCTGCTCGAGCTCTTCACGCGTGACCACCGAGATACTGGCCGGCGCGTTGTTGAGTGTCTGCTCGTAACCGGCTGCGGTAACGACCAGGTTGTCGAGGTTGCTGACGCCTTCCTGGGCGTGAACGTTGCTTGCGCAGGCGCTCAAGGCAACTGCGCTGGCAATGGTGGTACGCGTAAAACGAGACATTGAAGAACCCTTGCGATAAAAGCGGCGATCTTGTTAATGAGACTTGTTATCAAATGATAGCGGGATTCTAGAAATAATAGTTCCCGATATCGAGAAAAAATTCTGGAACATGCCGTTGCATCAATTACAACGCAGGTGAAAAGTGGCGTTGTATCCTGCTTGCACGGCTCACCATCAACCGTCAGTGCCAGCAATAGAAAAGCGCTTTGAAAATTGGGTAATGCAATTGCTTTTGAGAATCGTTATTATCAAAGCCAATAACGAACAGGAGAGTTTCAATGACGGGAACAGGTCGCGGGGCACGGGGTAACACGGCACAGCGTTTGGGTATGGCCGGCGCGCTGATCGGCGCACTTCTAGCGGGCCACGCCCAGGCACGTACGCTGGACACCGCTTATGGAGAGGTAGAAGTTGAAGGCACTCCCGAGCGCGTAGTGACCGTTTACGAAGGGGCGTTGGATACCGCCATCGCCGCGGGCATCATGCCGCTGGGGGCGGTCACCACGCGCGGCGGCACGGACGTTGCCGACTACATCACCGAGTACTTCACCGAGGACTTCGATGCCGAGCGCCCGGAAGTGGTGGGCGTGGTGCGCGAGATCAACATCGAAGCCGTACTGGCCCAGCAGCCGGATCTGATTCTGGCCGCTGCCCAGCTCCCTGAAGAGCAGTACCAGCTTCTTTCGCGTATCGCGCCGACGGTCGTACCTCCGACCCAAACCTTCGAGCCGGACAACTGGGAGGCCGAGGCGCGGCTGTTCGGCGAAGCCCTCAACCGCCAGGAGGCAGTAGAGGAGGCGATCAGCGCCGTGGACGAACGCGTTGCCGAACTCGCCGAGCGAATCGGTGAGAGCCATCCGGACGAACACGCCTTCGTGGTGCGCTGGATGCCCAATGGCGCCATGGTGATGTCGGAAAACCTGATCGCCACCGGGCTTCTCAATCGGGTGGGCATCAGCGTCAGCGACGCGGACCTCGTCAAGGAAGGCAGCGCCCACAGCGATGTCTTGAGCCTCGAGAATCTCTCCATGATCGACGGCGACTGGCTGTTTCTGGCTACCCTCAATGATGAAGGCCAGCAGGCGCTGGACGCCGCCAAACAGAGTACGGCGTTCACCCGTTTGAACGTGGTGCAGCAAGACCGGGTCGTGCCGGTGGACGGCCAGCTCTGGAGCAGCGCCAGCGGCCCACTGGCGGCGCAGGCCATTCTGAACGATATCGAAACCGCGCTGCTGCCGTGACCGGCATTGCCTATGCGCTTCGCGGGGCGGTCGCGCGCCGAACGCCCCGCACCCTGATGCTTTACCTGCTCACCGCCCTCGTGGCGGTGAGTGTGTTGAGCCTGTTGATCGGGGCGGGCAGCGTCGGCCCCGCACGGGTGCTGGCGCTTTTGCAGGGCAGCGCCGATGGCGAGGCGCGTTTTGTGGTATGGGAACTTCGCGCCCCACGCACGCTGATCGGCATCGTCGTCGGCATGGCGCTGGGCATCGCCGGGGCACTCTTGCAGGCGGTATCGCGAAACCCGCTGGCCGAGCCTGGCCTTCTGGGGGTAAGCGCCGGCGCCGCCTTTGCCGTGGCACTTGCGCTGGTGCTGGGGGCGAGTGCGGCAACGCTGCGTATCTCGGTGGCCCAGCTCGGCGCGCTTGTTGGCTGTATCTGCGTACTCAGCGTGGCGCGCTTTCGCGGCGTGGGCAACGACCCGGTGCGCCTGGTGCTGGCCGGGGCAGCGTTCTCGGGGCTTCTGGGCTCGCTGACCGCGCTGATCCTGCTTTATGATCAGCGCGCGGCGGACGAGATTCGCTTCTGGGTGGTGGGAAGTCTTGCCGGACGGCGCATCGAGGATCTGATCAGCGTGTTGCCGAGCTTGGCCGTGGCCGCCTTTCTGGTACTCGTCACTGCCCGGCCTCTGGCGGCGCTGGCGCTGGGTGAGCGGGCCGCCTCCGGGCTTGGCCACCGGCCCGGTTTGATTCGCTGGATCGTGATCGGCTGTGTGGCGCTTTTGGTCGGTGCAGCCACCGCGATCGCCGGGCCCATCGCCTTCGTGGGACTGGTGGTGCCCTTCGTCGCCCGGGCGCTGACCGGGCCGGACATTCGCCGCACGCTCTGGTTCTGTCTGCCCGTCGGGCCCCTGATCGTGCTGAGCGCCGACATCATTTCGCGCATTCTGGTGGCGCCCTCCGAGCTTCCGCTGGGTGTTCTGACCGCGCTTTGCGGCGCGCCGGTGCTGGTCGCCGTGGTTCGCGCTCGGCGTTTACCGATGCTTTAATAAGGCCCCCTTTAGTGGCAGCGGCCTTTTACATGGTTGACTATGGCAACGAAAACGACAGCCACCTCCGAGTATCTGACGGAGTTCTCCTCCCGGTACAGCGGCGTGGGTAGCGCTCTCGACAGGGTATCGCCGCCCGGCTACTGGCGCCTGGCGTGGCACGCCCGGGGGCAGGCGTATAGCGTACTGTTCGAGCGGCGCGCCGTGGCGGTCAACCTCGGGCTTTTTCTCGCGCTTCTAGTGGCCGGCGTCATCTACCTGAGCATGGGAAGCGTACCGCTTTCGCCGGCGGACGTGATGTACGCGCTGGCAGGCCAGGGCGACATGATGACCGCGTTCATGGTCAACGAACTTCGCCTGCCGCGCCTGGCCGCCGCCTGTTTGACCGGCGCCGGCTTCGCCCTGGCAGGCATCCTGATGCAGACTTTGGCGCGTAACCGCCTGGCCACCCCCGGTATCATCGGCATCGACAACGGCGCGACCGCCTTTGCCGTGGCCTCGGTGATCGGCGTGGGTACCGCCATCGCGCCGCCGCCCATGGCGCTGGCCGGGGCGGCCACCGCCGCCGCCATTACCTTCGGGCTTTCTGCGGGCAGCGGCACCCAGGGGTATCGGTTCATCGTGGCGGGCATTGGTGTGGGTGCCGTGTTCGGCGCGATCACTCAGCTCTTTCTGGCCCGGGTGCCGATCGATGACGCCAACGCTGCCTACCCCTGGACCATCGGCACGCTCAACGCCCGCTCCCCGGATGCGGTGCTGCTGCTGGCCCTGGGGCTGGCGCTGGGTATCGTGCTGGCTTTGGTGCTGGCCCGCTCGCTGACGCTTTTGCGCTTCAAGGACGCCGTGGCCAGCGGCCTGGGGGTAAAGGTCAGGGCTTGCCGTGTTCAGGTGCTTGCGCTTTCCGTGGTGCTCACCGGGCTTGCCGTCGCGGTGGCCGGCCCGGTGGGTATGGTGGCGCTCATCGGCCCGGAAATCGCCCGTTCGCTTTCCAGTTCACGCCACGTGCCGGTGCTGGCCGCCACGCTTGCCGGGGCGCTGGTGATGGTGCTGGCGGATCTGGCCGGGCGCACGCTGCTCGCGCCGGTCGAAATACCCGTGGGCATCGTCACCGCCGTGGTGGGTGGCCCCTGGCTTTTATGGATCTTGATGCGCCCGCAACGGAGCCGCCCATGATTGATGCGACCGATACCCCCACGCTTGCCACCCAGGCACTGAACATGAGTTACGGCACGCGCCGGGTGATCAACGAACTGGGCCTTCATCTGCCCGCTAGCAAGGTGACCGCCATCGTCGGCCCCAATGGGTGCGGTAAATCCACGCTGCTCTCGGGACTGGCCCGGCTGCACAAACCGGACAGCGGCGCGGTACTGCTCGACGGCGCCGACGTACAAGACCTGCCCGCCAGGGAGCTTGCCAAGAAGCTGGCACTCTTGCCCCAGGAAGCCGTGGCGCCGGAAGGGCTCACCGTGACCGAACTGATTCGCTTTGGCCGCCAGCCCCACCAGGGGTGGCTGCGCCAGTGGTCGCCGGAAGATCAGAAAATCGTGCAGTACGCGCTCACCGCCGCGGGCCTCGAGGCCCTGGCGGACCGCCCGCTGGAAGCGCTCTCCGGCGGCCAGCGCCAGCGTGCCTGGATCGCCATGACCATCGCCCAGCAAACGCCGCTGCTACTGCTGGACGAGCCTACCTCGGCGCTGGATCTGGGCCACCAGATCGAGGTGTTCGAACTGGTGCAAAAACTGGCAACCCAGGGCCGCACCGTGGTGATGGTACTGCACGACCTGGCCAGCGCCTGCCGCTACGCCGACCACCTCATTGCCATGTGCGAAGGACGCATCGTCGCCGAAGGCCCGCCTTCCGAGGTGGTTACCCCGGCCTTGGTGCGCACCCTTTATCGGGTGGAGTGCACGCTGCTCAAGGACCCGGATACCGGTAGCCCCTTGCTTGCCAACGTGCGCCGGGCCACCGCGAAGGAGTGAGCGCTAGCGGTTGACCAGCAGGGCATCCAGAGTCACCGGTACGTGATCGGCAATTTGCTGATAGCCCAAAAGCGACATGACAGTGCGCACCGTGTTGTTCGCCATCAGGGTGCTGCCATCCAGCGCCATGGGTTCGGCGTGGGTCACCCGCACCTGATTCAAGCCTTCGCGGGTGAAGCGAAGCGGCACGTCTTCCTGGCGGTTGACCCCGTCGGTCTGCACACGAAAGGTCAGGGTTTCCACCATCGTCTCACCGATATCCAGACCGTCGAGGCGCTCCGGCGGCATCTGCGCGGTCAACGTCACCAGCGTGGAATCGGTGAGTAGCCGCGCCCAGACCGGCAACTCGCCAAAGCGCGAGAGCAGATCGGTCTGGCTGAGTTTCAGCGGCAGGCGCAGGGTGCCGTCCGGCGAGATCTCGCCCTGCAAATCACGCACCTGATGGTGATGGGTCTGCGGCGTCGGGCCGTCGAGCTGGGTAATGGTCGCCTGTACCTGGGACTGGCTCGAATCCAGCTGCCAATCCGCGTACACCGGCATCGCCAACACCAGCGGTAAAAGAGCAAACAAGGCTTTCATGGCATGTCTCCATAGTAAGGACTCATCAGCAGACTCGCCCACAGCGCAAAAGTGCCGCAATAAGATCAAGATAGCGCCCCAGGGGTAGCCTCGCCCGGCCACATTCGCTATGATATGCACGCCTTTCGGGCCCATAGCTCAGTTGGTTAGAGCAGGGGACTCATAATCCCTTGGTCGTCCGTTCAAGTCGGACTGGGCCCACCAATTCCTTTCCTGATTTCTCGTTCCCGAAAACGAGCTTTCAAGCAATCTTCCAAACCTGTTTCAACCGCCCCACCGTATGCTCCCACTTCGGCGTCGTCGGCTTGCACACCGTGTTCTGATTGCCAAATAGCCCCACTTCGCGAAATGCCGCCATCGCGGGCACGCTTTTTATCCAGCGAACTGGCACGAGGTACTCCAGCGTGTCTTCGTCATCAGACACATCCGCAGGGTGTAGGTGGGGGTAATCGGCCGGAGTCGTTACTTCGCACAGCTCTTGAAGACCGTCCGCCGTATCGACCATGAACTCATCCGCCCGTATACGCTCGCCGGTCACTTCCGCCACGCCGACGTAGCCGGTTTTGGGAATGTTGACCCAGACCCGATCGCCTTCGGAAAGCAGGTTGAGGGTCTTGGAGTACCAGTAGGCGCCGCCACCGGCGATAAAACCAAAACGGCGCGCCAATTCCCAAGGCCGATCATCGCCAAACGAGGCGTAGAACTCGCCGTTCCACGGCGCCTTTTGCGCCTTGCGCGCGGCGGGCTTGGGCGGCTCGTCCGGGTCGATCATCCAGGCGCGGCTCAGGTAGTGGTTGCCGCCGTCTTCGAACGCCGAGAAGAACATCGCGTTGATCGAAAGCTGAGCGTGGTCATTCAAGTAGTTGATGATCCGCTCACTGCTGGCGTCGAGCCGTGTCGCCACCACCACCATCTGGTGGCTGTCATTGAGCGAGACGTCATCAAGCGGTACGCCAAACTTGGCGGAAAAGGCATCTTCCAGAGTCGGGTGAGGGCGTGGATAGCGCTCATTGAAGGCCTGGTAGATATCGATCAACTGATAGTCGGCCAAGGTGACGACCCAGCTGGCGTAGACGATGGCTTGGGCGACCACGTCGCGGGGCGTTTTATCACGTTTAAGCTCGATGATGATCACGTTACCGTTGGCATCCAGCGCGAGCAGGTCGATGAGCTTATCGAAGCCGGTGCGCACCTGACGGCCGATCAGCAGCCAGTCCCGGTTGAGGATCGAGACATCCTGCATGATCTGATCTTCCAGCTTCCCCTCGTCGGCTAGCCCCATAGGGCGTAGTTTTTGCGGTGCCTCGTCGGTATCGCTTGCCAGCTTCCAGATGCCTTGTTCGATCGCCATTCAGGTGCCTCGCTCACAGGTGATATAAAAAAGCCGCTACCTTCAAGCCGCCGCCAGCTCGCTCAGCCGCTCGGTGTACCAGTTTTCCTTGCTGCTGGTCACCATCAGGCGGCGCCGGGCACGGGTCATGCCTACGTAGAGCAGACGCGCCTCCTGAGCCTGTTTTTCCTCATCAAGACTGAGTGCCCCAAGCCCGCTGAGCAGTACCGTGTCGAACTCTAGCCCCTTGCTGCTTTGACGGCTGAGCAGTACTACCTCGTCGGCTTCCAGGTCGTAGCTGCGCTTGTCGGCAGGCGTTTGCAGGCAACGGCAAGGAATGCCGGCGGCCTGCAAGGCTTTGTGGAAGAGCTTTCCTTGGGCGTTGCTGGTATAGACCACGGCAATAGTGTTCAGCTCGCTGCCTTGGCGCTGCCACGTCTGAATGCAGTGCACCAGATAGCGTGCCTCGAGATGGGCATTATCGAAAGCGCGAAATGCCGGCTTGGGCCCACTTACCCCGGCCACTTCCGGGGTGATCAGCGGTATATGGTCATCGTCGGCCTCACAGGCTTCCAGGAAGTCTCGTGCAAAATCGTAGGCGAACGTAAGGATTTCCCGAGTATTGCGATAGTTCAGTTTGAGAATGGTGGTGCGCCCACGGGCCTGAACACCGGCCGAAGAAAGCGGAAATTTCAGCGCGCCTTTCTGGTAGATGGACTGGGCATCGTCGTAGAGCAGCAACAACGAGTTGGTGTCCGGGTCGATCATCTGTACCACCAGCTTCAGCCACTCGCGCTCGAAGTCGTGGCCTTCGTCGATCATCACCGCAGCATATTGCGCCCGCGGAATGCGCGACTCGTCGACGGCTTGAATCACGCTTTCCACTTGGCGCTCGTAGGCTGGTTTGCTGCCTGTCAGCAGGTCGACGTTATAAGTCTTCAACTGCTGGCCGCACCACTCATGGAAGTGGTGAACCATCACTTTGTCGGCGATACCTTTTTCGGTGATAAAGCAGCGAAGCCTTGCCGCCAGAGTAATATTGAAACACAGCACTAAAATCGGTTTGCTCGTTGCCTGGGCCAGATGCAGGCAGCGGTAGCCAAGGATCAAGGTTTTGCCGGAGCCGGCCACGCCGTGAATCACCCGGTGGCCGTCGCCCATACTGCGCGCCAGCTGCTCCTGATGAATGTCCATGACGCGCACGATATTGGGCACGACCTCCGTGGCCGGTGCGGCATTGGTCGCTTGTTCCTCGTCGTCACCGAACAGATCCCCGGTCGGGGCGTCGATGCGCACCTCCGGGAAGAGCTGCCAGCGAATCCGGTCGAGCTGGGGGAGAGTGAGCTTCTCGCCAAACTGGTAGCCGAACATGCTCCAGAGGCGCTGCTGAAACGCTTCGGGGTCGGTGGTGGGGGCCATCTCGTCCTTACAGATCACCCGGTGGCCCGGCAGTACGAGCTCTTGCTCCGCCTCGGAAATGGCCTTGTTCCACTGCAGGCGTGTGATGTTGGGAAAAAAGACGCCATGCCCGTAGGGAAAGCAGAGCTTGCCCTGATAGCGCTTATCGCTCTGGATCAGCTGCGGGTCGCGCTTTAGTTGATCAATGGCGGCAAAGGCGCATTGGCGCGCTTGAAATAGCGGATTGCTGACCGTTTTGCGCCCTTGTTGGGTGTCGATCTCGACGCTGTCCGGCGTGATGGAGTGCAGGGTTTCGATCTTCCAGTCCTTGACCTCGAGAAACAGCAGGCCCCGCGCCGGGTGCAGCACGATGAAATCCGGATAGCGGCGCTGGCGCCCCAGGGGAATGTCGTACCAGACGATGTAGTCGTCTTCCAGCAGGCTGTCTAGGCGTTGCGCTACGCGACGTTCGCCACGGGTCATGCGGGGAATGGTCGTCAGTGCTGGAATGAACGTGGCCATGGTATCAAGGTTCCGGTATCGGGCCGCTTACCCAATAGTAAATTTTGATTAGATAAGCATTCTAGCCAGCCCGGTAGGCCGCTTCAATTGGAAAGGCCGCTAGAGAGAGGTGGCAGGAGATTAAAAAACGCTTTATCTCAGGTTATCGCCTTGAATGGAAAAGTGTTGTCTTGTCGTCACGTCCGGAATCTGTACAAGGAGAGTTTATCGTGTCTGCACAGTCCCCTGCACACTGGTATGAAGAGGTCGATCTGGAGCGTACCAGGTCGGAATCGTCCGAAAATACTCGCCCGGAAAACGTGACCGCGTTTCTCGATATGCTGGCCCACGCCGAGGGCACCCCGCGCCATGGTAGCGAGAACGGCTATAACGTGCTGGTGGGAGGCGAGGTGTTCGATGGCTACCAGGATCACCCGCGCCGTCTGGTGTCACTGCCCGCTTATGGGATCAGCTCGACCGCGGCGGGCCGCTACCAGTTTTTGGAAGATACCTGGGATGACCTGGTCGACCGAGTCGGGCTGCCCGATTTCAGCCCCGAAAGCCAGAATCAAGCCGCGATAGAGTTGATACGCCAGTGCCAGGCGCTTTCCATGATTCACGAAGGCCGTATTCGAGAGGCCATTGATGCTTGCCGCACCATCTGGGCGAGCCTGCCGGAAGCGGGCTATGGGCAGCGTGAGTTGGCGTCCGATGAGCTGGTTTTAGTCTATCAGCAAGCGGGTGGTGTTAGCGCTAGCGCTTGATAAAGCCAGCGCCAGAAGTGGATCTTGAGTAGATGAAGGGCGAGCCTACGCGGAGCGTTTTTTAACTGTCTTTTCTTTGACACGGCCGGGTGAATAACTCAAAACGAGGCGCCTATGCGCTCTGGCAATCCTTCCCCGGCCAAGTCGGTTCTCTATCGCGCGGCGCTGGTAGCGGCGGTGATGCCGCTTGCGTCCAGCCCCTAACTGCCTAAGGCTCTACTTTGTGTGGAGCGGGCACCTGATGTATGAGGCGCTCTTTATACGCCGCGACAATGACCGCACCCAGCATGCCAAGCGGAATCAGCCAACCCAAAAAGACCGCCGCTATGCCGACCTCGCCCAGCTGGTTCGAGCAGCCAAACCCCCCGAAGCCAAAGGCGCAATGATAGGGCGAGCGGTCCAGCGAAACGATCAGCCACCCCCAAAGCAGCATGCCGGTAAGGGCGGTAAACATGACCGCCGCCAGGCGCTGGTGTTGGCTGAGCAGGGTGCGAATCGTGACCCAGATGAAGATCGCATAAGGCACGATCCAACCCAGTACCGCTAGCCAGTTATGCAACGAGTCCTCGACGAACAGAAAGAGCATGTCCAGGCGTGAGTCGCAGATCAGCCGGCCGGCCCCGTTCAACGCCGTGCGCTGCGCGCTCTGGTAGCAGCTCTCGGGTGAATAGGCCACTGCCCAGAGAGCGAGCCAGCCCAGAAGCAACAGAGCGGCGAACAGAAGTAAACAGCGGTGATTAGATAGTCTGGATAGCGTCATGAGCCCCTTTTGGCAGGTATAAAAAGAAGAGCGATTCTTCGCTCGGTAGCAGCGTTATATCATAAGGTTGCCAGGCGTGCTGATGATCGGGGGGGGCGGGTTCGAAGGCGAGTCATCGGTTACGCCTACCTGATTCGAGAACGCTTTTGCAACGGCCTGTTCCGCTATCGCGGCTTGAGTCGGCCTTGATATTGTGGTTGTGAATAATAATCCGTATCATTCGTCTTAATCACGACGCCTCCTTGCTCTTTAACGAGACCGACGCCATGCTCCGTACGCCTTTCCCCGCCGCGCCGTTATCCGTCGCCGTTCGCCGTTCAATGGTTCTGACTTTGGGAAGTGCGCTTTGCGTGGGTCCCTTGGCTGTGCTGGCCCAGGAGCAACCGGTCGATATGGGCACCACCGTGGTCACCGCCACCGCGCTCAAGGTCGCGACACCGGATATCGAAACCCCTCGGGCGATCTCGACGGTCAGCGAGCAGGAGCTTGAAGACCGCGGCGTCAACAAGTACGACGAGACTTTCCAATACCGTTCTGGTGTCACCTCGCAGCCCTACGGTAACGACAACAACGCCGACTGGTTCTTCCTGCGCGGCTTCAGCGCGGAAAACGCCACTTACCAGGACGGCCTGCGCCTGTTTCGTACCGGCGGCTATTTCTGGTGGATGAACGAAACCTTTGGCCTGGAGCGGGTGGATCTCTTGAAGGGCCCGGCGTCGATTCTTTACGGCGAGGCGCCTCCCGGTGGTGTGATCAATGCGATCAGCAAGCGGCCCACGTTTGAGCCCCAAAGGAATATCACGGTGGAGGCGGGCAACGACGGTCACCGCCAGGTGGGCATCGACGTGTCCGGCCCGGTGGGCGAGCGCGACGACATGCGCTACCGCACCGTAGCGCTTTATCGTGACCAGGACGGCGAGCTCAACGGCAGCGAGAAAGAGCGCTACTACTTCGCGCCGAGCCTGGCCGTGGATTTCAGCGATGACACCACGGTCACGTTTTTGGCCAGCGTGCAGAAAGATGAAGGCACCCCTACCTCGGGCTTCTTCCCCGCTTTTGGCACGGTGAATGAATCACCTTTCGGGCGGATCGACCGCTCCACCAACTACGGCCAGCCCGATTACGACCGTCTCGATCAGCGTCAGGTGGCGCTGGGTTACGAGCTTGAACACCAGATCAACGATACCTGGGAGTTCCAGCAGAACGCGCGCTACACCAATCTCGATCTCGAGCTTAGAAACGTCTACCCGAACTCCTACGTGACGCCGCCACGGGGTATCTCCCGGGGCGTGATCGACCGCGACGGCGAGTACGACGGCTTCAATATCGATAATCGCCTGATTGCGCGCACCTATACCGACAACACCGAAAACATGTTGCTGCTCGGCGTGGATTATCAAAAGCTCGATTTGAACTACACCAACCGCGACAGCTTCCGCACCTTGGGAGACGGCTCGTCGCTGTTCACCAACGTCGACACCGTGGATCTCTATAACCCGGATTACGCCGCGTTCAGCGCGCCGGATACCGGCGACCCGACCCATCACGATGTCGACCGCCGACAGCTCGGTTTCTACGTGCAGGACCAGCTGCGCGTGGCGGACAAGTGGATGTTCCTGGCGGGCGCCCGTTTCGATGACGTCGAAAGCAGTGACGATTTCTCGGATTCCAGCGGCCGCTCCAGCGAGGGTTACGATGACGAGCAGCTCTCGCTCACCGCTGGCGCCATGTATCTAGGGGATAATGGCGTTTCCCCCTATGTAAGCTACAGCGAATCCTTCACGCCGGTGGCGGGCAGCGGCCCGAGTGGCGCAAGCTACGAACCGCTGGAAGGCCGCCAGTTCGAGGCCGGGGTCAAGATCGCGCCCTTCGATGTCGACGGCTACGTCACCATCGCCGCCTTCGATGTCAAAGAAGACAATACCCTGATCTCCACCGGCGCCCCGGTTCAGGAGCAGGCGGGTGAGCGCCGCTCGAAAGGTGTGGAAATAGAAGGGGTGGGGTATTTGACCGATGAGCTTCAACTGATTGCCGCCTACACCTATACCGACGCGCGTTATGACGTCAGCGACGACCAGCAGGACGAGCGCGTGCCGCTGATTCCGCGTCATTCGGCCTCGGCGTGGCTGGGGTATGACATGAGCCGGGCGCTTCCGGGCCTTTCGATTGGTGCCGGCGTACGCTATATCGGTGAAACCGAAGCCAGCCCCGGCAGCAGCGTCGAAGGCAACGTCTCCTCGACCACGCTATATGACGCCATGGCCCGTTATGATATCGACGACAACTGGTCCGCCCAGGTGAACGTCAAGAACCTTACCGACAAGGAGTACGTCAGCGGTTGCGACTTCTACTGCTACTACGGCGATTCCCGTAGCGTGATCGGCAGCATCAGTTACCGCTGGTAAGCCCCGTCCCTGACTATACGAGCCCGGCGTTAAAGCCGGGCTCGATTCGTTCACGGCTTTACAGCGCGATGGCGCCAGGAGTATGGAAGGTACAAAGGCCGTACGTCTTTTGGAATTAAAGGCGACGTTTGCGCGGGCTTACGAGCTTTTCTCGAGGGCTTTCTCCCAAGAGCTTTTCCCAAGAGCTTTCCTGAAGAAGTTCTCAAATGTGCTTTAGGAGTCGTTCGTACTCGTTTTTAACGACCGAGTAGCACTCGCAAACACGGGCTTCCAGCCCGGCTCTATCCAGAATGGTGATGCGACCGCGGTTGTATGAAATCAAGCCGGCCTTTTGAAGCTTGCCTGCCGATTCCGTCACGCCCTCGCGGCGAACACCTAGCATGTTGGCAATCAACTCCTGGGTCATGATCACCTGGTTTCCCGACAGCCGGTCAAGGCTTAGCAGCAGCCAGCGACATAGCTGTTGATCCACGCTATGGTGGCGGTTGCATACGGCGGTCTGTGCCGTCAGCGTCATGAGCGCTTGTGTGTAGCGAAGCACCAAGTGCTGCAGCGAGCCGGCCCGGTCGAATTCCTGTTTCAGCAACGGTCCTTTCAATCGATAAGCCCGCCCCGCGCTTTGAACGGTCGCGCGACTGATCGTGGTTTCTCCACCCATGAAAAGCGAGATACCCACCACGCCCTCATGACCCACGACGGCAATCTCGGTAGAGGCACCACTTTCCATCACGCAGAGCAATGAAACGATGGCATCGATGGGAAAGTAGGCATGATGTATTGACTGGCCACATTCGTGAAGCGACTGGCCCAGCGTTAGTGATACTTCCTCAAGATGCGGTATTAAATGAGCAAGCTCTTCTTCTGGGATCAAACCAAGCAAACCATTTTGGTTAAATGGATGCGGTTTCTGCATTCGATACTCCCTATTTAGCTTGCCAAGATACGGCGGGCGGTCGGCAAAATTTAAAATTTGCCTTTTTTATCAATGGTTTGCGGGTGATTTTGTAATATCGATATCCTGGGCCTACAGCGCCCTGTGAGAGTATAAGAGTCTGATCGAGAAAATCTGTGCGTTCACGAACATAAGCTTACTTTACGGGTATTGCTAGCAATCAATCATCGGCAAGAGGCTTTGAAAATATTGGCGCATGGCGATATGACGGATGGATATGTGCGCTAACGCACGGTCGTGATTTTAGGTGTTGACTAAGGTAATTGATGTGCGCTATGGGCATCGAGTGCTTTGATACACCGTTGATGAAAAATAAAGAAAACTCAGAAAAGTTCTAGAATGAAGAGAAAAGTAAAACAATCGCGCGTCGAGCGTGGCAACGGTGGTCAATAAAAGGATGCATCCCGGACAAGGCTATACACGGAGAAAGAAGTCATGATGGACGGTGAGTGCAAAAGCGGGCGAGGGCAAGAAATAGAGCGTCAGAGAATAATGGCGAGTGACATAGGGTTTGACGTGGATACCGTACTGCATACGGAAGAAAACTGGGCCTATACGACGCTGAATTCGATTCGTGATGCGGTGCTGATTACGGATCTCCATAGCCACGTGACCTATCTCAACAACGTGGCCGAAGAGCTGACCGGTTGGTCAAGAAAGGAAGCTTTTGGCAGGTCCCTGGGGCAGATTCTACCCTTGGTGGATAACCAGACATACCAGAGTATCATTAATCCGGCATCGCGGGCCATGGCAGAAAATCGCCCGATAGAGCTTGCTCTTAATGCGATGCTCAAGCGGCGTGATGGCCGATTGTTGGAGATAGAGGATTCCGCCGCGCCTATCCATAACCGCCATGACGAGGTCGTGGGGGCCGTGGTGGTGTTTCATGACGCGTGTCATTCGCTTTCTCGTACTGCCAAGTTTGCTTACCAGGCGCAGCACGATCCTCTTACGTCGTTGCCGAATCGCTTTCTGTTTGCCGATCGTCTGTCGTGCGCCATGGGGTATGCAAAGCGTCACCAGCACCAGATGGCGCTTTTATACCTGGATATCGATCATTTCAAATCCATCAATGACACCTCAGGGCACGCGCGGGGGGACCGCTACTTGCAGATAGTGGCCGAGCGTTTGAGCTCCAGCATACGTACCACCGATACTGTCTGCCGCCAGGGCGGTGATGAATTCGTGGTGCTTTTAAGTGAAATCGAAAATGCTCAGAGCGCTCTACGCGTGGCAAACAAGCTTCTGGCGGCCTTGGCCAGACGCTGCTTGCTGGATGGCCACGAAAAAGCCATCAGTGCGAGCGTCGGCGTGAGTATCTACCCCGACCATGCGCACAACGAGAGTGATTTGCTCCATTGCGCCGATATGGCGATGTACTGCGCCAAGCGAAACGGTCGTGCCCAATGCCAGCTGTTTCATTCTGACATGAAACGAACGGGCAAGGTGTTCGATCCAGGCTAGCGTATTGCCGATACGCCTTGCTGACTACCATGGCTGCCATATCAACAGGATAAAACGTGCTGCAAGCATGCGACTAAGGTATAATCCGCGCCGATTGATAGCGTGTTAAGCAATGATCGGCACGCTGGTTTAGCCGCAAGGTGGTCAACTGCCGCCGTTACTTGATAGCGGCGACGGGTACGCAAGGGAACAAACATGGCAACTATTTCTCGCCGCCGCGTCATTCAAATGGCCGGCGGCTTCGCGCTTACGGGCGTGGCGGGGCGCTGGCTGACAGTGCCCGAGGCCCTGGCCGGGCCGCAGGGCGCCTCCGCCAACGAGGTGGACGATTTTCTCGAAGTCTCACGAGCGCTTGTCCAGCGCGAAGCGCTCGACGAAAACCTCGCAAGCGCCCTGGTACAGGCATCCAAGCTCGCACTCGACGACTTTACCGAGCACCTGGCGCGTCTGAAGACGCTGCTCGATGAGCGGCTCGAACTGCTCCAGGCCCCGCGCCTCGATTTTGGCGAAAAGTACGCGGTGGAAGAGGCCACGGCTCGTTACATGCTCAGTGGCTGGTACACCGGCGTGGTCGGCACCGGCGAGCAGACGGTCTACGTCACCTACCTCAATTCGCTCTCCAACCAGATTGTCGCTGACAAGCTGGTCCCCTCGAGTTTTTCCTACGGTCCCTGCGGAAGCTGGCACCGGGCGCCGTAGCGCTTAGTCAAGAGAACAAGTGATTTCCATGAGTAACGATAAAATCGCCGACGTCGTCGTGGTCGGTGCGGGCATTTGTGGTTCCTTACTCGCAACCCGTCTGGCTCGGGCCGGGCGCTCCGTGCTGCTGCTGGAGTCCGGCCCCCGCAAGGGCCGCGGCGAGCTGGTTCAGAACTACCGCGAGTCCGCCTTCAAGTCCGATTACATGGCGCCGTACCCCTATTCGGAGATGGCCCCGCACCCGCGCTTTTCGCCCACCGCCAACGACTACCTGGATCAGGCCGGGCCGCACCCCTACAACGCCCAGTACATTCGCATGCTGGGCGGCACCTCCTGGCACTGGGCGGCGCAGATGTGGCGCTTCGTGCCCAACGATTTTCGTACCCAAAGCCTTTACGGGGTCGGCGTGGATTGGCCGATCAGCTACGACGATCTCGAGGACTACTACTACCAGGTGGAAGTGATCACCGGCACCGGCGGCGAGCCGGATAACGGCTCGCCGCGGGCCAAGCCCTATCCCATGGAACGCGTGCCGGCCTCTTACTTGCAGCAGCGGGTCACCGAGCGGCTGGCGCCGGATTATCGCGTCATCGACGACTCCACCGCGCGCAACAGCCGCAACTTCGACGGCCGCCCGGCGTGCTGCGGCAACAACAACTGCATGCCGATCTGCCCGATCGACGCCCAGTATCACGGTGGCATCGCCGCCCAGGAAGCCGAGCGGGAAGGGGTCGAGATCATCACCGAGGCGGTGGTCTACAACCTCGAACACGACAGCGAAGGCCGGATCAGCGCGGTGCACTTTTTTGACTGGGAAAAGGTGAGCCACAAGGTCACCGCCCAGACCGTGGTGCTGGCCGCCAACGCCATCGAGACGCCCAAGCTGCTGTTGATGTCGTCAAGCGACACGTTCGAAAGCGGCATCGCCAACGTGCGTGACAACGTCGGGCGTAATCTTTGCGACCACCCGGCGATTGGCATCAACTTCGATGTCGACGAGCCGATCTGGCCCGGCCGCGGCCCGGTCAGCCCGTGTTCGATCGGCAACTTCCGCGACGGCGATTTCCGTACTGAATACGCGCCGTTCCGGATCGATATCTCCAACGGTTCCAAGGTCGCGACGGTCACCAAGGAGTTGATCAATGAGGGCTACCACGGCCGCGAGCTGGAAGAGCAGGTACGCTACCGCGCCGCCCGCCGGTTGGGAATCAAGAACGCCATGGAACAGCTGCCGGACCCGAACAACCGGGTCACCCTGAGTGACAAGCGCGACGCCCTGGGTCTGCCCACGCCGCGCATGCACTGGAGCATCGGCGAGTACGAGCAGCGCGGCACCGAAGTGACCCGCGAGCACTACGACCGCATCGCCGAAATGCTGGGGGGCACCAACATCAAGCACAGCCGCAGCGGCGCGTTCTCCAACCGCCAGCACATCACCGGCACGCTCTCCATGGGCAACGACCCGGCTACCAGCGTGACCGACCAGTGGGGCCGCGCTCACGATCATGAAAACCTCTTCATGGTCGGCACCGGCGTGATGCCCACCGTGGGTACCTGCAACGTCACCCTGACCGCGGCGGCGCTGACGCTACGCACGGCGGACCGCATTCTGGAGGAGACGCAGCATGGATAATCGCCTCAAGGCAGGGCTTTTGTTGGCCGCAAGCGGCCTTGCGAGTGTCGCCATGGCCCAGACGGATGAGCCGAGCCGCGAGCTGATCCAGCGCGGCGAAGCGGTGGCCATCGCCGGCGACTGCGCCGCTTGCCACTCGGAGCCGGGCCGGCCGGCGTTTAGCGGCGGCCACCCCATCGAGAGCCCGCTGGGCACTATCTTTACCACCAATATCACGCCGTCGGATGCGGGCATTGGTGGCTATTCCCTCGACGAGTTTTCCCGTGCGATGCGCGAAGGCGTGCGCGCCGATGGCGGGCATCTCTACCCGGCGATGCCCTACACCGCCTACGCCAAGCTCACCGATGACGACATCGAGGCGCTCTACGCCTACTTCATGCACGACGTAGCGCCCTCCGATGACGTTGCGCCGGAAACCGAGCTGCCGTTCCCGTTCAACCTGCGCTTCTCCATGGCGGCCTGGAACGTGCTGTTTCTGGACAGCGGCCCCTTCGAGCCGGACCCGGAGCGCTCCGAGCAGTGGAACCGCGGCGCCTATCTCGTTGAAGGCGCCACCCACTGCAGTACCTGCCATACGCCGCGTAATTTGCTGATGGCCGAGAAGTCCGGCCAGGCGCTCAGCGGCGGCTCGTTGGGTACCTGGTACGCGCCGGATATCACCGATGACCCGGAAAGCGGCATTGGCGGTTGGAGTCGCAGCCAGCTGGTCGACTACCTGCGCACCGGCCACGCCGACAACGGCGCCACCGCCGCCGGCCCGATGCTCGAGGCGATCGACCTGAGCTTCTCGCGCATGCTGGAGGACGACATCGAAGCGATCGCGGTCTACCTGCTGCCGGAAGGCGAGAGCGAAGAAGCCAGTGCGCAGGCCGGGGTAGCGGATGAAGAGGGCAGCGACAACGCCGACTTTTCTAACATCGGCCAGCTCATGGATGACGATACCCCGGCTGCGCTTGCGGATATCGGTCCCGGCGAGCGGATCTACCGCGACCAGTGCGCGGCCTGCCACGCCCCCAATGGCAGCGGCCTGAACGGTTTGCCCCCGCTGGCCGGTCATCCGGTGCTCGACAAACCCAACGCGGATAACGTCGCCATGGTCGTGCTTGAAGGTGTCTGGCCCGAGCACCGCCAGGGCATGCTCGGCTTTGCCGATGAGCTCGACGATGGGCAGGTGGCCGAGGTCACCAACTACCTGATGAGTGAGTTCGGCGAAAGCGACGTCACCATGGAAACGGCGCGGGTGTCCGAGCTGCGCGCCGGCGGGGCGGACTCAGACCTGCTGCTGCTGGCCCGGGCGGGCATGGTAGCAGCCGGCGTTGCGATCATCGCGCTGCTGGGCTTTTTGCTCTGGCGCCGGCGCAAGCGTTCGTGCTAGAAAAGGCGGGCAGGAAGGCTCTGGGAGTCAGTGAAATCCTGGTAGCCAAGCCGTGATAGAACGCTAGCGCCAAACCCCACCCTCGAACGGGGGTGGGGTTTTTGCGTCAAGGGGGGCCGTCAGGCAGGCAGGATAACGCCAGATAGAAATACCGCCGCGCCGAATACCGCGACCCCCGCGGCTACCGGCCAGCCGAGCGAGCGCAATCGGCGCCACACCAGAAGTGTGGTGAGCAAGCCCAGGGCGGTGGCGACCCAGGAAACGGCGCTCGGATTGACCGGTACGATCGACACCCCTAGGACCGCAGCGATCATCAGCGGCCCCAGAATGGCAAGCCACGCCGGCATTGCGCTGGGCCCTTCGCTTTTATTCAGACGGCGCTGCATCCACAGAAACGGCACCACGCGCATCAACAGCGTACCCAGCGCCGAGAGCACGACGGCCAGCCACAGGGCGGCGCTCATGCGTGCCCCCTTCGGGAAAAGCGCACCGTATAAAAGCAAAGCGCTCCGCAGGCCGCGGCAAGGGGAATGGCTACGTTGCTGGCACCGGTCAGGGCCAGCGTCATGGCAGTAAGCACCGTGGCGCTCAAGGCCAGCGACCAGCGCAGATCGATAAAACGTGGAGCGGTCATGGTCAAAAAGAGCGCCGGCAGGGCGAAGGGCATGATCTCCCCCAGCAGCGGCCAGTAGCTGGTGACCGTCTCACCGGCCACCGACCCAACCGCCGTGCCCAGAATCCAGGCGGCCCAGGCCATCAGCGCAGCCCCCACGAACCAGCCAAAGCGGTCGGCTTCCCTGACCTGGGGAAGCTGGGTCAGCGCCAGGGCGAAGACCTGATCGGTCAATCCGTGCATCAGCCAGGGCCAATGACGGCTGCGGGGTAAAAGCGCGGCCAGATTGGGGCCATACACCACGTGGCGTACGTTGATCAAAAGCGTCAAGAGCACCACCAGCCAAAGCGGTGCGCCTGTGGCGACCATGCCTACAAACAGAAACTGAGACGCGCCGGCGTAGAGCAGCGTCGAGATCACCGCCGCCTCCCAGGTCGTGAACCCGGCCTGGGAAGCCACCAGGCCAAAAGACAGCGAGACCGGCACATAGCCTCCCAGCAAAGGAATGCCTTCTTGTACGCCCTGTAATGCAGCGCGCCAGGAAAAGCGGGGGCGGTCGTGGCGGTGGGTAGGCTGGCGCATGATCAGTCGGGCCTTTAGTTAGTGATAGGTCACGGTAATGAGCAGGGAGGCGCTATCGTCCTGGGTGCGATAAAGATGCGGCCGATCGGCTTTGAAGCTCAGGCTGTCGCCGGGTAGCAGTGTGCTCAGCGCGCCGTCTGCGCCTGCCTCGAGCTTACCGCTTATCAGAAAAAGCGTTTCGCTTGCGCCCGGCGAGTGAGCTTCGGCCCGTCGTTCGGTCTGAGGCGCGCAGCGCATCCAGTAGGCATCTACCGGGGGCGGGCCTGCGCCTTGTTCGATCAGTTGCACCTGCACACCGTCATCGTCAAGCGTCTCGTTGATGGGCGCGACCAGCGTACCAAAAGACACTTCCAGCTGTAGCGCCAGCCGCCAGATCGTATCCAGGGTCGGGTTGCCACTGCCTTGCTCCAATCGGCTGAGGTTGGATTTGGCCATGCCCGCCGCGCTTGCCAGTTGGCTCAACGATAGCCCGCGTGCCTGACGAAGGGTTTGAAGATGCCTGCCCAGGGTGCGCAGTGTCTGCTCGTTCATTTCCATGCTCGAAGGTTCTCTATAGAGGACGTTCTATATAAAGAACGGCGGGTCGTCAACCCGGCGTTCAAGAGATGCTCAAGGTAGAAGAGAGACTGCGCTACACATGTCTTGTGTACGCCCGGCTGGCGGCAGCGGTGAAAAGCACGTCCGTCGATGAATTCAGTGCGGTCTCGGTGGCGTCCTGTACCACGCTGATCACAAAGCCGATGGCGACCGCCTGCATGGCAACTTCTGTGGGAATGCCGAAAAGACTCGCTGCCATGGGAATCAGCATCAGCGAGCCGCCAGCCACACCCGAGACCCCGCAGGCGGCCAGCGCCGACACGATGCACAGTAACAGCGCGGTAGGGAAATCGACGCTGATACCCAGCGTGTGGGTCGTGGCCAGGGTGATGACGGTAATGGTGATGGCCGCGCCGCCCATGTTGATGGTCGCCCCCAGCGGGATCGAGACCGAATAGGTATCGGCGTCCAGCTCCAGCTGACGGCAAAGCTCCAGATTGACCGGAATATTGGCCGCTGAACTGCGTGTGAAAAACGCCGTGATGGCGCTACCGCGAAGACAGGCCCAGACCAGGGGGTAAGGATTTCGCCGGGTCACGAGATAGACCAGCAGAGGGTTGCTGAGCAGCGCCACCACCGCCATGCAGCCCACGATAACGCCCAGTAGTTGGGCATAATTCAGAAGAGCCGCGAGCCCCGACTCCGCCAGCGTACCCGCCACCAGGCCAAAGATACCCAGCGGCGCCAGGCGAATGACCAATGTGACGAGTCGAGTCACCGCCGTGGAAAGGTCAGAAAGCGCCTGACGAGTAGTGTCGCTTGCCTGGCGCAGCGCAAGGCCCAACCCCGCCGCCCAGACCAGAATGGCGATGAAGTTGGCTTCCATCAAGGCCGTTACGGGATTGACCACCGCATTGAGCAATAGATCACGCAGCACGCTCAGGATATCGCTTGGCGGGTTGCCATCCACTTGCGGAGCATTCAGGGCAATCTCGGTCGGCAGTAAAAAACTCGCGGCCACCGCGATCAGTGCGGCAATCAATGTGCCGGCCACATACAGCCCGAGTACCGAGCGAATCCGGGTGGGCCGACCCTGGCGATGCGCGGCAATGGCGGCCATGACCAGCACAAAGACCAGAATAGGCGCCACCGCCTGCAAGGCGGCAATAAACAGCTGGCCGAGCAGAGCGACGCGGGATGCGGCCGCCGGCACCCAAAGCGCCAGCAGTACGCCGGCCACGATACCAATAAGAATTTGGGAAATAAGGCTCAGCCGTAGAAGAGGCCGAAACGCCGCTTGGGCAGTCGCAATCATTGCAGAGCTCTTGGTCAGTCATAAGGGGGGCGTTGAACTGGTGCTCGACGCCCGCGAACAGGGGGGTATTCTAGCAGTAGAGACGCGGGCACGGGGTCTGATCGTAAAAAACGTTAGCAATTTAACGAAAAAGGTCAGGGGGTAGGAAAGAAGGGCGATATGGCGCAGGCGCTTGGATGCGGCGTGTGCCTAGGGTTTGATTTCTGGTGCCTGGTAAGTGGTAAGTGGTAAGTGGTAAGTGGTAATTGTCAGTTGGTGAATAGTACCCGATGTAAAATAACGCATACGTCCGGGGCAACGAAAAACGGCTTGCTTTCATCAGGAAAGCAAGCCGTTTTAGCGTACGGTCAATAATTCAGGGCTAAGCCATCAAGTAGGCTGTGCCTGAGCGGTCAAGCGCTGAGCGTTATGCAACAGCTGCTTCGGTTTCAACGGCGCGGGTCTGCTTGGCAGCCGCCGGGATGCTGGTTTTCTGGGCTTTCGCGGTAGCGCTCATCGCATCGACCATGGCGTAACCCTTGTCGGTCAGTTCCACTACATCCGGCGAGGAGCCCCACTTCAAGAGCATCTCATCCAGATGACGTTCCGCTGTTTCGAAATGGCCACAATGGCTGAGCATCTTGGCGATGGTGAAATCGCACTCGGGGGTGTCGAACAGTTCTTCGCGAAGCTCTTGAATCGCCAGTTGAAGACCTGCTTCAGAGATGTTTTCCAGTTTGAATCGTTGCATGCCACCACTCCTTGTGAATGCTGATACTCAATTTCAAGTATTTATTTATACGCGTCTTGTACTTCTTCACAGTAATACACCTCTTAGAGAGAATCAATGGTCAATTTCATTGGATTTGAAAAAGCATCATTTATAAAAAAACCCTGCCTTGGAAGGCAGGGTTTTCATTGAAGAAACGAGCTTTTAAAGCGGTACCACGAAAGCCAGCGTGGCCAGACAGCCAGCAGAAAACGAGGCGGCGGTCAGCCAGAGCAGGTCTGGGTGGCTCTCTTTTTCTCTTCTAACTTTCTGTTCGTTAAGGTATTTTTCAAGATGCTCCGGGCTTCCTGGCTGGGCCTCATTGAAAAGATGTTGGCGTATCATCTTAACTCCTTGAGCTTAGGTCTAGTGGACAACCCCCTCGAATGACTACTTTTCAAAATCCCGGTGCTTGTACAGGCATTCTCTAGGATTTCGCGAAAGTATAGACCATGTCGCGTTTTTGTGGTTCATGAAAGTTATACAGAAAGTTAATCTCAGGCACATGAAACTGTCATGAAGCGGCCGTGTTACGGGTAAGGTCGCTGGATTCCAGGCTTTTATGCCTCGTCAGATATCGCGAACAGATGCAGTCCTGAACCAGGCGTGTTCAACTAAAGTTGTTAGACTTTGGTCGTAAACCAAGTTAATTCGCTGGACTAATACCGGCATGCAGTGAATAAAGGGCCCACTAAAATCAGCCTCGCTATTTTAGCGACTTCGTAAGGCCCGCTGCGGCGACGCGCCTTTATGTTCACTCGACTGCAAGCGGTACTGCTCTATGCTTAGAACTGCCACTTACACGCTCTGGGGCCAGCTTTGGCACTATCATCACCAGGCCAAGAATCTTCTCCTCTGCGCGCTGCCTACCTCAAGCGCTCCTGGGGGTTCTCAAGGCGGTTCCGGTGGGACCCAGGAGCCCAGTAACGGTTCACCCAATAATACCTCGCCCGATAACGAGCCACGTCCGCCTGCCTACAACAAGGCACAGACGATCGGCCTTGTGCTGGGGCCTTTGCTTTTTGCCCTGATCGTCATGTTCTTCCGGCCTGAGGATTTAAGCTTTGAAGGTCGCATGGTGCTGGCCGTTACGCTATGGGTGGCGGTCTGGTGGATCACCGAAGCGATCCCCATCCCGGTGACCTCGCTGTTACCTATTGTCCTGCTGCCGATTACCGGGGCGCTTGAAGGCAGCGCCGTGACCGCCGCCTATGGCAATCCCATCGTATTTCTCTTTCTGGGCGGCTTCATGATCGCGCTGGCCATGGAAAAGTGGGATCTACACAAGCGTATTGCGCTGACCATCATCTTGTTGCTCGGTACCAGCATCAACAGCATCGTATTCGGCTTCATGGCCGCCACCGGCTTCTTGTCGATGTGGGTCTCCAATACTGCCGCGGTCATGATGATGCTGCCCATCGGTACCGCCATCGTGTATCAGGTCACCCAGGAGCTCAACAAGACCGAGGGCGATCACAGCGTCGAAGTGGACAAGTTCAGCAAGGCGCTGATTTTCGGCGTGGGCTATGGCGGGACCATCGGGGGTCTGGGTACCTTGATCGGTACGCCGCCCAATATCATTCTGGCGGCGGTGGTCAGCGAGCTGTTCGGCTATGAAATCTCGTTCGCCGGCTGGCTGATGTTTGCCTTTCCGGTCGTGGTGGCACTCTTGTTCATCGGTTGGCTGATGCTGACACGGTTTATCTACCCGATGAAGCTGAGCAGCCTGCCCGGCGGCAAGGCGCTGATCAGAAAAGAGATGCAGGCCCTGGGCCGCACCAGTTTCGAAGAGAAAGCGGTACTTGGCGTCTTCCTGCTGGCGGCGTTTTTCTGGATCACTCGGTCGTTCTTGTGGCAGGGTCAGATCATCAACATCCCTGGCATCAGCGACACCATGATTGCGATTGCCGCAGCGATCCTGCTCTTTTTGATTCCTTCGAAAAACAAGGGTGGCTGCCTGCTGGGGTGGGACATCGCTAAAGACGTGCCCTGGGGCATCCTGCTTCTTTTCGGCGGTGGCCTGGCGATTGCTGCCGGCTTCAACGCGTCCGGTCTTGCCGCCTGGATGGGCGATCAGATGAGCGTTCTGGAAGGGGTCAACTTCCTGCTGGTGATTCTGCTGTCCACGGCCATGGTACTTTATCTCACCGAGATTACCTCCAATACCGCAACCGCCACCATGATCCTGCCGGTACTGGCCTCCCTGGCACTGGCGCTCAATGTGCATCCTTTCGTGCTCATGGTGCCCGCCGCCATGGCCGCCAACTGTGCCTTCATGCTGCCGGTGGGCACCCCGCCCAATGCGATCATCTTCGCCACCGGCAAGATCACCATCATCGAAATGGTGCGCAACGGGTTCTGGCTCAACATCATCGCTTTGTTGCTGATCGTGGCGGCCGTGTATTTCATGCTGCCACTGCTGTGGGGCGTGGATCTGACCGTCTACCCGGATGCGTTTCGCAATTAACTGAGCATGTTTAATGGAGGTTAAAGCCTTCGCCCTGTGGCGAAGGCTATTTTATTGGTAGCAAACAATTGCACGTGGAGCACTAAAAACAACAACACGCTTGGCGAGCGATACAGGGAGCGATACGAAATGCGCCTCAGGCGCCAAGGAGAAGTCCCATGTCGTTACTGGAAGACGTATGTCACTACCTGCAAGAACACGATCTTAAACTGGCCACTGCTGAATCCTGCACCGCGGGTCTGATTGTTTCAGAGCTGGCGCGGGTTCCAGGCAGCGGGCAGAGCATTGACTGCGGCCTGGCGGTCTATTCGCCGGAGGCCAAGAATCGCTACCTGTCGGTAAGCTTCAGCACCATCGACCAATACGGTCTGACCAGCGAAGAAACCAGCCGCGAACTAGCCATGGGCGCCATGCATAATAACGATGCCAACGTTGCCGTGGCCAACACCGGCATTGCCGGACCCGAACCCCACGATGATATTCCTGTCGGCACTGTCTGTTTTGCCTGGGCGTTTCGTCGTGGTGAGCAGGAATACCTGTTCAGCGAAACCCAGCACTTTCCTGGCGAACGCAACGACGTGCGCCTTGCCGCCGCCCATTACGCCCTCGAGCATATTTCCACTCTCTACGACCAGGTGCTCAGCGGCAAGGCAACACCCGTTGGCGGTTGAGGCCGAGTATCCGCTACGCTTGGTGGGGAATGGATGGATCGTTCATTGATCGTATCTCAAGGAGACCAGGATGGAACACAGTGCCGAAAAACAGGCCCTTATTCGCAAGGCCCTGAAAGTAAACCCCACCATTGATGAGCAGGATGAAATTCAGCGGCGCGTGGATTTTTTGTACCGGCAGATGCGCGATTCCGGCCAGCACGCCCTGGTATTGGGTATCAGCGGCGGTGTGGACTCCACCGTGGCTGGGCGGCTGGCGCAACTGGCCGTCAACAAGGCGCGCGATGAGGGGCTGAACGCGCAGTTCTACGCCATGCGTCTGCCCTACGCCACTCAGCACGATGAGGACGATGCCCAGCAGGCGCTGACGTTCATCGAACCCGACCACGTGCTGACGGTGAACGTGAAGCCGGCAAGCGACGCAGCACTGAAGGCGTTGGAAGACGGCGGCCTTGCGTTCAAGGACGAACACCAGCGTGATTTCGTGCTGGGCAATATCAAGGCGCGTCAACGCATGTTGGCTCAGTACGCCGCTGCGGGCACGCATGGTGGGCTGGTGGTGGGGACCGATCAGGCCGCCGAGGCGATGATGGGCTTTTTCACCAAGTACGGCGATGGCGCCTGTGATGTGGTTCCCCTGACCGGTCTGACCAAGGATCAGGTGCGCCGCATCGGTGCAGAGCTTGGCGCCCCGCAAGCGCTGGTGAAAAAGCAGCCCACCGCGGATCTTGAAACCCTGAAGCCGCAATTGGCCGATGAAGATGCCCTGGGTGTTACCTACGCCGATATCGACGCCTTCCTGGTGGGGGAGGATATTGGCGAGCAGGCGCGCGCGACCATCGTGCAGACTTACGAGCGTACCGAGCACAAGCGCAACTTGCCCATCGAACCCTGATCGCCCCTTCAAGGCCGATACGCGTGGCAGGCCCGTCCCCGTCTTGATGAAGGCCATTGTGATCAATGCCGTCGTGTTAAATGATAGGATGCTTTCATTTTCACGACGGCGAGTCTGCCATGCGATTACTGCACACTGCGGATTGGCACCTGGGGCGATTGTTTCACAACGTCTCACTGCTTGAAGACCAGCGCTTTGTTCTGAACCAGCTGGTCGATATCGTCGACCGCGACGCCGTGGACGCGGTGCTGGTGGCCGGTGACATCTTTGACCGCTCCGTTCCTCCGGCCACTGCCGTCACTTTGCTGGACGATATCCTCGGTGAGCTTTGTGAAAAGCGTGGGCTGCCCGTGATCATGATATCCGGCAACCACGATAGCGCCGAGCGACTTCGCTTCGGTGCCCGCCATCTCAAGAAAGCGGGCCTGCATATTCTTTCCGATCTGACCCAATGCGAGGTGCCCGTTACCCTGAGCATCGGCGATGTCGAGGTGGATATTTTCGGCATTCCCTACGCCGACCCCGAACATGTACGCAGCCACTTCGGCAAAGACGTGCGCGATTTCGACACTGCTCACCGCTTCTTGCTCGAGCGTATTGCAAAGGCCCGCCACAAGACCCGCCCCACACTCTTGATGAGTCACTGCTTTGTCGACGGCGCCAGTGCATCGGACTCGGAGCGCCCGCTGAACCTGGGCGGCGCGGAAAGTGTGGCCTGGGAGCCGATGCAGGGGTTTGACTACGTGGCGCTGGGGCATCTGCACGGGCCGCAGTACCGTGGCGGTGAGCATATTCGCTACAGCGGCTCGCTTTTGAAGTACAGCTTTTCAGAAGCTCGCCAACGCAAGGGAATTACGCTGATCGACGTGGCAAGGAGCGGCGTCTCGAGCATAGAGCATCGCCCGTTGATGCCAAGGCGCAACGTCCGCGTACTGGAAGGCGAGCTCGAAACCCTCTTGACCGATGCCCGAGCAGAAGGTGAAGAGCGGGAGGATTACCTGCTGGTGCGCCTGACCGACCGCCACGCCATTCTCGATCCCATGAGCAAGCTGCGTGCGGTCTACCCCAACGTGCTTCATCTGGAAAAACCCGGCATGCTGGACGTTCGCGGTGCCCAGCAGCTGGACCGCGAGCGGCTCAACTTCAGCGCGCAGGACATGTTCAGCGATTTCTTCACTCAGACCAGCGGCGAGGCGATGGATGACGCGCAGGCAGCTGCCATGCGGCAGTTGATCCACGAGCTGAACAAGACGGAGAACTCTTCATGACGCCGCTTGGGTTGACCATGCAGGCCTTTGGCCCGTTCGCCGCCAGCGAAGCGCTGGATTTCACTACCCTGGGCCGCCATCCGCTTTTCTTGATCAACGGCCCCACTGGCGCCGGCAAAAGCTCCATCCTCGATGCCATCTGCTTTGCGCTTTATGGCCAGACCACCGGTGAAGAGCGCACCGCAAGCCAGATGCGCTGCGACCAGGCAGTGCCTTCGCTGCTCACCGAGGTGACGCTGGATTTTCGTCTGCGCGAAGGAATATATCGCATTCGCCGCGTACCCCAGCAGCAACGCCCCAAGGCCCGAGGGGAGGGCACTACCCTTCAAAACGCCGAAGCCCAGCTATGGCGGTTGACCGATGATCGTCAGGAAGACCGCTGCCTGGTAGCCAAAAGCGTGGGCGATGCCACGGCTCAGATACAGGCGTTGCTGGGCCTGGATGCCAATCAGTTTCGCCAGGTCATGGTGCTGCCCCAGGGGAAGTTTCGCGAACTGCTCGTGGCGGATTCCAAGGCGCGTGAGGACATTTTCGCCAAGCTATTTCAAACGCATATCTTTCAGCGCATCGAAGAGCAGTTGCTGGGGCGGGCCAAGGAGATCGTCGCTCGGGTTAAAAGCCACCGCGAACATATCAGTGGCATTCTGGCGGGTGGCGAGCTGGAAAGCGAAGCTGCCCTTGAGGAAGAGATACAGGCGCTGACGCCTCGAGTGGCGCAGGCCTCCGCGCACTTTGACGTCGCCAGGCGCGAACGCCGCGAGGCCGAGAAAAACCGCGATGCGGGGGCGGCGTTGCAGCGTCAGTTCGAGGCCCGGGACGCTCTGGTAAAGGAAAAGACTGGGCATCTTGAGCAGCAAGGCGCTATCGCCAAGGCGCAAAAGCGCCTGGCGCAAGACGAGCACGCCCAGACGCTTCACGCGCCGTTTGATGCCCATGCCAAGGCAAGCCAGGCGCTAAAGGCAGCCCAAAAGGAGCAGCGGCAGGCCGACGAGACGCTGAGCGAGCAGCGCGCACATGTCGATCAGGCAAGAACGGTGCTGAACGCCGCAAGCCAGCGTCACGAGGCGCTTGGCACGCTGATCGAGCGGCGCCGTCAGCTCGGCGAGTTTCTGGAGAAAGGCCGCGCCCTTGGCGAGCTTGTCACCCGCGCGCAAACGGCAAAGGCAGCCTGGCTTGAGAAAGAGGCGATCTTCAAGCGCGACGAGCAAACCCTTGAGCATATCCAAAACCGGGGCGAGGCATTGAGCACCCAGCTTGATGCCCTTCAAGTCGAGTACCAGCGACTGGCCAGCGCCCCGATCGAGCTTGGCCAGCATCAGGATTTATTGGCCCATCGCCAGGAGCTTGAAGCGCTCACCCGGCAAGCGCCGAATCTTCAGGCGGAACAGCAGCGCGCCCAGCAAACCCTCGAGAGTAGCCAGGCGGATGCCGCCCAGGCTAAGCGCCACGCCACCGAGCAGGAAATGCGCTGGCACCAGGGCCAGGCGGCACTTTTAGCGCGCATGCTTCAAACGGATACCCCGTGCCCCGTTTGCGGCAGCCACGCCCATCCCGCGCCCGCCGCCGGGCAAAGTGAGGTGGTGACCCAGCCGCAGGTGGAGGGTGCCCGTGCCCGTCAGGAGAAGGCCCGTCAAGCGCAGCACGCCGCCGAGCGCGACCTGGAAAGCTGTCTGCAAAAACGCCATCAGCACGCCGAGCAGCAACGTCGCCTTATCCAGACGCTGGGCGGGTGGGCGAGCAGGGCGCTTACCGAACTCACCCACGCCTGTGCCATGTTCGAAGAACAGGTGAGCAGACGCGCGCGCGTGGAGGGGGAGATCGCCCAGCACCACGCAAGCCGCGAAGCCTTGCGCCGCGACTGGGCCGCCCAGGATAAAAAGCTCAAGACCAGCCGAAGTGAAATGGACGCTGCCAAGGAGCAGGCACTTCGCCTTGCAAGCCAGCGTGACCAGTCAAGCGAGGCGCTCCCGGAAAATGCTCGCGATCCCGTGGCGCTCGAAAAAAGCCTGGCCGCGTTAAAAACGCAGATCGACCAGATCGAAAGCGCCTACGCGAGCGCCCAGCAGACCTTTACCGAACGCGATACCCAGAAGGCTCGCGCCGAGGAGCGGCTAAGCGGGGCCGAAAAGCGCCTGACCGATTGCGAGCATGCTCTGGAAAAGGCAAAGGCCGAGTGGCGCGAGGCGCTTGATCATAGCCCCTTCGAAGAGACTGCCGAGTTTGAAGCCGCCAAGCTTGAAGCATCCGAGCGCCAGGCGCTGAATCAAGCGGTTGACGCCTACCAGCGTCGTCTGGCTGAACTCGAAGGCGCCATCGAGAGTGCCAATGCCCAGCTTGGCGAGCAAACCCTGCCGGAAATGACGGCACTCGAGGCCCGGACCGAGGCCGCCCAGGCCCAGGAGCAAATCCGACTTGAAGCCTGGCGGGCGCTGGATGGGCGCCTGAATAACCTCACTGCCATTCGCCAGAAGCTGGTTGCTGCTCATGCCGCTCAACAGACGCTGGAAGCCCAGTACCGGCTATGGGGCACGCTCAGCGATATCGCCAATGGGCGCACGGGCAACCGTATCAGCCTGCAGCGCTTCGTGCTGGGGGTGCTGCTCGACGACGTGCTGATTCAGGCCTCCGAGCGGCTGGTGCGCATGAGCCGCGGGCGCTACCAGCTGGTGCGTCGTGAAGACCCCTCGAAAGGCAACAAGGCCTCCGGTCTGGAGCTCGACGTGGCCGATACCTACACCGGCAAGCAGCGCTCGGTGGCCACGCTTTCCGGCGGCGAGTCCTTCATGGCGGCGCTTTCGCTGGCGCTGGGGCTCTCGGATGTGGTTCAGGCCTATGCCGGCGGCATTCAGCTCGATACGCTCTTTATCGACGAAGGCTTTGGAAGCCTCGACCAGGACGCGCTGGATCAGGCCATCCAGGTGCTTTGTGACTTGCAGATGAGCGGGCGCATGATCGGCATCATTTCCCACGTCAGCGAACTTAAAGAGCAAATGCCGGTTCGTATAGAGGTGCAGGCCAACCGGCACGGCAGCACGACGACGATCAAGGGAGCGTTGGCCTCCTAGCGTCGCCTTTCACAGTGTCTTGTCGTAAAGCAAGGAGCAGCGAATGAACGCAAGCGCCATTTTACAAAAATTGATGCAACAGGCCGGCGGCACGGGCCAAGGCGGTCAGGGCGGCGGTGTGGATGTAAAGGGTATGCTCGACGGTCTATCGCGCCAGCTCGGCGGTAATGAAGCCGGCGTTAAAGGCAGCGGTTTCGACCTGAAGAGCCTGCTGGGCGGCGGCGCCATGGGCATGCTGGTCGGCTCCAAACGCGGGCGCAAGCTGGGCGGCAAGGCGCTTAAATACGGCGCCCTTGCAGGGGTCGGAATGCTCGCCTGGAAGGCGTGGCAGAGTAGCCAGACCGCCAAAGGGGGTAGCCCCGCGCCGCAGAGCAATGATGAAGGCGAACGCGTGGAGGTACTCACCGGCGAGTTACAGGAGCGTCGAAGCCTGGAGCTTTTACAGGCGATGATCATGGCCGCCCGGGCCGATGGCCATATCGACGAGCAGGAGCGCGCGCTGATCAGCGAGCAGATCGATACTCTGGGGGCCGATGACGAACTGCACGGTTGGGTCGAGCAGCAGCTGAACGCCCCACTTGATGCCAACGCACTAGCCCGTCAGGCGGATTCGCCCCAAGCGGCTCGGGAGATGTATCTGATCAGCCTGGCGGTGAGTGATGAGCAAAACCCCATGGAGAAAGCCTGGCTCGAACAGTTGGCCACCGAGCTCGAGCTGGACGCCGAGATGGTGGCCGAGCTCGAGCGCCAGGCGGTTCAGGCCGGCTGATGCTCGAAACGCTCAACCTGTGGCTTGCCTCGGGCCTGAGTCTTGGCTACGCCCCCGTCGCGCCCGGCACCGTAGGGTCGCTGCTGGGCGTAGCTCTTGCCTGGGGGCTGCTGGCGCGCCCGCTTGGCCAGCAGGCAGGGGTGGTCCTGGTGCTACTGGGGCTAGGTGGTGGCGTGTGCCACTACGCGGGTCTTTATCACGGCGGGCTGGATCACGGCAGTATCGTGCTCGATGAGATCGTGGCCTTCCCGCTGGCGGTTATTGGCCTACGCGCAGCGCGCCATCCGGCGTTGATGACGCTGGCGTTCGTCGTCTACCGGTTTTTCGACGTGCTCAAGCCGCCCCCGGTCTCGTGGGCCGAAGGGGTGCCCGGTGGGCTCGGTATCGTGCTCGATGACGTCATCGCCGCGTGTTTGACCTGGCTTATCCTGGCCGCGGTGCTAACGCTTTATCGACGGCGCCTTGCGAGCTAACGCTTAGCCTTGAGCACCAAACAACAAAAAAACGCCGCAAGCAGCGCTTGCGGCGTTTTTATACGCCAGTGAACTTAAGGTGCAAATACCGCGTCGCATCGCGGTCAGTACCAGCCGACAAGGAAGCCGGGTTGAGGTAAAAGGGGCGAAAGCGTCTAATCTGCTGGTAGGGTGGCGGGTTGCCACTCCATTAGCTCAAGGAGTCCACGGATGAACGCGAGTACTATTCTTAAGCAGTTGATGCAGCAAGATGACGGCGAATTCGGTATCAAGGGTGTGCTGGATGATCCAGCACACCGGTCGGATAATCAGCCGGGTCACCGCGTGGGCCGTCGGTTATCGGGCCCGTCATCCCGTTCGAGCGGTTTTGATACGAAGAGTGCGCTGGGCGGCGGCGCCATGGCGATACTGATGGGCTCCGGGCCTGGTCGCAAGCTGACCGGCAAGGCGCTCAAATATGGCATTGTGGCGGGAATAGGCGTGTATGCCTGGAACGCGTGGCAGAACTCCCAGTTACGCAACGGACGTGGTGGCGCAGTGGGCACCGAGTGGGATAGCGACGAGGCCCGTGCGGCAAGCGGACACGTCGACTCCCTCAGCGGCGAGCGCCAGGAGCAGCGCAGCCGGGCACTGCTGCAGGCCATGATCATGGCCGCCCGCGCCGCCGTTCAAAACGATGAGCAGATACGCGCCTCGATGACCGGAAAGATGCGCGCCCTGGGCGCCGATGATGAGTTGCACGCTTGGGTCGAGCAGCAGTTGAACGCTTCATTGGATGCCAAGGCGCTTGCCGAGCAGGCAGACTCTCACGAGGCCGCCCGCGAGATGTACTTGATTAGCGTGGCCGTTATAGATGACGGGGATCCCAAGGGGCGCGCATGGCTCGACCAGCTTGCCAACGCGATTGATATCTCCAATGAGGAGGCTTCCGAGCTCGAGCGTCTGGCGCGTGAAAGCAGGTAACCACGCCTTCAGGGCATAAAAAAACGCCGCAAGCAGTGCTTGCGGCGTTTATCGTTTCTAACCAGTCAAACTGGCCAGCCAAAGGCGTTGCGGTATTACTCGCTAACGACGATGACCGCCTTGGCGTTGACGAATTCGTGCATGCCGAAGCCGCCGTGCTCGCGACCGTAGCCGGAGTCCTTCACGCCGCCAAAGGGCATTTCCGGCGTGGCCACGCCAAAGCCGTTGATGAAGACCATGCCGGTATCGAAGTACTTGCTGGCAAGCTCCGTGGCGCGCTTGGTGTCCTTGGAGATGATACCGCCACCCAGGCCATAACGGCTGTCGTTGGCGATGCGCATGGCATCTTCGTCGTCTTTCGCGCGGATCAGCGCGGCGACCGGGCCGAACAGTTCGTCGTCATAAGCGGGCTGGCCGGGTGTTACGTTGTCCAGCACGGTAACCGGATAGAATGCGCCCTGACCACTCGGCTTTTCACCGCCGCACAGAATCGTCGCACCGTTGCTGACGCTTTTTTCCACCTGCTCGTGCAGGCCATCGCGCAGGTCGACACGCGCCATCGGGCCCACATCGGTGCCGTTCTCTTTCGGGTCACCCACTTTCAGGCTCTTCATCTTCTCGACAAAGCGCTCCTTGAAGGCCTCATAGTTTTTCTCGGTCACAACGAAACGCTTGGCCGCCACGCAGGTCTGGCCACCGTTGAATACCCGGCCGGTTACGCAGGTATTGATCGCCACATCGAGATCCGCGTCGTCGAGCACCAGAAAAGCGTCGTTGGAGCCCAGCTCCAGGACGGTCTTCTTGAGGTTCTCGGCAGCCTTGGCCGCCACCTTGCGACCGGCAGTGTCGCTACCGGTCAGGGTTACACCGCGCACGTACTTGTGTTCGATGATCGCATCCGAAGTATCGTGGGAGATCACCAGCGTGCGGAAGACGTTCTCGGGAAGCCCGGCGTCGCGGTAGATCTTCTCGAGAAGCAGGGCGCTGCCGGTAACGTTCTCGGCGTGCTTGAGCAGTACGCTGTTACCCGCCATGATATTGGCGATGGAGTAGCGCACCGCCTGATAGGCCGGGAAATTCCACGGCTGAATGCCGTAGATCACACCCATGGGCGAATAGGTGATGAACCCGCGCTCACCATTACCGGGTTTACGCTCTTCATCGGCAAGCTTTTCAGGACCCTGTTCGGCGGTGTAATCGCAGATACCCACACATAGATCGATTTCCTGGCGCGCCTCTTGCGGCGGCTTGCCCATCTCATCGACCATCAGCATGGCGAACTCTTCCTTGTGGTCAGCCAGTGCCTGACCGATCGCCTTCACCGTTTTTGCCCGCTCATCAAGGGGCTTGAGCCGCCATTGTAGAAATGCCTCGTGGCTTTGCTCGACCACCTTGATGGCCTGGTCTTTATCCATCAGCGAGTAGCTTTCAAGGTTCTCGCCGGTAGCCGGATTAACGGTAGTGATGCTGTTGCTCATAAGATCTCCTGTCTTTAGATCAACGCCTTCAGAGCAATGCTTTCAAATCAACGCTTTCTTGACGTCTGCGTGCCTGAAGGACTTCTTGAATCAGCAATCGAACATGACAGACCTTGGATAAGCAGGTCATTAGTCGACTGGTCTATTTAAGTTCTCTACCACCTTAGTAGACAAAAGCCGCTTTAGCCAAACATGAATTTGTAACCGCTCAGCTTTACTACCCCGGTGGGGGTAGGCGATGTATTCAAGCTGGACCTGTTAGGCCCTTCCTTGTGGCCAATGTTCCCGCTGACTCGGGCATTCGTGGGTGATCACACGCGGTGCGGCCATACACTATCGAGTGTATGAAGCGCTGCCTCGATGACGGGCTCGGCTTGCCTGTCGCCTCGCCAGACAAGGCTGAGGGCACAGGGCAGACGCAAATCGTTCACTACGGCAAGGCCGCTTTCCTGGCGCTCGGCCATGGCCACGGCGTCCCGGGCCAGGCTCAGGCCCACACCCGCACGCACCAGATCGAGCATGCAGGCCTCCTGATCGACCTGGGCCACACGGTTGAGGATGGCACCACTCTTCGCCAGAGCGTGGGCAAGCAGCCGATGATGGGCAGAATCACTCGGTGTCACGATCCAGGGCAAAGCGGCCAAGGCCTCCCAGCGGGTATTCGCGAGCCTGGCCTCCCAGCCCGCCGGAGCCACCACGTGGTAGTCAAAATACGTCAGCTCGCGAAAACCGAGGCTTTCAAGTGCCGGTCCTTCTCCCGGCGGGGCCAGGATGAAGCCTACATCCAGTGCGGTTTGCTCTACCTGGGTAATCACGCTGCCGCTCATGCCGTGCTTGAGTTCGGTTTCGAGTTGAGGCGCGCGTGCCATCAGGCGGCTCAAGAAGTGGCCCAGGCGAAGGAACTCGGGGTCGACGATAGTGCCGATTCTAAGCAGTCCCCGCGGGGTCTGATGCAAGGCGCTGGCGCTTTGCTCGAACGCCTGGGCGCTTGCCAGCGCCTGCTGCGCGGCAGGCAGCAGGGCGTAACCGTCGGCGGTCAAGGCCAGCCCCTGGGGGCGGCGCTGGAAAAGCGTCAGTCCCAGATGCGCTTGAAGCTGCTTCAACTTTAGGCTGATGGCAGGTTGGGTAAGGTGCAATTGCTCTGCGGCCCGGGAAACGCTGCCGGTTTGCGCAACCGCCACGAATGCCCGCAGTGCGGCATACTCCTGCATATAGGGCCCCTGTTATTGTCATGTTATTAGTAAAGCTTATATCGCGGTTAAGAATTACTCAATTGATCCGCAGGGGCGACCCGGTAGGCTTCTAGGATTACGTAGTGCTTACTCCTTGTTCCTTCTTCTTGCTTATAAGGGCCGCCATGTCTACCACGATTCATCACTTCATCAACGGCACGCTCACCCCGGGCATTTCCAGTCAACACCAGGCGGTAACCAACCCGGCTACCGGCCAGACGACCGGACAGGTGGCGCTGGCCAATCAGGCCGATGTCGACCGGGCTGTGGACGCCGCGCAGATGGCGTTTCCCGCCTGGGCGGATACCCCGCCCATCCGTCGCGCCCGGGTGCTGTTCAAGTTTCTGGAGCTTTTGAATCGACACAAGGATGAGCTGGCCGAGGCAATCACCAAAGAGCACGGCAAGGTCTTCACCGACGCCCAGGGCGAAGTGGCCCGGGGGATCGACATCGTCGAGTTTTCCTGCGGTATTCCTCAACTGCTCAAGGGCGACTATACCGAGCAGGTAAGCACCGGGATCGATAACTGGACCGTGCGCCAGCCGCTGGGGGTGGTGGCGGGTATTACCCCGTTCAACTTCCCTGCCATGGTGCCGATGTGGATGTTTCCCGTGGCGATTGCGACCGGCAACACGTTCATCTTGAAGCCCAGCCCGCTGGACCCCAGCGCTTCGCTGCTCCTTGCAGACCTGCTCAAGCAAGCAGGTCTGCCCGACGGTGTATTCAACGTGCTGCAAGGGGGCAAGGAGGCGGTCGAGGCGCTGATCGATCACCCCGAGGTGAAGGCGCTCTCGTTTGTGGGCTCCACGCCGATCGCCAATTCGATCTACGAACGCGGCGCCAGGCACGGCAAGCGTGTCCAGGCGCTGGGCGGGGCCAAGAACCACATGGTCGTGATGCCCGACGCCCATCTGGATAAAGCTGTCGATGCGCTGGTCGGGGCGGCCTTTGGCTCGGCGGGCGAGCGCTGCATGGCGATCAGCGTGGCCGTGCTGGTGGGGGATGTGGCCGATAAGGTGGTGTCCCAGCTTGCCGAGCGGGCACAGGGTCTTCAAGTCAAGGACGGCATGCAGCTTGACGCCGAGATGGGCCCCATCGTGACGCGAGAGGCTCACGCGCGCATTACCGGCTATATAGAGAAGGGTGTCGTGGAGGGCGCCGAGCTGGTGGTCGACGGCCGTGAATTTGACTCAGGCCAGACCGGCGAGGGTAACCATGATGGCTTCTGGATGGGTGGCACGCTGTTTGACCGCGTTACGCCGGACATGACCATCTATAAAGAGGAGATCTTCGGCCCGGTGCTGGTATGCGTTCGCGTGCCGGACATCACCCGCGCCATCGAGCTGATCAACGCCCACGAATTTGGCAACGGCGTCAGCCTTTTCACCGAAAGCGGCAGCACCGCGCGGGAGTTCGGCCGGCGCATCCAGGTAGGCATGGTGGGCATCAACGTGCCGATTCCGGTGCCCATGGCCTGGCACGGTTTTGGCGGCTGGAAGCGTTCGCTGTTCGGGGATACTCATGCGTATGGTGAAGAGGGCGTGCGCTTTTATACCAAGCAGAAATCGATCATGCAGCGCTGGTCGGACTCCATCGATGCCGGTGCCGATTTCATGATGCCCACGGCCAAGTAGCCGGCGCGGGGTAACAGGAGAGCAGCGTGATGGTCACCACCAACAACAATTTCGACTATATCGTCATCGGCGCCGGGACGGCCGGCTGCTTGATGGCCAACCGGCTAAGCGCCGACCCGAACAACAAGGTGCTGTTGATCGAGGCGGGCGGGCGCGACAACTACCACTGGATACACGTGCCGGTCGGCTACCTCTACTGCATCAATAATCCGCGCACCGATTGGCTCTACAAGACCGATCCAGACAAGGGGCTGAACGGCCGCTCGTTGATCTATCCCCGCGGCAAGACCCTGGGCGGGTGTTCGAGCATCAACGGCATGATCTACATGCGCGGCCAGGCGCGTGATTATGATCATTGGGCGAGTGTGGTCAACGACCCCGCCTGGAACTGGCAAAGCTGCCTTCAGGATTTCATCCGTCATGAGAGCCATTACCGGATGGACGCAGATGGCGACGCCGACGCTGCACACCGGAAGTTTCACGGTCAAGGCGGGGAATGGCGGGTGGAAAAGCAGCGGCTCAAGTGGCCGGTGCTGGATGATTTCGCCAAGGCCGCCGAAGAGGCAGGTATCCCGCGTACCGAAGACTTCAACCGCGGCGACAACGAAGGCGTGGCGTATTTCGATGTCAATCAGCGGGCGGGTTGGCGCTGGAACACCTCCAAGGCGTTTCTACGCCCGGCGTTAAAGCGGCCCAACCTGACGCTCTGGCACACCGCCCAGGTCAATACGCTCTGTTTCGATGACGATGGTGAAGGCCCACCGCGCTGCATCGGGGCCGAGGTAGTGCGTGAAGGGCGTACCGAGCGCGTTGGCGCTACCCGAGAAGTGGTGCTGTGCGCCGGCGCCATCGGCTCGCCCACGCTTTTGCAGCTTTCGGGCATCGGCCCGCGCGAGCACCTCGAAAAATTGCATATAAAGGTGGTAAAGGATCTTCCCGGGGTGGGGGAGAACCTGCAGGATCACCTCCAGATACGCTCGGTTTATCGAGTCAGCAACGCACTGACGCTGAATGCCATGGCCGGGACGTTATGGGGCAAGGTGGGCATCGGTTGGGAGTACTTGACCAGGCGCACGGGGCCAATGAGCATGGCGCCTTCGCAGCTGGGCGCCTTTACGCGAAGCTCCAGGGCGTACGAGCACCCCAACCTTCAGTACCACGTGCAGCCCTTGAGCCTTGAGGCCTTCGGTCAGCCGCTTCACCCTTATCCGGCGATTACCGCCAGCGTGTGCAACCTGAATCCCACAAGCCGCGGCACGGTGCGTGTGAAAAGCCGCGATCCCAGGGCGGCACCGGCGATCGCACCCAATTACCTGAGCACAGAGGAGGATCGTCAGGTGGCGGCAGACTCGCTAAGAGTCACCCGGCGTATTGCGAGCCAGCCAGCGTTTGCCAAGTACACCCCCGAGGAGGTCAAACCCGGTACCGAGTACCATAGCGACGAGGAACTGGTGCGTCTGGCTGGTGATATCGGCACCACGATCTTTCATCCGGTAGGCACCACTCGCATGGGCAGGGCGGACGATCCGCAGGCAGTGGTGGACGCTAGGCTTCGCGTGCTGGGCGTGCGCGGGCTGCGTATCGCAGACGCGGGAATCATGCCCACCATCACCAGCGGCAACACCAATTCACCCACATTGATGATCGCTGAAAAGGCGGCGCGATGGATTTCTGAAGGGGCGTCATCGCACTGACACTTTTTTCGGGCATGGTGTTGACGTGTGCGTTGGTTGAGTGCATTCTTCAGGCAGTAGGTTAGCAAGTCGAACGTTGTCAGCAGCATCGAAACGCCCTAGCGTTGAGTCTGGTGAAAGTTTCTTGTTCTACCCACTGCAACTCGGGTATTACCCGGCTTTACATTAAGCTACATCGAGGATTTCGATCATGGCAACTGGTACCGTTAAGTGGTTTAACGACACTAAAGGCTTCGGCTTCATTTCCCCGGACGACAATGGCGACGACCTGTTCGCGCATTTCTCTGAAATTCAGGCAGACGGCTTCAAAACCCTGCAAGACGGTCAGAAGGTTTCCTTCGACGTGACCCAGGGTAAAAAAGGCCTTCAGGCTTCCAACATCAAGGTTCTGGGTTAATTCCCTCCTTGATGTAAGTTGTCAGCGCCAACGGCACTGATATGCTTGAAAACCCCGCTTCGGCGGGGTTTTTTATTGTCTGCGTATCGGGTTCTGCGGCCAGACTGTGTCTCGCATCTCGCATCTCGCATCTCGCATCTCGCACCTCGCACCTCGCACCTCGCACCTCGCACCTCGCACCTCGCACCTCGCACCTCGCACCTCGCATTCGTATATGCAATTTAGTTCTTGATGTGTTTCCAAAAATAACTTTTTAGAATATCCGTCAAGCGGCACAATGGCGTCAGTTTTAATTTAAGGCGCGTGTCATGTCACTAGATGCTTGGATTGCGATAGGGGTGGTATTGACGGTGTTTCCGTTGATGGCGCTTTCCCGCCTGGGGCCGGATATCATTTTACTGGGTGCCGTGGTGCTCTTGATGACACTGGGTGTGATAGACCCTCAGCAGGGGCTGGGCGGTTTTTCCAACGCCGGGCTTTTCACGGTGGCGTTCATGTACGTGCTGGTGGCGGGCATTCGTGAAACCGGCGGTATCGATCTGATCATTCGCCATGTGCTGGCAAACCCCGTCACCGAGCGGCGCGCGCTCACCCGCCTGGTACTGCCAGTGGCCTCACTTAGCGCGTTCTTGAACAACACGCCGGTCATGGCGACCTACATTCCTGCGGTGATGAGCTGGAGCCGGCGCATCAAGCGCTCCCCCCAGCGGCTTTTGATGCCGCTCAGCTTTGCCTCCATTCTGGGCGGTACCATCACGCTTTTTGGCACCAGCACTAATCTGGTGGTCTATGGGCTTTTGATCGAGCGTTACCCCGAGATTTCCATGGGGCTGTTCGACCTTGCCTGGGTGGGCCTGCCCGTGGCCGTGGCGGGGCTGGCCTATCTGATTTTTATCGCGCCCCGGCTCTTGCCCAACCGGGAGGGCATGGCCCGAGTGTTTGCCAATCCTCGTGAGTTTACCATCGAGATGGAAGTGGACCCGGATGGCGTGCTGGTCGACCGTAGCGTCGAAGAAGCCGGGCTTCGCCATCTTCAGGAACTGTTTCTGGTCGAAATCGAGCGTGCGGGCAATGTGGTCAGCGTGGTAGGCCCCGGCGAGCAGCTAAAAGGGGGCGACCGCTTGGTATTTGCCGGCACCAGCGATGCCGCGGTGGAACTTCAGCAGATTCGCGGGCTGATCCCCTCCAGTGAACACGCGTCAAATCTGGAAAAGGAGTTCAAGGAGCGCCGTCTGGTCGAGGCGGTGGTCTCCAGCCAGTGCCAGTTCATTGGTCAGCGCATCCGGGATGGCCGCTTTCGTACGCTTTACGGCGCGGCGGTACTGGCCATCTGTCGCGGCGGTGAACGGGTCACGGGCAATCTGGGGCAGGTGCGCCTGCAATCCTCTGATGTACTGCTTCTGGAGGCGCGTCCGCCGTTTATCGAGCGTCACCGCCAGTCCAGGGACTTTCTGCTGATCAGCGAGCTCAATGGCGCCGCCCGCCCGGTGCACGAAAAGGCACCGCTGGCCTGGGCGATCCTGCTCGGCGCGGTTCTTCTGGCCGCGCTGGGGGTTTTGAGCATGCTCAATGCAGCCATGCTGGGTGCTGCCCTGGTGCTGTTGACCGGCTGCTGCACGGTCTCCGCCGCCAAGCGGGGGCTGGATACCCAGGTGCTGTTGACCATCGCGGCCTCGTTCGGCGTGGGGGCGGCGCTGCAAAGTTCGGGGGCGGCGAGCGTGCTCGCCGGCGGCGTACTCTCCATGGTGGCGGGCAGTCCCTGGCTTTTGCTGGTGGGTACTTACTGCGTGGTGGCGCTTTTGACCGAGCTTGTGACCAACAACGCCGCGGCAGTGATCATCTTTCCGGTGGTCACGGCGGCGGCGGAGAGTCTGGGGGTCAATATCATGCCTTATGTGGTGACCATCATGTTCGCCGCCTCGGCAAGCTTTCTGACGCCGATCGGCTACCAGACCAACCTGATGGTGTATGGCCCCGGCGGCTATCGGATCAGCGATTTTCTGCGGGTGGGCGGGGGCTTGAACGTGCTGACCGGGGCGATTGCCGTCATGCTGATTCCGCTGGTGTGGCCCTTCTAGGTAACACTGCCTGGGCAACATTGCTCGCCGCGCGTGCCACTTTGCGCTAGGGTGACGCTTTTGTCTGAGAGGAAAGCACCCCATGTCAGAGCCTGGTGAACTGATTATCGAGCCCAAGAACGGTCAGCCTGCCGACGCCTGCGTGTTCATCATTCACGGACTCGGGGCCGACGGGCACGATTTCGAGCCCCTGATCCCGTCCATGGCCCTGCCCAGGAGCATGAACGTGCGCTTCATCATGCCCCATGCGCCGCGTCTGGCGGTCACGGTCAACGGCGGCATGATGATGCCCGCCTGGTACGATATTCTGGCCATGGACCTGGGCCGCCGGGTGGACGAGGTGCAGCTCAAGCACTCTGCCGAGCGCATCAAGGCGCTGATCCAGGAGCAGCTTGACCAGGGAATGGATAGCCGTCGGATCATCGTGGCCGGTTTTTCCCAAGGGGGCGCGGTGGCCTATCAGGCCGCGCTGACCTTCGATGCGCCTCTTGGCGGGCTCTTGGCGATGTCGACCTACCTGGCCACAGGCGAAAGCATTGCGCTTGCCCAGGCCAACGCCTCGATTCCCGTTGAGGTGCACCACGGCAATTTCGACCCGGTCGTGCCGGAGAGTCTGGGCCGTGCCGGTGCCGAGCGGCTAAAGGAAAAAGGCTATAGCGTTAACTACAGGCAGTACCCGATGGCCCACGCGCTCTGCCCGCAGCAGGTCAATGATATCGGCAAGTGGCTGCAGGCGCGCCTGGCTTGAGCCGACATCGACAAGCGATTAAAAGGCAGGCAAAGTAGCTATTTCTAGCCAAAGCAGGGAACTCGCGAAGGCCTATGTTAGCGTCTATCGACCTTATGGAAGCGGGCCTGGCTCTTTGTCTGGCTCTGGCAGCCCTTGTTTGTCTGTTCGACCGCCACGTGGCCCGCGCAACCTGCGCCTTCGTTCTTTTTGCACTGTTGATGGCGCTGGCCTGGTGGTGGCTTGGTGCGCCCTGGCTGGCGCTGGCCGAAGTCGGGCTGGGCGCGCTGTTGACCGGTGCAAGTCTTTTCTACGCCCTGGGTGCCTGGGGCCATGGCCTTCGATACTTGTGCCTTCGCGACGTGTCCTTGCGCCATCCCACGACTGCTTTCGATACGTTTCGCGGCCCTTTGAGCCACCGCTTCGCCCGGGGCGTCTTGACGCTTGCCTGGTGTGTAATGGTGGGTGCCGTGATTCGCATCGTCATGCCTGGCATGGCCTACGCACCCTCGGAGCATCCGCTGATGCTGGTAGCGGTCTTGCTGGTCGGCACCGCCATGGGGGCATTTGCTCTGCATCGCCACCGGCTGCGCCGGCTGCTCGCCTTCAACGTGCTGGGCTCCGGCGTTTTCCTGTTGATGACCGGGCTTGCCGGCACCATCGAAGGCGCCCAGGCACTCGTCGGCGTCGGTTTGATGGTCGCCTGGCTGGGCTCGCTTTTGGGAGCACTTCTGATTCGCCATCTGCACGTCCATGAAGACGAAGCGCAACAGGAGCGCACCTCGCCTGTGGGAAGCGTGCAATGAACTGGCGCTTCGGCCTTCTGGAAAGCCCTTTTTCTCCGCTTGCTTTCAGCCACTGGGCGCTTGTGTGTGCGCTGATCCTACCGCTGCTGGCCGGCTTGATCGCCGCCTGGTGCGTGCCTAGACGGGCCTGGCCGATACTGGCGGCAAGCATCGTCGTGATCGGCTCCGGCGTGGCACTGCTTGTGGATACCCAGCAGGTGGGGCTCTTGCGCTGGCAATGGCAGTTGGCTGGGGTGGTCGTCTCGCTGCGATTGAACGGTCTGGGCGCGCTTTTGCTACTGCTGACCCAGTGCGTGGGGGCGGCGGCGGCGCTCTATACGCCGGGCTATCTGCGTCTGACAGAAGCGGGCAGGCTGGGGCGCTGGCTTTATCCGCTGATGGGGGTGTCGATCAGCGCGCTTTCGCTGATCTGGCTGGCGGCGGATCTTCTGACGCTCTATTTCGCCCTTGAACTCGTCGGGCTTTCGGCGGTGGCGATGCTGTTGCTGTCGGGCAAGCCCAAGGCGCTGGAAGCCGGCATGCGCTATCTGCTGCTGACGCTGGTCGGCTCGCTCACTTACTTGATGGGGGTGGCACTGATCATTGGCCATTGGGGGCAGCTCGAGCTGAGCGCCCTGGCGGCGGTGGTTGAACCCGGCGCCGTCGCCTGGGTGGCGGCGTCGCTGCTCGGCGCGGGGCTTGCCCTGAAAGCCGCGCTGTTTCCGTTGCACGGCTGGCTAAGCCCGGTGCACGAGAACGCCTGGACGCCGGTGAGCGCGCTGCACGCCGCGCTGGTCATCAAGGCGTCGCTGTATATTCTGGTTCTGCTCTGGAGCATCTTGCTGCCTGAAACGTTCTGGGCACCGCGCTTTGTGGCCTGGCTTGGGGGGCTAGCCATTGTGTGGGGCGGGCTGATCGCCTGGCGGGCGGACTCGCTGAAAACCCTGGTGGCCTCGTCAACGGTCGCTCAGCTGGGTTATCTGATGGTCGCTTTTCCACTGCTGCTGGGGCCGGATATCGCGCCGATTCCCCAGGCGCTCGCCTGGCAGGGGTTCTGGCTTCAACTGATCGGCCATGCCCTGGCCAAGGCGGCGATGTTCCTGGCCGCCGGGAACTTGATTCTTGCCACCGGCGAAAGCTCGCTCAAGGGCCTGGCCGGGACCAGCCGGCGTCTGCCGCTATCGCTTCTGGTATTCGGCATCGCCTCGATCACGCTCATGGGCCTTCCTCCCAGTGCCGGATTTACCGCCAAGTGGCTGCTGCTTCACGCCATGGTACTGTCCAGCCAGTGGGTGTCGGTGGCGGCGCTACTCGTCGGCACGCTATTGACCGCGGCCTACGTATTCCGGGTATTTCGTTACTCCTTTGATGAAACCGCTCCGCACCATCGCTACCAGCCACTGGCACCAGGCATGGATGCCATCGCCCTGGCGCTTGCGCTGGGAGCGCTGGCGCTGGGGCTTCTGGCGCACTTGCCGTTGACGCTTCTGCACGGAGGTAGCGCATGAACATGGCGTGGTTGCCACTATCGGCTCTGCTGGTCTCGCTGTTTGCCGCCATGGCTATCTTCTTGCTGCCGGAAAAGGCCCGCGCCGTGCGCACCGTGATCAACCTGACGGCAGCGGCCTGCAAGGTGGCGCTCGTGGCGCTGATGGTAGGGCGGGTCTCGGCAGGGCACGAGGATACCTTCAGCTTCCAGATCGTCGGCGGCATCGATTTCGTGCTGCGCGCCGACGCGCTGGGGGTGATGTTTGCCGGGCTCTCCTCGGTGCTATGGTTATGCACCACCGTCTACGCCATCGGCTATCTGGAGGGGGCGGCGAATCGCAAGCGCTTTTTCGGCTTTTTCAGCCTGTGCGTGACCAGTACCTTGGGGATCGCCCTCGCGGGTAATCTATTCACCTTCCTGATCTTCTACGAAATGCTCACGCTCTCTACCTACCCGCTGGTGGCCCACGCGGGAACGCCCAAGGCGCTGGCGGCGGGGCGGGTGTATCTTCGCTACACGCTATCGGCCGGGGTCGTGCTGCTACTGGGTGTCGTGTTGCTGTACAGCCTGACCGGCGATCAATCCTTTGCCTCCGCCCAGGGCCTCGAGCGCTACCTTGACGATCATCGCCTGCTCTTGACCGTTATCTTTGCCTTGCTGGTGGGGGGCTTGTCGGTCAAGGCGGCAATGGTGCCACTGCACGGCTGGCTGCCTCGGGCCATGGTGGCTCCCGCGCCGGTCAGCGCGCTGCTCCACGCCGTGGCTGTGGTCAAGGCCGGGGCGTTTGGCATTCTACGTATCATCTATGATCTTTACGGCATCGAGCTGAGCGTGGAGCTTGGCGTGACCACGGCACTTGCCATCGCGGCCTCCATCACCATCATTTACGGCTCATTGCGCGCGCTTACCCAGGCCGAGCTCAAGCCGCGTCTGGCGTTTTCCACCATCAGCCAGGTTTCTTACGTCGTGCTGGGGGTCAGCCTGTTCGGCCCCTTCGGTACCATCGGTGCGCTGGCGCACCTGCTTCACCAGGGGTTGATGAAGGTGACCCTGTTTTTCTGCGCGGGCATCTACGCCGAGGAGCTGGGGATTCACCGCATCGATGAGATGGACGGCGCCGGCAAGCGCATGCCGCTTACCAGTATCGCCTTCACCATTGGCGCCCTGGGCATGATTGGCCTGCCGCCCACCGCCGGGTTCATTACCAAGTGGTACCTGGGTATCGGTGCCATCGAGGCTCAGATGCTCTGGGTGGTGGCGGTACTGGCGGCAAGCAGTGTCTTGAACTCGCTTTACTTTCTGCCGATCGTCTACCGGCTGTGGTTTTGCCAAGGGCCTGCTCACGGCGTGGGTCAGTGGCCCGACGAACAGCGCCTGGGGCGGCTGGAAACCCACGGCTGGCTGTTATGGCCGACGGTATTGACCGCGGTGGCAAGCGTGGGGGCGGGGCTTCTGGCAGGGCTCCCCTTCAGCCCGCTGGATTGGGCCACCCGGGTTGCCATCGGGGAGTACTGGCCATGACAGCGCTATTTCTTGTCACTCTTCTCTGGCCGCTGTGCGTGGCCCTCGGTGTCATCGGGCAGGCGTTTGGCGTGTCTGCCAAAAGGCGGCGAAACTTCAGCCTCTGGTGGCTCAGTGCTTCCTGGCCTGCGCTGGCGTTGGCGTTTGTCGGAGAGGCCCAGTGGAGCTGGTCTGCCTGGATGCTAGGGGGGGATTGGGAACTCAACGCGCTAAGCCGCGCCTGGCTCGGGTTTACCGCACTCTTGTGGAGCCTGGCGGCGATTCATGCCCGGGGCTACTTCAAGAAGGAGCAGGCTCGCGCCCAGCAGGGCGGCGCGGACGAAGCCTATCGACTGCTGCGTTTCACGTTTTTCTGGCCGCTGACATTTCTAGGTAACGCGCTGTTGATCGTCTCCCAGGATATCGCCAGCTTCTACCTGGGCTTTGCCCTGATGACCTTTGCCGCCTATGCCCTGGTGCTGCATAACCAGGACCCCGAGGCCAGGCGCGGGGCGAGCGCTTACATGGTGTTGGCCGTGATCGGCGAGGGATTGATACTGGCGGGGCTGCTATGGGCGGCGGGCGCGGCGGATACGCAGACCCTGACGGGCGTGCGCGAGGGCATTCACTCCTCGCCCCTGGGTGTCTGGATGGCTCTTTTATTATGGCTCGGCTTTGGCGTGAAGGCGGGTATCGTGGGCCTTCATGCGTGGCTTCCATTGGCGCACCCGGTGGCACCAGCGCCGGCAAGTGCGGTACTCAGCGGGGCGATGATCAAGGCGGGGCTTCTGGGCTGGATCAGTTTCTTGCCGCTAGGCGCCGAGGCCACACCCGAGCTTGTGACGCTGGGTCGGGTAATGCTTGTTGCAGGGTTTGCGGCCGCCTTCGGGGCCGCGCTTTATGGCGTGGGACAGCAACATCCCAAGGCGGTACTCGCGTATTCAAGCATCAGCCAGATGGGGATGCTGACCGCTCTGGTGGCGATGGGCCTGGTCAACCCCGAGGTATGGCCTCTGCTTTTGCCGGGGATCATGCTGTTTGCCGGCCACCATGCCCTGGCCAAGGGGGCGCTTTTCATGGGCAGCAGCATCAGCGAGCATATGCCGCGTGTTTCCCCCACGCTTTTATGGATCGTGCTGGCTTTGCCGGGACTGTCGCTGACCGGGGCTTTCGGCGCAGGGCTCATCAGCAAGTACAGTGTGAAACATGCCCTGGAAGAGATGCATCATGCTCAGGTGATCTTGCTGCTGACCTTGGCAGCGGTAGGTACTGCGGCACTGATCGGTGCGTGTCTGTGGCGTCAGTGGCAGCAGCGAAGCGCGGGAGGAAGCGACGCTTTTCAGGTGGGCGCCTGGGCGTTCGCCATCGTCGCCGCGCTCGGCGTGCCGTGGTGGCTGCCGCTGCCGGAAGGCAGTGTGCATGTACCTTCGGTCAAGTCGCTTGTCGAGCTTGTCTGGCCCCTGCCGGCCGGGATTTTGCTGGTGGCGGCGGGCATCTGGATTGCTCGAGCATTCCACGTGAAGCCGCTGCCGGCGGGGGATGTATGGTGGGCCTACCGGGTGGCGGCCCTGAAAGGTGTGGCGCTTTGTCAGGCCATGGCCGCCTGGGCGAAACGGGTGAAGCACGCAAGCGTTGAACGTTCGCTCGCACTTGAATACCGGGTTATGACACAGTTGACCAAAACGCTTGAAGGCGAGGCGTGGTTGCGCCGTCACGGCAGCGGTTTGATGATGGCCTTTGCCATACTGCTGGCACTTTTACTGATCTGGGAGGGCCTGGGATGAGCCAAGCAAGCCATGAAAGAAAATCCCGAGGCCGAGGTGCCCATGCGCCCGGCGATATTCCCACGCCGGGTTTGGTGGATGTGGGCTGGCGGGTAGTGCGCGCGGCCCGGCGAAACCGCCTGACCATGCTGGCAGCAGGTGTGGCCTTTTATGCGCTTTTGGCGCTTTTTCCTACCATTGCCGCGGTCATTTCGCTTTGGGGGCTGATGTTCGATCCAATGGAGGCGGGCCAGCAGCTTTTTGAAATCAGCCGGTTCATGCCGCCGGATGCAGCGAGCTTGATCGACCAGCAGGCCGAACAGGTGATCGAGAACACCGAGTCGGGCAATTTCATGGCCGCGATGATCGGGCTGGGGATTGCCATGTTCATCGCGTCCAAGGGAGTGGCCGTGCTGGTAGTAGGACTTAACGTGGTATACGGCGAAAGCGAGAAACGTCCGTTCCTGCACCGCACGGTGCTGCTGACCGCGCTGACCTTCGGACTGATCGTGATGACGCTGGTGTCGTTGGGTTTCATCGCACTGATCCCCATGGGGGTGGACTCGCTCACCATCGAGTCGCCGCTGGACCAGATCATCAAGTGGCTGCGCTGGCCCGCGCTATTGATCTTGATGAGTTTTCTGATCTCGGCGCTTTACCGTTTCGCCCCGTACCGGCGTAAGCCACGCTGGGAGTGGATCAATTACGGTACGCTGTTTGCCACCGCCATGTGGCTGCTGGGTTCGGGAATCCTGTCTCTTTATGTGCGCCATTTCACTACCTTCAGTGAACTCTATGGCTCGCTGGGGGCGGTGGTGGCCCTGATGATGTGGTTCTGGCTCTCGGCCTTTATCGTGTTGTTCGGCGCCGAGCTTAACTGCGAGCTAGAACGCCAGACCTGCAATGACACGACGGTGGGGCGCCCGCGCCCTCTGGGGGAGCGCGAAGCGTTTGCCGCGGATACGATAGGCGTCACCAATCCACTGGAGGACACCCAGGATAGCGATACCCGCCAATAGCGCTTGAAAAAAGCCGCTCCCCTTGTCAACGCGCCGCCAGTTTCGGGCGGCGCTTTTGCGTCAGGGGAAAGGATTCGCGCTACAGGAGTTCTTCGGCGGCGAGCGCCAGGCGCGAGCGCTCGACGCTTTTCAAGGTGATATGTCCGGCATGGGGCCAGTCTCTGAAGCGTTCGACCACGGCGGCCATGCCGCAGGTGTTGGCGGTCAGATAGGGAGTGTCGATCTGGCCGACGTTGCCCAGGCAGACGATCTTGGTGTTGCGTCCAGCCCGGGTGACCAGGGATTTCAGCTGCTTGGGAGTGAAATTCTGTGCCTCGTCGATTATCAAAAAGGTGTCGTTGAGGGTACGTCCGCGCATGAAACCCGGGGAGCGGATCTGCACTCGTGAGCCAATCAGCTGGCGGGTGGCGCCGTTATCCCAGCTCGACTCGCCGTCGTCATTACGCAGCAGGTTGTCCATGTTGTCGTGGAAAGCGCCCATCCAGGGGGACATCTTTTCCTCTTCGGTGCCCGGTAGAAAGCCGATATCCTCGCCCATGGGAATCGGCGCCCGGGTAAATACGATGCGCTCGAACCGCTTGCTGTCCAGGGTTTGCTGGAACGCTGCGGCGAGCGTCATGTAGGTTTTTCCGGTACCGGCGTTGCCGGCAACGGTGACCAGGTCGATCTCCGGGTCCATCAGCAGATTCAGGGTAAAGTTCTGTCGGCTGTCATGGGCATGCACGCCCCAGACCCCGCTGTGATGACGGTAGTTGATCAAGAGCTGAAGCGTGGCATTCTGGGGATCAAGCTTGCGCACGATGGCTTCGAAGTCGGCGCCGTTCTCGCTATCGGACACCAGCATGCCCACGTGCCAGTTCGCGGGCATGTCGCCTTTCAGGTGGTAAAAGGTGTGCTGGCCTGCACGCTCGACGTTGACGTCGACATTCAGCGTCTCCCACAGGGAAGCGCCTTCGATGCTGGCATGTTCATAGACGCTGGCGCCCTCGATCATGGCGTCGCTGTCCGAGAAGGCGCGGTCGTTGTGGTAGTCCTCCACCGGCACCTTCAGGGCGGCGGCCTTGATGCGCAGGTTGATGTCCTTGGTGATCAGAATGACCGAGGCATCAGGACGCTCCTCCCGCAGTCGACAGGTTTCGGCCAGGATGCGGTTGTCCGGGGAGTCGCTGACTTCGTTCAACAGCTTCAGGTCGCTGTAGCATAGAAAGTGCAGCCGCCCGCTTTCGCCGGAAAGGCGAGGTATCGGCACGCCATCCTGAACCTCTTTGAACGTGACCTGGCTGGTGAGATCCGAGAGCGTGCGGCTGATCTGGCGGGCCGTGCGGGCGATTTCGCGAATACCGTTTTTATGCTTGTCCAGCTCTTCGAGAACGGTCATGGGGATGACCACATCGTGCTCTTCGAAATGATAAAGGGCGGCGGGGTCGTGAATCAGGACGTTGGTGTCGAGAACATAGAGCCGTTTGGCTTTCTTATCGAGTTTGACCATCTTGGAAGTCGCTCCTGGGTGGACGGCAACATCGACACTGGCAGGGCTTTTTTACGCATGGATGACACTGCCTGTGTTTACGCTCTAGCGTGTCCTTTTGCTCCTTTGAGGTTTTTTATAGCGTGGAAGGCATCGAGACTTTTTGCCACGCCTATTTTCAACGCACACCGTCGCCACCGATTGCAAGACGACCATGCCTGAAGTCGAGCGGCTTCCCGGCCTTTATCGAGTAACGGGTTTTACGCCTTGGCGGCCAGGTAGCGGGTGACCTTGTTCAGCAACACCGTGCCCACCTGGCCCAGGTTGTCACTCTCCAGCGCGCGGTAGCGATAACGCTCCAAGGAGAGCTCATGGGGCAGACGGCAAAGTGTGGCGCTGGTCAGTGCTTCACTCACCAGGGGGGTGGGCAGCAGAGCCCACCCGGTACCCTGAATGGCGGCGTCGCGAATCACCTCGAACATGGTCAGTCCCAGGTAGTTGGTCGAAAACAGCGCCTCGCTCACCAGTCGGTCGCCCTGATCGTACGTCAGGCAGACCTGGGTATACTGGGCCAGGTCGTCCTTGGATACGCTGGGCAGGCGGCTCAGTGGGTGAAGCGGCGCGGCGACCAGACACATGCTGATGGGCGCCAGGCTGGTGGCATTGAGCATGGCGCCTTCCGCGGCGTAGAGCCCGAAGGCAATGTCGACGGTCTGGCGCTGTACGAAGTGGGGGTGCTCCTGAGGGGGCAGCAGGTAGACCGAGATGGCCGTCAGCGGGTAGCGCTGTTTCAGGTCGTGCATGGCCTGATTCCAGAAAGCTTCCGGTAAGGCGTCATCGCGGGCAATGCAGAGCTGGCTCTCTACCCCTTGGGTGTGCTGCTGGCAGTACTTGTTGATACGCCGGGCGCTGGTGATCAAGCGGTGGCAGTCAGGCAAGATGCTCTCGCCCATGGGGGTCAACAGCAGACTGTTGCCGGAACGCTCGAAAAGCGCCACGCCCAGGTGATCTTCCAGCGCGCTGACCATGGCGCTGAGGGTGCTGCGCTTGACCCCGGTATGGCGAGCAGCGGCGGCGAAGGAGTGCTGCTCGGTGACATCGACAAACGCTTCGATCTGTTCGATACGCATGAAAAACCTTGTGAGCGCCAAATTGTTTGGCACTGAGCGATTGGGAGAGTGGGAGGCCGCTCTCTATTATGGCCCAGTTTCCACCCCTTACAGGAAGTATTCAGCGTGTCTTCGTCCACAAACGAGCGCCGTGCGCTCAGATTTTCGGCGCTCTCCGCCTTGCTTTTTGCCTTCACGGGCCTCGCCATCGGGTTAGCCTCCGGCTCCATCACCATCTTGTTCGACAGCGGTTACTCGCTGTTGAGTCTCGTGCTGGCATCGCTTTCACTGGTGGCACTCGATCACGCGCTGAAGCCCGCCGATGAGCACTATCCCTTTGGCCGGTTGACCGTCGAGCCGCTGGCGGTACTGCTCAAGGGCGTGGTGATTGCGCTGGTATGTCTTTTCTCGCTGGTATCGGCGCTCTGGAGCCTGTACCAGGGCGGGCGCATGGTGGCGCTGGACCTGGCGCTGCTTTTTGGTCTGGTCAACGTGGCGGGGTGTCTTCTTACCTGGTGGCAGCTGGCCCGCTATGCGCGCGGGCGCCACTCATCGCTCATCGCCGCCGAGCTCAAGCAGTGGCAGATGGATACCTGGCTCAGCGCCGCGGTGCTGCTCGGCTTTCTACTGACCCTGGGGCTCACCTTCACACCGCTTGCTCCCTACGCTCGCTTTGCCGACCCGGTCATGGTCCTGGTGATTGTCGCCTACTTCATGCCCATGCCGGTGAAGATGGTTCGCGGCGCGCTCAAGGAGCTGATGTTTGGCGCCCCCGGGGGCAGCATGCGTCGCGAGCTGGTCAATAATGTCGCGGATTTCGATATTGCCGATAGCGATGTGCGTCTGGCGCAGGTAGGCGGTTTCCTGATGGTCGATATCCAGCTGGACAAGGCGCAGATCGACGACGCCGAGGCCATCGTGGACAGCGTGACCCGCCATTGCCGCCACCGCCAGCTGCGCCCGGTCACCAGTATTACCCTGGTCACCTGAGCGGTAATAAAAAATATTGACGCTCTGGCATGGCAGTGGTATCTAGCCCTACCGATAATCGTATCGGGATATTTGAGGGTTTTAAAACATGCTTTTGAGCCGCTGTTTGCCCGCGCTGCTCGCCACGCTTTTGGTGGCTGGCTGCGCAAGCACCACCGTTGCCCCACGTTATACATCCAGTAATCCGGATGTCATGCGCGTTGGTGGCGAACGCCCGTCCAGTGCCGACCCGCGCACCGAAGACATGGGCTCGTACTGCCTGGAAACGTCCGAACGCTGGAACGAGCAGGGCCGCACGCCGGATGGCCAGAACCTGTGGGCGAAGGATACGCTGCGTAAAGTCGTGCCCTGCCGCTAGGTTCTGCCGATGGACTCTGGTCAGCAGGGTCTAGCTTTTCTGTATCAATCGTCCTTCTTTTCGGGTTTGCCCTTACGCTCGGTGCTGGCGAAGTCCTCGAGCTCTTTTTCGCTCATGCTGTCGTACATCTGCTTGGAGGCATCGACCAGTTCGCTGGGCTTGGTGTCACCGCGCTTGGCCGAGAGCGCCGCGCCTGCGGCTTTTTGCTGGGCTTTCGATTTTGCCGGCATCACAGACTCCTTTGCTTGGTCTTGTTCAGTCATCTTCTGTATAACGCTTTGCTGAAGTCTAGCATCCCGACCCCATTGCGCCAGAAAGGGCGTCCTGGAGGTTGTTGAACATGCACGACACGAACGCCAAGCATCAAAAGAGGCCACCATGACGCCAGCGATTAATGCCGCCAAAAAAGCAGGTATCGATTTCACCATTCATGAGTACGCCCATGAAAGCGGGGCTGCCTCTTACGGGCTCGAAGCCGCGGAGAAGCTTTGCATCGACCCCGCGCAGGTGTTCAAGACCCTGGTGGTGGAGCTCGATGGCAAGACGCTGGCCGTGGCGGCGGTGCCTGTTACTCATCAATTGGGGTTGAAACAGATAGCGAAAGCGGCCGGGGCCAAGAAAGCGGCCATGGCAAGCCCTGAAGCGGTAGAGCGTACTACCGGCTACGTGCTGGGCGGGGTCAGCCCTCTGGGCCAGAAAAGGCGGTTGGCAAGCTTTATCGATGCGTCCGCACAGCGCTTTGCCACCATTTACGTCAGCGCCGGGCGGCGCGGGCTTGAAATCGCCCTGGCCCCGGAGGATCTGTCCATGCTCTGCCAGGCGCGCTTTGCGACACTCGCCGTCTAGGGAGCAAGGCAAAAGAGGCGGCTTTCTGGTATGGTGCCTTCTCAAGCGTATTAGCGTAAGGGCCTTCATTATCCGGGTGCTTGCGCCCCGTTCAGGAAACTTTCGTGGCCGATACTTCTTTTGCCTCTTTGGCGCTGCCCCTAGCTCTTGTCGATAACCTGGCATCTCTTGACTACCTTGAGATGACACCGATTCAGGCGCAAAGCTTGCCGCCCATGCTGGAAGGTCGCGACGTGCTTGCCCAGGCAAGAACGGGCTCGGGCAAGACGGCGGCGTTTGGCCTGTCGCTTCTGGCCAGGCTCAAGCTGGAATGCTTTGATGTCCAGGGCCTGGTGCTATGCCCCACCCGAGAGCTCGCCGACCAGGTAGCCGAGGCGCTTCGTCGGCTGGCGCGTACTCTTCCCAACGTGAAAGTGCTCACCCTTTGCGGCGGGGCCCCGTTTGGCCCTCAGCTGGGCTCGCTTGAACACGGTGCGCACATCGTGGTGGGTACGCCCGGGCGCATCGAGGAGCATCTGCGCAAGGGCACGCTGAACCTCGATGCGCTGGCAACGCTGGTGCTCGATGAAGCGGATCGAATGCTCGATATGGGTTTCAGGCCCGCCATCGAGAAGATCATTCGCGCCACCCCGGATACGCGCCAGACACTGCTGTTCAGCGCCACCTTCCCGGACGAGCACGCCTCTGACGAGTTGGCCACGATGACCCGTGGGGTCATGCACAACCATGTGACCGTATCGGTGAGCGATACCCACGATGAGACCACCATCGAACAGTATTATTTCACCGTGGCCGGTGAAAAGGCGCGCATGGAGGGCCTGGTGGATCTGCTTTTGAGCTACCGGCCCGTTACCAGCGTGGTGTTTTGCAATACCAAGCGCGAGACCGATCAGGTGGCCGAGTACTTGAATGCGCAGGGCTTTAGCGCGGTGGCACTTCACGGCGACCTGGAGCAGAAGGACCGCGACCGGCTCTTGATTCTTTTCGCCAACCAGAGCGTGTCGATTCTGGTGGCCACGGACGTGGCTGCCCGAGGGCTTGATATTGCCAAGCTCGACGCCGTGTTCAACTACCAGATTGCTCGTGAGCAGGATGTGCACGTCCACCGCATAGGGCGTACCGGCCGGGCCGGTGAACGCGGGATTGCCGCCACCCTGGTAGCTCCGGAAGAACACTACCGGCTGGAACGTCTTGGCGAGCATCTGGGAGAAGTGCTTGAAACCAGACCACTACCCAGGCCAACCGGGCGTACGCCCTTCAAGCCTTCCATGGCGACCCTTCAACTGGGAGGGGGCAAAAAGGACAAGCTGCGCCCGGGAGATATCCTGGGCGCACTCACCAGCGAGGGTGGCATTCGCGGCGATCAGGTGGGCAAGATCAAGGTGCAAGCGCGAAGCGCCTATGTCGCCGTAGAGCAGAGCGTGGTGAACAAGGCCTTGGCCAAGCTCGAGCGCGACAGACTCAAGGGCCGCGCGTTTCGTGTTCGCCATATTCGTTACTGACGCATTCATAACCAACCTATTCACGACTAACGCATTCCCGATCAGGAGTGACCGCCGCAAGCTATGAAGATACCCAAACGATTACAGCCCTTGGTGGATGACGGTCTCGTTGACGACGTGTTGATGCAGTTGATGAGTGGTAAGGAGGCCCAGGTGTATGTGGTCCATGCCGGGGGCGAAAAACGCTGCGCGAAGGTATTCAAAGAGGCCAAGCAGCGCAGTTTCAAGCAGGCCGTTCAGTACCAGGAAGGGCGCAAGGAGCGTAACAGCCGTCGCGCCCGGGCCATGGCGAAAAAGACCCGTTACGGCCAGAAAGAGCAGGAGCAGGCTTGGCTCTCTGCCGAAGTGGATGCCCTTTACCGCCTGGCCGGGGCCGGGGTGCGCGTGCCAAAGCCCTACGGTTTTGTCGACGGCGTGCTGCTGATGGAGATGATTACCGACGCCGAAGGCGATGTTGCCCCGCGGCTGGGCGATGTCACCCTTACCGAGGAGCAGGCGCTTCGCTATCACGCCAAGGTGATTCAGGATGTGGTGCGTATGCTGTGCGCCGGACTCGTTCACGGGGACCTTTCCGAATTCAACGTGCTGGTGGATGGTGAAGGCCCGGTGATCATCGACCTGCCCCAGGCGGTGGACGCTGCCGGCAACAACAGCGCCGCCGCCATGCTCGAGCGCGATGTGAACAATATGCGCGCCTACTTCGGCCGCTACGCCCCGGCACTTTTGGAGACCCATTATGGCAAGGAGATGTGGGCGCTTTATGAGGCGGGCAAGCTGAACCCGGATAGCCAGCTGACCGGCCATTTCGAGTTTGATACCCACAGTGCCAACGTGGACGAACTGATGGACGTCATTGATGATGCCAAGGAAGAAGAGGCTGAGCGTCAGGCGCGTCTGCGCGATGAAGATGACGACGGCTATCCCTACTAACCCTTTCAGGCGCCCGGGTGGGCCAGGCTGACTAACGCTTCGCCCTTGACGAGAGCCCGGTGTGGCCTTGCAAAGCACGTGGGCGAAACGAGGCATGGTCGGGGCTTGCCCGGCCCGTTTTGCCGCGTCGCCACACTCGGCCCGGCTGGCTGCCAATCAATGCTTTCTACCATGGGCTTCAAGGACTTTCCATGTTCGCACGCTTGCTGAAACCGCTATTCAACTATTTTGAAACGCGCGTGGATCCCTACCCGGAAGGTGAGGTGGAAACCCCGCCTCGGGGGCTTTTTCCGTTTATCTGGCATTTTTCCCGGCCCATCTGGCCGCTTTTGGTGCTCATGTCGCTGGTCACCGGCGCGGTGTCCGCGGCGGAGGTGTTCTTTTTCAGCTATATGGGCGAGCTGGTGGACTGGCTGGGCAACGTCGAGCGGACGGGGTTCTGGCAGGAAAACGGTCTCTGGCTTGCCGGGGTCGGGCTGCTGGTCATCGTGGGGCTGCCGCTTCTGGTGCTTCTGCAGTCGCTGGTTACCCATCAAAGCATTTTCGGCAACTATCCGATGATCGGCCGCTGGCTCTCGCATCGTCATATGCTCAGCCAGAGCCTGGCGTTCTATCAGGACGAGTTCGCCGGGCGCGTGTCGCAAAAGGTCATGCAGACGTCGCTTGCCATTCGCGAAACCGTCACCAAGGTGATGGACCTGATGGTCTACGCGCTGGTCTACTTTACCGGCGCGGCCTTTTTGCTGGGCCGCGCCGACCCCTGGCTGCTGCTGCCCCTGGGGCTATGGCTGGTCGGTTATCTGGGCATCATGCGTTATTTTGTGCCGCGGCTTCGCGATGTGTCCATGGCCCAGGCGGACGCTCGCGCCGAAATGACCGGACGTGTGGTGGATAGTTACAGCAACATTCAAACCATCAAGCTCTTTGCCGATACTCACCGCGAGCAGCGCTATGCCAAGGACGCCATGGAAGGCTTTCTGGTAACGGTGCATCGCCAGATGCGTCTGGTAACGGTGATGAGCGTGAGCCTGACGTTCTTGAACACGCTGCTTTTGGTGGGCATTGCCGGCATGGCGATCAGCGCCTGGTACCTGGAGGCGATTTCGCTGGGCGTCCTGGCGATTGCCATTGCGCTGGTGATGCGTATTCGTTTCATGTCCGACTGGATCCTCTGGGAGGTGGCCGGGCTTTTCGAGAACATCGGCACCGTACAGGATGGCATGAATACCATCGCCCAGGCGCCGAGCATCAAGGATGTGCCGAATGCGCCGGCGCTTGAAGTGCCCCGCGGCGAGATCGCTTTTGAGGGGCTCACTTTTCATTACGCCCAGGCCCAGGGCGAGCACAAGACCGTGTTCAACGGACTTGACCTGACCATCAAGTCCGGTGAGAAAATCGGCCTGATCGGCCGCTCGGGAGCCGGCAAGTCGACGCTTGCCAACCTGCTGCTGCGGTTTTACGACCTGCAGGGCGGGCGTATCCGTATCGACGGGCAGAATATCAGTGAGGTCACCCAGACCTCGCTTCGTCACCAGATCGGCATGGTGACCCAGGACACCTCGCTGTTGCACCGCTCGCTCAGAGACAACATTCGTTACGGCAGCCCGCACGCAAGCGACGAAGACGTCTGGCAGGCCGTATGCCGCGCCCACGCGGAGTCGTTTTTGAAGGATCTGGTCGATCCACAGGGTCGGCGCGGGCTCGATGCCCACGTGGGCGAGCGGGGCGTCAAGCTTTCCGGCGGTCAGCGCCAGCGTATCGCCATTGCCCGAGTGCTTTTGAAAAATGCGCCGATCCTGGTGCTGGACGAGGCGACATCGGCGCTGGATTCCGAAGTGGAAGCCGCCATCCAGGAGCAACTCGACGCACTGATGGAGGGCAAGACGGTCATCGCCATCGCTCACCGACTGTCAACCATCGCCATGCTCGACCGGTTGATCGTGGTGGACGGTGGTGAAATCGTCGAAAGCGGCACTCATCAGGAACTGATCGAGCTCGGCGGCATCTATGCCAACCTGTGGCAGCGCCAGTCCGGCGGCTTTCTGGGGCTGGACGTGTCAGACAGTGATTCGTCTGCTAACTTGACGCATACCTAAGTCGATCTACAGGGAGTATTTTCATGAGCGACTCACGCACCGTTACCCTCAAAGCGCCCGGCGGGCTCGATCAATTGCAGGTTCAAACCTCCCAGTCCCCGGGCGAGCCCGGTCCTGGCGAGATCAAGGTACGCCTTCACGCAAGCTCGCTCAATTTTCACGACTATGCGGTAGTTGCCGGCATGATTCCCACCGACGATGGACGTATTCCCATGTCCGACGGGGCGGGGATCGTCGAGGCGATCGGGGACGGCGTGGAAGAGTTTGCCGTTGGCGATCACGTGGTTTCCACGTTCTTCCCCACCTGGCTGGAAGGCCCGGCGCGGGTGGGTGATTTTCGTACCACCCCTGGTGACGGCGTCGATGGCTACGCCCGCGAGCACGTGGTTCGCTCGACCAACTGGTTTACCCATCAGCCCAAGGGCTATAGCCATGCCGAATCCGCCACGTTGACCACGGCAGGGCTGACCGCCTGGCGGGCATTGGTCGTCGATGGCAACATCAAGGCCGGCGACACGGTTCTGGTGCTGGGCACCGGCGGGGTTTCCATTTTTGCCCTGCAGTTCGCCAAGATGATGGGCGCTCGAGTGATTGCCACTTCGTCATCCAACGACAAGCTGGCGCATCTGCGCGAAATGGGCGCGGAACATACCATCAACTACAAGGAAACGCCGGACTGGGGCAAGGCGGTAAGTGCGTTGACTGACGGAGAAGGGGTGGATCACATCGTCGAAGTCGGCGGGCCGAAAACGCTGCCGCAATCCATCGATGCCGTCAAGATTGGCGGGCACCTGGCGTTGATCGGCATTCTGACCGGCCGCGAAGGCGATATTCCTACCGCCAAGCTGATGGCCAAGCAGGCGACCCTGAAAGGCTTGATCGTGGGAAGCCGTCGGGACCAGGTAGAGATGATTCGGGCCATCGAGGCCTCGAACATGCGCCCGATCATCGATCGCGAGTTCGGCCTTGAAGAGATCGCCGATGCGTTTCGCCATCAGGAGTCGGGCAAGCACTTTGGCAAGATCTGCCTGACGTTCTAGCGCTGAAGCGTGCTTGAGGCTCCAGCGGTTTGCAAGGCCTCTAGCGGATGCAAGGCTTTCTGAAAACAGCTGCACGCCGTGACGGCGTGCAGCGAGAGGGTCAGGCGCGGCGTTCGCCTGGCTCGCTGATGCGGCTATACACGACACCCTTGACCTCGAGCTCCCATACATCCTGGTAGGGGAGGGTCACACCTTCGATATCGCCAGGGTCACCCGTGGTATTTTGCATAAGCGCTTCAGGAATCACCTTGACGCCTTGACTACCGGCATGCTGAATACGCGCGCTGAATCGATTGCCTTCGTGGTCGATCAGCACCCGTTCGCCTGCGATACATTTGCTCAGCTTGTCGTGCAGTTCTATTTCGTTGACCGGAACAACACTCATTGCGACCTCCCGTTTAGCATCTACCTTGGCAATCGCCCGTGCTTGCGTGGCGTCTTTCTCTAGACCAATAGTGATTGCTGCGTTGGTGGGCTTTTTATAAAGCAGTCATGCCTGATCATTGACTCTTTCCTGGGCGTTAAGTTCGACAAAGCCAGTTGTGACATCCAGGCCATGCTAAGCTTGGCTTTAGATACAGTCACTTGAGAAACTGCATGGCAAAGCGCTCGGAAAAAGCCGCCCCTTCGTTATGGGAAGTCGTCAAGCTCGAGACGTTTTCCACACCGGAGAAGACCCAGCGTTCGAGGCAGCAGCGCTATCTGCGCGCCATCAAGACCTGGTTGACCGGCAAGCGCGCCGCCGAGCGTCAGGCCATCGAAGAAGAGAAACTTCGCAAGCTCCCTGAAACGCGTCTGGCACATCTGGTGCCCTCCATCGACTGGGCCAGGGCCGCAGGCGCGCTAGACGAGGTGATCGCCCGCGAATTTGCGCACGAGCCGGTGGTGTTCTTTATCACCCCTCCCTTTGGGGGGCATGAGGACATTATCGCTCACTGGGCCAAGGCGCATCGTTTGACGCCGTCCACCCCGCCGGAAGGTGATGCGCTATTGAACGACGACACTACCTGGATCGCGCAGTTCGACGATACCCCCCGTTGGGCACTGCCTGCCCTTGAACGCTGCTATTTACGCAACAGCCAGGGTATACAGGGCGTGCGCGTGTTTCTGGAAAGCGCGCTGGCCGGACGACTGGGGTGTGGCGTTATCGGTTGCGATAGCTGGGCTTACGCCTACTTGAAGCACGTGGTCGGGCTGGAGAGCGTACCCACCTTGACGCTTCAAGGCGTGGAAGGGGAGCAGTTGGCGGCCTACTTCATCGGTCAGGGCAAAGACGCGTTGACCGTCTACAGTACGCGTACCGGCAAGCCGGTGATGGACGGCAAGCGCGACAAGCGCAACGCGCAAAACGAACTTCAGTACCTGGCAGCCTACTGCCGGGGCCACCTGGGGGTGGCATGGTACTACTGGCGCGAGCGGCTGCGCGAGCCGGCCCAAGAAAGCGGGCGCGATGGCGAGCTCTGGCTGATCGACGCCCTGGACGAGGCCGAACTCACCAACGATACCGGCGATGTGGCGATCCTGGCGCTTCACGCGCTGCTGCTTCACGGCGGTTTGAGTGACAGTGCCCTGGCCGAGGTGCTGCCGTTTTCCCGACATGAGACGCTCAACGCCCGATTGGCACTTACCCGCCTGGGCGTGGTGAGCGAACATCAGAGCCGCTGGCAGGTGGCGCCCTTGAGCTATGCCAGCGTCCGGGAGCTCCTGGTCTCGCGCAACTATCTGGTAGACCCGCTATAACGGGTCAGTGAGCAGAGTATCCAAGAGAGCATCATGGACGAGCCTAAACAGTACGCCGAGTTATTCAACGATATCGACACCCCGGCGGTGATGACCGTCACGGCCATCCTGCTGGCAACGGTTCTCTTGATCGTCTTGAGCCAGCGCGGCCTCAACTGGCTGGCCAACCGGCTTCACGGTCAGCTGCGTTTTCGCGTCTTCGCTCTGGTGCCGCTTTCAAGACTGCTGATTCTGATCGCGGCAATCGTGCTGACAGTGCCGATTGTCATCGATCCTTCGCTTCGTAACATGGTGACGCTGTTCGGCGCGATTGGCCTGGCGGTGGGGTTTGCACTGAAAGATTACGTCAGCAGCCTGATTGCCGGCGTCGTCTCGGCGGTGGAGCTTCCCTACCGCCCCGGAGATTGGGTCAAGATCGAGGATACTTACGGCGAGGTAAAGCATGTCGGCATGCGTACGGTGCATATACAGACCCCGGACGATGACCTGGTCGCCATGCCCCATCTGAAGCTGTGGGAATCGCCGGTCTACAACGCCAACAATGGCGGGCCCACGCTTCAGTGCGTGGCGAGCTTCTATCTCTACGTGGAGGCGGAAGCCGGCTGGGTGCGCCAGGCGCTGAAGGATGTAGCTCTCACCAGCGCCTACCTGAAGTTCGAAGCCCCTATCATCATCGTGGCCCAGGAGAAGCCCTGGGGCACGCATTATCGCATTCGCGCCTACCCGGTCGACCCGCGTCAGCAGTTTCTGTTCATTACCGACCTTACCGTCAGAGGCAAGAAGGTGCTGAGCAAGGCCGGGGTGAAGTCGGCGCTGCTGCCACCGGATACCGCGCTGGATAGCAGCGGCGAAGTGATCGGGGCGCCGAGCAAGCCGCGCGGTTGACGGCGCGTCAGGCGTCCTGTTCGGGCAGCTCGGCGCTATGGAAGACGTTTTGCACGTCGTCGAGCTCGTTGAGCATATCCAGAAACTTCTCGAACATGGCTACATCGTCGCCTTCCACCGGTGTGGTGGTCTGGGGCAAAAACTGGATCTCGTCGGCTTCGAAATCGAGTTCGCCGAAAGCGTCGAGCAGCGCCTGCTTGGCCTTGGCGTAGTCGGTGTGCGGGGCAAAGACGGTGATGCGCTCTTCTTCCTGCTCGATGTCGGTCACGTCGACATCGGCCTCCATCAACGCTTCGAGCACCGCTTCCTCGTCCTGACCCTTGAAAGCGAAGATCGCGCAGTGGTCGAACATGTGGCTGACGCTGCCGGGCGTGCCGATCTTGCTCTTGGTCTTGGTAAAGCAGCCGCGCACGTCCCCGAAGGTGCGGTTGGGGTTATCGGTCAGACAGTCGACGATCACCATGGCGTTGCCGGGACCGAACCCTTCGTAACGCGCGGTGGAGAAATCCTCACCGCCGGCACCGCTGGCCTTGTCGAGCGCCTTGTCGATCACGTGCGAGGGCACTTGATCCTTCTTGGCGCGCTCCATCAAGCCGCGAAGCGCCAGATTGCCATTGGGGTCGGTGCCGCCTGCCTTGGCGGTCACGTAGATTTCGCGTCCGTACTTGCTGTAGACCTTCGTTTTCGCTGCGGCCGTCTTGGCCATCGATTCTTTACGGTTTTGAAACGCCCTACCCATGTCAACGTCCTTTCGTTACCTGAAGCTGCCTGAACGTCAGGCGCTGTGTTCATCAAAAAAGGAAAAATTTTACCCAACAGCGTACCATGCTAACAGCGTTATTTAAGCGCCCGTCTGATATGGTCATGACTGGCGCACTTTACATCTACTCACCCTGAAAGATAAAACAAGAAGGACGATAGAATGCCGTTCTCTCTGTGGCTGTCGCTGGCCGCCATTTGCGCCATGGGGGCCATGTCGCCGGGGCCGAGCCTTGCGCTTGTTCTGCGCCATACCCTGGGCGGCGGGCGGGTTGCCGGGATGACTGCTGCGCTGACTCACGCCGTGGGCGTCGGGGTATACGCGCTGCTGACCGTCTGGGGGCTGGGGGCGCTGATCGCCCGTCAGCCGACGCTGTTTCAGTGGCTCACCTGGGTGGGGGCGGCGTATCTGGCGTGGCTGGGTATCAAGGCCCTGCGCGCGGGTAGAGCCGGTGTGCTCTCGCCGGCACACATGGCCACCACCCGGTCTCAAGCGGCCCGCGAGGGGCTTTTGGTGGCACTGGGCAATCCCAAGCTGATGCTCTTTTTCATTGCGCTGCTCAGTCAGTTCGTGACACCGGACATGGCCATCGGGGCGAAACTGATCATCGTCGCGACGGCGGTCATTATTGACGGGGGCTGGTACCTGCTGGTGGCGCTTGGGCTGTCGCATTCGTCCGTACTGCCCTGGCTTCAGCGTCACTCCCATTGGGTGAACCGGATAACCGGCGTCTTGCTGATTGCGCTGGCGTGTCGCGTGATGGCCGGACCGCTTGTGTAGGTCTGGACCCGCTTATCCATAACACTTCATAAGGGCGTTGTAATGACCATTTACGATCAGGACTGCTATACCCATCAAGGCGAGCCGTTCAACTTGCGCGCACTGAAAGGGCAGGTGCTTTTGGTGGTGAATGTGGCAAGCCAGTGCGGCTTCACCCCGCAGCTAAAAGAGCTCGAGGGCCTTTACAAGCGTTACCGCGACCGGGGGTTTACCGTGCTGGGCTTTCCCTGCAACCAGTTTGGCCGCCAATCCCCCGAGAGTGCCGAGGCTTTCTGCCGCTTTGGCGAGCAGCGCTTTGGCGTGCATTTCCCGCTGATGGAAAAGGTACGGGTCAACGGCGTGGATGCGCATCCGCTTTTTGTGGCGCTGAAACACGAAGCGCCCGGGCTCCTGGGCACCAAGGCGATCAAGTGGAACTTTACCAAGTTTCTGGTGGGCCGAGATGGCCGGGTCATCGCCCGCTTTGGCCCGAAAGAGCGCGGCCTGGTGCTCAAGCAGGCGCTGGAAGCGGCACTGGATAAGGAGCTTTAAGGCAGAGCATCGCCGCGGGCAACCATCAGGCGGTGCATGAGCGCCCCCCAGCGGTGACGAACCATCATGGTGGTCAAGCCGGAAAACAGTGCCCAGCTCTTGCGACGCCAGCCGGTCAGGCGAAGATTGTGAGAGACCAGTTGCTGCATCAGCTTATGATCGTCGAACTGGCGCCACTCGCTGGCAATGGAGAGCTGGTGACGGGACATCACCGGGGCAAGCTCCAGGCGAAATATCCACTCAAGCTCCTTGAGCGACAAACGGTATTCCTCGATGACCTCGATCATATGCGCGTATTCGCGCTCACTGGGTTCGCGGTCAAGCCATAACGGAGCAAGCGCCAGCCACAAATCGCCGCGCTCATCCACTAGTTGCTGTGCGTTCATCAAGCTTTCATCACTCTTTTGGGCCGCCTTGTGGGGCGTATTGCGTTCACTGCGTATCCTGACCTGATTGGCAGGCAAGCTCAAGGGCGGACAGCGCCGGTTGAAATGGTAGAATGAACCCATACGCAGCGGATCGGTCCGCTGGTGAACGCCAATTTTCGATAAGGAGATCCTTCGTGATTATCAAACCCAAAGTACGCGGCTTCATTTGTACCACCACACACCCCAAGGGTTGCGAGCAAAACGTGCTCGAGCAGATCGAAGCCACCAGAGCTCGCGGTTTGGATAAAAGCAAAGGGCCTAAAAAGGTGTTGGTGATTGGTGCTTCCAGCGGCTATGGCCTGGCGGCGCGTATCACCGCGGCGTTTGGTTACGGTGCCGATACGCTAGGCGTTTTCTTTGAAAAGCCGGGCACCGAGCAAAAGACCGGCACCGCCGGCTGGTACAACAGCGCCGCCTTCGACAAGTTTGCCAAGCAGGAAGGTCTCTACAGCAAGTCCATCAATGGCGACGCCTTCTCTCATGAGGCGCGGGAAAAGGCCATCGAGCTGATCAAGCAGGACATGGGCGAGGTGGATCTGGTGATCTACTCGCTGGCATCGCCGGTGCGCAAGATGCCCGACACCGGCGAGCTCAAGCGCTCAAGCCTCAAGCCGATCAATGAAACCTACCGCGCCACGGCCATCGATACCAACAAGGACACCATTATCGAAGCCGAAGTCGAGCCCGCCACCCAAGCCGAGATCGATGACACCATTACCGTGATGGGGGGCGAAGACTGGGAGCTCTGGATGAGCGCGCTCGACGAGGCCGGCGTGCTGGCCAAGGGGGCCAGGAGCGTGGCGTTCAGCTATATCGGTACCGAGATCACCTGGCCGATTTACTGGCACGGCGCGCTTGGCAAGGCCAAGGAAGATCTGGATCGCGCTGCATCCGCTATCGACAAGACCCTGAGCGAAAGCGGTGGCGGGGCGAACGTGGCGGTGCTCAAGTCCGTGGTGACTCAGGCAAGTGCGGCGATTCCGGTGATGCCGCTCTACATCGCCATGGTGTATCGCATCATGAAAGAGCAGGGCGTGCACGAAGGCACCATCGATCAATTGAACCGCCTCTTTGGCGAGCGCCTTTACGCCGAAAGCGCGATGGAGCTCGATGATAAAGGGCGTGTGCGCCTGGACGACTGGGAGCTGCGTGACGATATTCAAAAGGCCTGCCAGGATCTCTGGCCTGCCGTCACCAGCGAGAATCTTTTCGAGATTACCGACTATGCTGGTTACAAGCATGAATTCTTGAAACTGTTCGGCTTTGAGCGTGAAGACGTGGACTACGATGCCGACGTGAACCCGAAGGTCGATTTCGACGTGGTCACGCTTTAACGCCAACCCCGCAACTTCAGACGGGCGCCTTGATGCCCCATCGGGCGCCCGTTGAAGAGGTGAATGGTCATGGATACGCACGAAAGCAAGACGTCTGAAGAGAAGAAAGCGCATGTTCTAGGTCAGCGTTTACCCGAAAAAGGCCCCCACACGCCTTCCCACCTTGAGCCCGAAGCCGGGCGCTCCTCCCAAGGGCTGCATAAGCTCATACCCATCGTGATGACCTTGCTGGCTGTCCTGGTGGCATTGATCATCATCAAGGGTGTCGTGAGCCCCGACTGACCGCCTTGCTGACCAAGACCCGAGTACTTTGCCTGGTATCCAGCTTGCGTTGACAGCCCGTAAGCAAAATTTATTGCGTATCGCTCATTCGCTCACTAGCTTCAGTAGAGTAGGTCAACCCAAGGAGATACCCCATGAAACGGACTACATTGGCGGTTGCCATAACAGCGATTTGCGCAGGCATGTCGATAAATGCGTTCGCGCAGCAATCGCAGAATGGCGACCAGGCAACCTCCGGCGGCTCGACCGAGCAGCAAGAGACTTCGGGTGCTGGCGCTCAGGGCGCCCAGGGTGCGCAAAGCCAGACAAGCACCGAAGACGATGATAGCGGTAGTAATGCGCAAAGCGGTAACACCGGCTCGAACACTGATTCCGACGATACCGATACCGATACCGACGAGAACACAGCCGGCGACGGTGAGGTTACCGGCGACAGCGACGGTCAAATGGAAGGCAACCAGGGTCGCCGACCGGAAGCCATGGACGACCCGGACAATCGTGAGCCCGATCCCAGCATCGCTGCCAATGATACCCAGGGCGGATTGATGTCACTGCAGATCAGCGAAGTCGAAGGCATGACCGTGGTCAATCAGAGCGGCGACGAGATCGGCAATGTGGATCGTATTGTCGAACATAGCGACTCCGGTGATCTCTATGCGGTGGTATCCATTGGCGGCTTCTGGGGCTTTGGGAGCACCGACGTGGCTCTGGCGATCCAGGAAATGGCGCTCGAGGACGACCAGCTCGTGATGCAAACCCCCTATGGCAGTGACGAAATCGAGTCTGCCACCGAGGAGTACAACGAGGATAATTACAGCCAGATCGACAACGATATGCTGGTCGGGGATTTGGCCAATCACCCTAATTGATTAAAGCGATGGTCAAGCGCTAGCTTGCCCTCCACTCGACGCCTTTACGCTTTCAAATGCCACGTTGGCGGCTGAAATATCGTAAAGGCGTTTTTTTATACCCGAACAGGGCAAAGTGGTCGTTTTTTCCAGCGCTAATGAACTGTTGTGAAATAATTAGATAATTTTCGTAAAAGAATGAACTAATTTTTTGCGTTACGCCGCTTACGTCTACTAGGCTCTTAAAGAGTAAGCCAACTGAAGGAGAGATGTAATGAAACGGACAACACTCGCTATTGCAATTGGTGCGATTTGTGCTGGTATGTCAGGTGGCCTGATGGCGCAGGACAACAACCAGAACGATACCGACAATGCTGACCGCATGACGCACCAGCAAGATACCCAGGCAACTACACAGCAGTCAGGCACCGCTAACGACACCCAGGCGCGGGGCGATGACGACACGATGGATGTCCAGGTAGACCAGGAGCCTGCCGAAGTACAGGTAGAGCAGGAGTCGCCGGATATTACCGTCGAGCAGGATCAGCCGGAAGTCACCATCGAGCAGCCAGAGCCGGAAGTCACCATCGAGCAGCCGGAGCCGGACGTGACGGTCGAGCGCGCCGAGCCCAACGTCACCGTCGAGCAAAATGGTCAGCCTGACGTGCAGGTCGAGCAGGCCGATGACGCCCAGGTAGACGTCAACCAGAACGATGATGATCGTGAGCAAAGCGACAATGCCCGCAATGATCAGAATGATCGTAACGATCAGAATGGTCGAAACGACGCCAATGACACCCTGATGTCGCAGCAGGTCAGCGATCTGGAAGGCACCACGGTCGTGAATCAGGACGACGAAGAGATCGGTGATATCCAGCACATCGCCAAGCACAATGATTCCGGCGAGCTGTATGCCATCATTTCAGTTGGCGGTATCTGGGGCTTTGGTTCCACCGACATCGCACTGCCGCTCAATGACATGCAGTATGATAACGATCGTCTGGTGATCGACACCACCTATGGTAGTGACCAGATCGAAGAGTCTTCTGATGATTACAACGAAGACAACTACACCGAAGTGGACGGCGACATGACGCTATCCGAAGCGCATCAGCAGTAAGCGCTTCATGAAACGCTGCTTGGCATGATGAGTGCCAAGGGCCGGGGCAAGACGTTTTCGTCTTGCCCCTTTTTATTGTGTTTGAAACAGTCAATGAAACTGTTCCTGAACCGGCGCTAAAAACCGTGTCTGCAAGTAAAAAGCGCGACGCGTTTTTGCAGGCAGGGTCAACGGGCGCTGTCCAACGATGCGCGATTGGTTAAGATAGAGCTTCATTTATCGATGGCGTCCTGGCATGCAGCACGGCTTTGCTTCCCCCTTCACGTTTACGCGTCAACGTATTGGCGTATTGCTGCTGCCCGGCTTTTCCATGCTCTCTCACGCCTGCGCGGTAGAGCCGCTGTTCATGGCCAATCAGCTAAGCGGCCAGTTGCTGTATCAGGTGTTCACGCTCAACAGCGACGAACAGTCCGTACGAAGCAGCGCTCAGTTGACGTGCAATACCGACTATGCACTGGAGGCTTCGCCCCCGGGCCTGGATATAGTGCTGGTTTGCGCGCCCTCACCATTACCGTACGCGCTGCCTGCAAGGCTGGTCGAGTGGCTACGCCAGCAGTCAAACCGTACCGTATTGGGCGGGCTGGCCGGCGGCGCGGAAGTGCTGGCGCGCGCCGGCTTGCTGGATGGCTACCGGGCCACTCTGCCCTGGGAGCGCTTTGCAACCTTTGCCCAAGCCTATCCCCAGGTCACGCTGTCGCAGCAGTTGTTCGAGATTGACCGTAACCGCATGACCTGCGCCGGCGGTACGGCGGCCATGGACATGATGCTGACCCTGGTGCGTCAGCAGCAAGGCGGCCACCTGGTGGAGCAGGTATCCGAGCATTTCATGTGCGAGCGCATCCGCCCGGCCGATGAGCCCCAGCACGTACCGCTGCGCCATCGTCTGGGCCATGCGCCGCAAAGCCTAGTCGACGCCGTCATGTTGATGGAAGCCAACATTGAAGAGCCGCTTTCCACGCTGGAGCTTTCCGAGCACCTGGGGATTTCCCGCCGCCAGCTAGAGCGGCTGTTCAAGAAATACCTGCAGGCGGTGCCCAGCCGCTACTACCTCAATCTGCGCCTGCAAAAGGCCCGTCAACAGCTGCGCGAGAGCGACCGGGCGGTGGGTGATATCGCCCTGGCAACAGGGTTCTCCTCGGGGGCACACTTCTCGACTGCCTACCGCAACCATTTTGGCCTGACCCCGCGAGAAGAGCGCCTGAGCTGAAGACATTCCAATGCGCAGGTCCGGCGTCTATTTCGCGTACCGTTGGCAACCATTTATAAATAAACGTGAAATACGTGCCGCTTTTCATAACTTACCGTCACATTGCTGAAAGCGGGCAGCGGCATTTGCCCCGTATACTGCCTCTATTGACTGACTCGACTGGAGATATCGATCATGAGCACGACCCCGACCCGGCAGGATTTCGACCACTACATGACGCCCAACTACGCGCCACAGCAGATCATTCCGGTGCGCGGCGAGGGCAGTCGCCTGTGGGATCAGCAGGGGCGTGAGTACATCGATTTTGCCGGCGGCATTGCGGTGAATTCGCTTGGCCACTGCCACCCGGTGCTGGTCAATGCGCTCAAGGAGCAGGGCGAAAAGCTCTGGCACCTCTCCAACATCTATACCAACGAGCCGGCGCTCAAGCTTGCCAGGACGCTGGTCGAGCGCACCTTCGCCGACAAGGTGTACCTGTGCTCTTCGGGTGGTGAAGCCAACGAAGCAGCCCTGAAGCTTGCCCGCCGCTATGCGGTGGATCATTACGGCGAACAGAAGGACAAGATCGTCTCCTTCAGCCAGTCCTTCCATGGCCGCACGCTGTTTACCGTAAGCGTGGGTGGCCAGCCCAAGTACTCCCAGGGGTTTGGCCCGGTGCCCGGCGGCATTCTGCATGCAACCTTCAATGATCTGGAAAGCGTGCGCCAGCTGGTCGGCGATGATACCTGCGCGATCATGGTCGAACCCATGCAGGGAGAGGGCGGTATCATTCCGGCAGCGCCTGAGTTTCTCAAGGGCCTGCGCGAGCTGTGCGACAAGCACAACGCGCTGCTGATCTTTGATGAAGTTCAGACCGGCGCCGGGCGCACCGGCGAGCTTTACGCCTACAAGAATTATGCGATCACCCCGGATATTCTTACCAGTGCCAAATCGCTGGGCGGCGGCTTCCCGGTAGGCGCCATGCTGACAACCGACAAGGTAGCGAAATCGCTTGCCTTTGGTACCCACGGCTCGACCTACGGCGGCAACGCCCTGGGGTCGGCAATCGCTCTGGCGGCCATCGAGTTCATCGACACGCCTGAAGTGCTGGAAGGGGTGAAAAAACGCCACGACCTGTTCCGTGAGCACCTGGAAACCATCAACCGCAAGCACGGCGTATTCAAGGAAATACGCGGCATGGGGCTTTTGATCGGCGCCCAGATGTCGGACGCCTTTGAAGGCCGCGCCAAGGATATTCTGCCGTTGGCTATCGAAGAAGGGCTGATGGCGCTGATTGCCGGGCCCAACGTGCTGCGTATGGCGCCTTCGCTGGTGATTCCTGAGGCCGATATCGCCGAGGGCATGGCGCGCCTGGAGCGCGCAATCGAGCGGCTTGTTGCCAGCGCATGAGCCTGTCAACGGCCCTGTCGAGAGAGGGAGCAGCCCCCATGCTGGTAATTCGCCCGGTCAAGATGGCGGACATCGACGCGTTGGTGAACCTGGCCGAACACGCCACCCCCAGGCTCACCAACCTGCCCGCCAACCGTGAACGCTTGGAGGAGCGCATCGCGCGCTCCCAGGCGGCGTTCAACGGTGATATCGAGTTTCCTGGCAACGAGCACTACACCTTCGTTCTCGTGGATGAAGCCCGTGGCGATGAAGTGCTGGGAACGGCCACCATTCGTGCCCAGGCGGGCGCTCAGGAGGCTTACTATACCTATCGCCAGGAAACCCTGATTCACGCCTCGCAGCAGCTCAACGTACGCCGCGAAGTGCAGACCTTGGCGCTGTCGCACGAGGTGTCGGACGCCACGCTGCTGTGCGCCTACTCGCTGAACCCGCGCTACAAGGGGACCAGTGCCGAAAGTCTGCTGCGCCGTGCCCGGCTGATGTTCATCGCCCAGTATCCCGAGCGCTTTTCGCGCATCCTGGCCGTGGCGTTTCCCGGTTATCTGGATGCTCAGAACGAGTCGCCGTTCTGGGAGAGCGTGGGGCGCCATTTCTTCGCTCGCAGCTTTCACGATATCAACCACATCGCTGGCGTGCGCTCCAAAAGCTTCATTGCCGAGGTCATGCCGCAGTTCCCGCTTTATCTGCCGCTGCTGACGCCCCAGGCGCGGGCGGCCATTGGTCGTGAACATCCGGCCCATGAAGAGGCGCTTCAGGAGATGCTGGCCGAAGGCTTTATACGCTCGCGCCACGTGGATATTTTCGACGCGGGCCCGATCGTGAAGGCCGAGCGCGAACGCCTGGCGACCTTCTGTCGGGCAGCCTGGCACCCGGTGCGCCTGCGCCCGGAAGAGAGCCTGCCCGATGCCGAGCCCGCGTTGATCGCCAACCAGGCGCTGGAAGGTTTTCGCTGCATCGTGGCCCGCTACGCGCTTTCCACCACCGGGCAGTTGATGCTCTCGGAGGCCGATGCCGAGCGCCTGGGCGTTGAAGAGGGCCGCGCCGTGTTTGCCGCGCCGCTTACGCTGCCCGCGGCGGTGGACGGCTTTGATGAAGGAGAAATATGATGCGCATTCGTCCCATTGCCCGTGCTGACGTGGATGGGCTGCTGGCGCTTGCGCAGCAGGCGGGGGTAGGCTTTACCTCGCTGCCCAGTAACCGCGAGTTCCTGGCCGGCAAGATCGAGGCTTCCGCTCGCGCCTTTGAAGAGCGCACCCCGGTCAACCAGCGGCTTTACTTCTTCGTGCTTGAAGACGAGCAAAGCGGCGAACTGGCCGGCTGTTGCGCCATTGAAGGCCAGGTGGGCCACGAAGTGCCTTTCTACAACTACCGGCTGGGCCGGTTGGCGCACTCTTCTGTTCAGCTGGACCTGCACCGCACCATCGATACGCTGTTTCTGAGTTCGGACCATACCGGTGATGCGGAAGTGTGCTCGCTGTTCTTGCGCCCGGAGTACCGCGGCGAGGAGAACCGGCACCTGCGCAACGGCGCGCTGCTTTCCAAGGCGCGCTGGCTGTTCATTGCCCAGTTTCGCGACCGCTTCCCTGAAAAAGTGCTCGCGGAAATGCGCGGCGTGTTCGATGAGAACAACAAGAGCCCGTTCTGGGAAAGTCTGGGCAAGCACTTCTTTCCCATGGATTTCAGTGAGGCGGACCGGCTCACGGGCTTGGGGCAGAAGAGCTTTATCGGCGAGCTGATGCCACGCTTTCCCATCTACACTACCTTCATGGCCGAAGAGGCCCGAGCGTGTATCGGGCAGGTGCATCGTCATACCCGCCCAGCGCTCGAGATGCTCAAGAAAGAGGGGCTGCGCTGGGAAGGCTATATCGACATCTTCGATGGCGGCCCCACGGTAGAAGCCTATATCGATGACGTGCGCGCCGTGCGCAACTCCGCGCTCTACCGCGTTGAAGTCGCGGTCGATGCGCCGGACGAAAGCGTCAGTCGCTGGCTGGCGGCGACCACGGATCTGGCGTCGTTTACCGCCGCCTGGGTGGGTCGTGCGCCTCATGGCGATACCATCGTTTTAAGCAGTGCAGAGGCCGAGCGGCTGGACGTTGCCACCGGCGATTCCCTGCGCCTTCTGGAAACCTGAAACCGTTAGGAGGGCATGATGCACGCCCAACAGCAGCAGCTTGTCAACGGCGCCTGGGTGGATGGCGCTGCCGCGTCGTTTGCCAAGCAAGACCCCATATCCGGCCATTTACTTTGGCAAGGCGCCGGTGCAAGCGATGACCAGGTTGAAGCAGCGGTTGCCGCGGCACGCACGGCTTTTCCCGGCTGGGCAAGAACGCCCTTCAGCGAACGACAGGCCCTGGTGGAACGCTTTGCCGAGGTGCTTAAAGCACGCAGCGAGACGCTTGCCCAGGCCATTGCCTCGGAAACCGGCAAGCCGCTTTGGGAAGCGCGCACCGAAGTGGGCGCCATGGTGGGCAAGGTGGCGCTCTCGATCAAGGCGTACTTCGAGCGCACCGGCGAACGGGAAAAGGACGTAGGCAGCGCCCGCGCCGTGCTGCGCCACCGCCCGCACGGCGTGATGGCGGTGTTTGGCCCCTACAACTTCCCTGGCCACCTGCCCAACGGACACATGGTGCCGGCGCTGCTCGCGGGCAACTGTGTGGTCTTCAAGCCCAGCGACCAGACGCCGCTTACCGCGGATCTGACCCTGCAGTGCTGGCTGGAAGCTGGCCTGCCCGCGGGCGTCATCAATCTTGTGCAGGGGGGTGTGTCGGTGGGGCAGGCACTTTCTGCAAACCCCGGTATCGACGGCCTGCTGTTTACCGGCAGTGCCAAGGTGGGCGGCATGCTGCAACAGCAGTTTGCCGGCCAGCTGGACAAGATTCTGGCACTTGAATTGGGCGGCAACAACCCGCTGGTGGTCAAGGATGTCAGTGATCAGCGCGCAGCCATACTGACCATTCTGCAATCGGCGTTTCTCTCCGGTGGCCAGCGCTGCACCTGTGCCCGACGCCTGATGGTGCCCAAGGGTGAGGCGGGGGACCGGCTGATCGAGGCGTTGAGCGAGGCCATCGCCAAGCTGCACGTGGCGGGCCAGTTCGAGGAAGATCCTGCGCCGTTTTACTCGGGCCTTACCAGCTTGGCCGCAGCGGACGGCCTGCTGAAAGCCCAGGATGATCTGGAAGCCATGGGCGCCACGGTGATCAATCGGATGCAGCGCGTGCAGGAGAACACCAGCCTGTTGAGCCCGGCGCTGATTGATGTCACCGGCCTTGAAGTACCCGACGAGGAGCACTTCGGCCCGCTTTTGAAGATCCATCGCTATAGCGACTGGGACGAGGCAATTACACTCGCCAATGACACCCGGTTTGGTCTCTCCGCCGGATTGATCGGCGGTGAGCAGGCCGACTGGGACGACTTTTTGCTGCGTATCCGCGCGGGGATCGTCAACTGGAACCGTCAGACCACCGGCGCCTCGGGGGATGCCCCCTTCGGCGGCGTGGGCGATAGCGGTAACCACCGCCCAAGCGCCTATTACGCGGCGGATTACTGCGCCTATCCGGTCGCCTCCATGGAAGCCGACACCCTGGAGATGCCCGAAACCCTGCCGCCGGGAGTCAGCCTGTGAATACTCAGCTGGGTGGCCTTCGGGAAGTCAATTTCGACGGTCTGGTCGGCCCGACGCACAACTACGCCGGGTTGGCCGCCGGCAATCTGGCATCACAGCGTCACGAGGGACTGGCTGCCAATCCTAAGGAGGGCGCGCTTCAAGGGCTTTCGAAAATGAAATCCCTGATGGAAGCGGGCTACGCCCAGGGCGTTCTGCCGCCCCAGCAGCGCCCGGATATCGGCGCGCTGCGCGATCTGGGCTTTAGCGGCAGCAATAGTGAGGTGCTTGCCAGTGCTGCGCGCAAGGCACCGCAGCTGCTGCGCGCCGTGTGCTCGGCGTCCAGCATGTGGACCGCCAATGCCGGTACGGTAACCCCCAGCCTGGATGCCCCGGATGGCCGTGTTCACTTCACCCCGGCCAACCTGCAGTCGAGCTTTCACCGCTTTCTCGAACCACAAACTACCGGTCGTGTACTTCAGGCCATTTTTCACAACGAGCAGCACTTCGCCCACCACCCGGCGCTGCCGGCCACACCCGCATTTTCCGACGAGGGCGCGGCCAACCACACGAGATTATGCGGCGAACACGGTGAGCCGGGTGTGCATCTGTTCGTGTATGGCCGCAAGACATTTGGCGGCCAGCATGAGCCCAAGCGTTACCCGGCCCGCCAGACGCTGGAGGCAAGCCAGGCGGTGGCCCGCCAGCATGGGCTCATTGATGCGCAAACCGTGTTCGCCCAGCAGCATCCAGATGCCATCGACGCCGGTGTGTTCCATAACGATGTGATCGCCGTGGGTAACGGCTCTGTGCTGCTCTATCACGAAATGGCCTTTCTGGATGAACAGGCCACGCTCGATGAGCTGCGCGCCAAGATGACCACGCCCTTGATTCCGGTGCGGGTGCCGGTGGAGGCGGTCAGTCTTGAAGATGCCGTCGCCTCGTATCTGTTCAACTCCCAGCTGCTTTCCAACCCGGATGGCAGCATGACGCTGGTAGTGCCCGGCGAGTGTCAGGAGAACGAAGCGGTATGGCGCACGGTTCAGGATTATCTGCTGGCGGGCAACAACCCGATCAGCGAGGTCATGGTCAAGGACGTGAAACAGAGCATGCGCAACGGCGGCGGCCCTGCCTGCCTGCGTCTGCGCGTGGTGCTGACAGAGGCCGAGCGCGCTGCACTCTCAGGCCGCGTACTGCTTGATACTGCGCTGTACGAAGATCTCACCGCCTGGGTCAACCGCCACTACCGCGACCGCCTTGCACCGAATGATCTCGCCGACCCGCAGCTTGCCAACGAGTCGCTCACCGCATTGGATGAGCTTACCCAGCTTTTGAGGATCGGCTCGGTTTACCCGTTTCAATTGGGATAGATGATCACTCAGAAAGAGGTAAGCCGATACAGCGTTCAAAGATGGATGATAGAGGTCGATAGTCGCAGTAATAGCCAGCGATATTCGCCTCTATCCACTCATCGCGCCCAAGGGGATGCCACGAAAGGTGATAGCCACAATTGATGATCAGGTGCTCGAAAAACAGGCGTTGAGCACGGCCGTTTCCTTCACGAAAGGGATGCACGACATTTAGATCGCCATACAGCTCAGCGCAGGCTGCTATGAGATCGGCTCTGCCAAGTTCTATAAGGTAGTTCTGTTCGGCCAGTGTCGCGAAAAGCTTTTCCGCCTCGGGAGCAATGCGGTTGACATTGCAAAACCGCGTATCGTCTTTGGCTATATCAATGGTACGTACCTCGCCCGCCCAGCTATAGAGGTCATTGAACAGCTGGTAGTGGAGATATTTCAGGTACGAAAAATCGTAGGGGGGCGGTGAAAGGTCGATGCTGTCAGCATTGATAAGCGACAGCTCGCGTTCCGCCTCTTCAAGCTCGACAGCATCGAAAATCTCAAGCTTATTGCGCAGAACGCCCGTACCGGTATAGCAATAAGGATCCTGCCCGGTACCGTATTTATCCATCAGCGAGCTTTTTGCTTTGTATATTTCGCCAACACATCGGCTTTTTTAGCTTTAGTTGCTAAAGGGTCGACGGCAATTCCTTCCAACGCCATACTCGCCTGATAGTTGGAGCGCCTTACCTTTGCCTGATAACGGCGTTTTGTTTCCATGGAGACATTGTTCATAAACCACCTTTCACCACTGGCTGTGCTAACTACCAGTATAGCGGATCAAGGAAGAGGCCTCATCATGACGCCACTCATTCAACCAACCAGCGACAGGGCCTTTGCCGAGGGGCTGATTCGCCGGAACATGTCCGGCTACTACGAGCAGTTGGGGTTGTGCTGGGATAGCGCCTTGTTCGAGCGCGAGTGGCGTACTTTCGAGGCTTGTCAGTTGTCCATCGACGCCTGCCCGGTGGGGCTTTTGTGTCTCGATCACGATACGCGGGCCTGCTACATTCGTGAGCTGCAGATCGAGCCTGCTTGGCAGCGTCAGGGCTTCGGGGCTGCGGCCATTCGCTATACCATCGACAGGGCGCGTCAGGCGGATGTTGATACCCTGCGCCTGCGGGTGTTCTGCATCAATCCCGCTATTGCACTTTATGAACGCATGGGCTTTCACGTTCTTGAAACAGAAGGTAATACCCATTATATGGAACGGCGTATTGTCTAGCCCGCAGCACAATTGCTATTGGTCAGGCTGATTGCGGGTAGGCCGCTTCACTTTATCCATATTGAGAAGCGCAATACCGGTGGCAATGAACAGTGCTCCCGGCAACAGTCCTTCAGGGACGCTTTCGCCCTGAATGAAGATGGCCACCGGCACGCCGAACAGCGCCCCCACCGACCCCAAGAGGCTCAACAGTACCGGGCCACCGGTTTTCTGCAGCATGAAGAGCAGCAGAAACTGGCCCGCAAAGACGATGGCCTGAACGCCGATCAGCAGCAACGTTTCGGGCTGGCTGCCTGGCAGGCCAAGCGAAAGGCCCGGCATCAGGCTCACACCCAGTAACAATACGACGGCGGCGACCAGCATGCCCGGCGCCAGTGCCTCGCCGGAAACGCCTTCTGGCCAGCGCAGGGTGCGGTAAAGATTGCCGATGGCAAGCAGTACCGGGCCCAGCAGGGTCAGCAGAATCCAGCGCACGTCGGCATCCGGGGCGGCCATCTTGTGTGCGGCCAGCGTCATCGCACCCGCCAGCGCCGAGGCCACGCCAACGCCGCGCATGACCTGGAAATGCTCCATCTTCAACATCAGCGCGCCGAGATACGTCAGAAGCGGTGGCAGGGTGATGACCAGCGCGACAAAGCCGGCGCCAATGTGCGCGACGGCCGAAAAGAACAGCAGGTTGGAGCCTGCAACCCCCAGCAGTGCCGATACAACGTAGTACTCGAGCGTACGCGCGTTGGCCGGCGGCAGCCGGCCCCGCGCCGCGGCCATCGCCAGCAGAATGAGCGCGGCGCCACACAGCGACCAGAACAGAAAGGCCAGCATCGAAACCGCCATCTCGCCGGCCAGTTTGGCCAGATTCGTCGAAAGACCCAGCAGGGCGCCGCCGGCCAGCAGATAGAAAAGCGCGCTGAATCGTCGGCCCTTTGGAAAAGAGTCTTCGCGCGGTGTCTGTGTGTATTGCATGAGTTCCCTCGCTGATTTACCTCGACATCAAGGTATCAGGGTTTTTAGCTTGACGTCAAGATTAAAACGCAAGAGCATGGCCGTCATGGATCATGTCGATAGAATACTCACCCAGTGGCAGCGGCAGCGCCCGGACCTGAATGTGGCGCCGATGGGTACGCTTGGCCGTCTCAAGCGGTTGAATCATGTGCTCATGCGCGCCATGGAGAAGACCTGGGCGCAATACGGCTTGAATGAGTCGTCCTTCGATGTACTGGCGACGCTTCGCCGGGAAGGACTGCCCTACGCGCTGTCGCCAAGCCACCTGATGGCATCGACCATGGTGACCTCGGGCACCATGACACATCGGCTCCAGCAGCTGGAAAAAGCCGGGTTGGTCGAGCGGGTCAAGAATCCCGCCGATGGCCGCGGATTTCTGATTTCGCTTTCCGACAGGGGCTTTGCACTGATCGACGAGGCCGTTGCCGCCCACACGGCGACCCAGGCCAGGCTGGTTAGTGGCCTGAGCGATGAGCAACGCTCGCAGTTGGACGATCTGCTCAAACGTTTGCTGGCGGGGCTTGAATGAGCAGTAGACTTAACGATATTCAGGAGTAAAAAACGGTAATGGCGCTATTTCTAAAATGCCTGCTCGGGGCGCTGGCGGTGTTAGCGATCGCGCTGCTCTCCAAGACCAGAGGTTTCTTCATTGCGGGACTGGTGCCGCTTTTTCCGACCTTTGCCTTGATTGCTCACTACATCGTGGGCTCCGAGCGAAGCATGGAAGATTTGCGTACCACCGCGCTGTTCGGCCTCTGCTCGCTGATTCCCTACGCGGCGTATCTGCTCGCCATCTACTACTTCAGCTACCGCCTGAATCTGGTGTGGACGTTAACTGCTGCCACGCTGGTCTGGCTGTTGTTTGCCCTCGTTCTGCTGGCAGTCTGGACAAGGTTTTACTCTGCCTGAAAAGGTGGTTTTTACTGGTTCTGGAGCTGGCCGGACACGCCCTCGTTGATAGCGGTCATGAACGCGCGCACTCGGGCCACATGGCGCAGATCCGGATGAGTCAATAGCCAGAGCGGTGTCGTCAGCGCTTCAATCGGCGGGCTTAGTCTCAACAGCATTTCATCTGCATCACCCAGGTAGCAGGGCAGCACGGTGATGCCCGCGCCGTGGCGGGCCGCCAGCTGCATCCCCAGCATGCTGTCCACTCGATAGTTCGCGTTTTTCTCCATCATCCACTTTTCAAGGGCGGCGTCCCCCATGCGAACGTCCGGCCCTATCCAGCTCTCGATAAGCAGGGAGACGGGATCAACGGGCGTGGGCATTGCGTACCAGCGCTGCTTCTGCCCATAAACGGCCAGGGTGATATCGCCGATATGTCGGCCCACGAGGGTCTCGGATGGCTGGCGAGTGGGCCGAATGGCGATATCCGCCTCTCTGCGCGATAAGCTGTGCAACTGATTGGAAATGACCACTTCCAGGGCGATGGCCGGATATTGCTGGCGAAAGGTGGCGAACACAGGGCTCAGCAAGCCAGCGAACAGCGTGTCAGTGGTGGTGACGCGAAGGCTACCCGAGAGCTTCAGATCCTGCCCGATGATACGACGCTCGGCGCTATGAATCTCTTGTTGCACCCGTTCAGCACTCGCCGCCAGCTCTTCTCCCGCAAGAGTCGGGGTATAACCGTGGCGATGGCGTTCAAACAAGGTGACCCCCAGGCGCTTTTCAAGGGCATTGAGCCTGCGAAACACGGTGGCGTGACTGATGCGCAAGTGCCGGCCGGCGCCCGAGAGCGAGCCCGTTTTTGCAATCGCCAGGACCACCTGCAGATCGTCCCACTTCAGTTGCTGTTCATTCATGCAAGCCTGGTTCTCATTTTTGGGGAATTTAGGTGCAAATATGAACAGCGTAACCTGTCAATCGACTCAGTCACAGCGAACAGTGATAGGACGGTTTTCCCATGAATGTATTGATCCTCCTGGCGCATCCCGAACGCCACTCGTTCAACGGCGCGCTTACCGACATCGCCGTTTGCCAGTTGCAAAGCGCCGGCCACAAGGTGGAGGTAGACGACCTGTATGCTGAGCAGTTCGACCCGGTGGAACGCGCGGAACACTACGCCCACCGTGCCGACAAAGGCTGCTTTGCCCCGCTCGATGAGCAGCGCCACCACTACCATGAAAAAGCGCTGCCTGCGGATATCCAGCGCGAACTTGCAAGGCTCGAGTGGGCGGATCTGGTGATCTTCCAGTTCCCGCTATGGTGGCATGCAGAGCCCGCCATCCTGAAAGGCTGGCTCGATCGTGTCTTCGTCTATGGTGGGCGCTACTCGAGCCGTATGCGCTATGACCACGGCTATTTCAGCGGTAAACGTGCGCTGCTTTGCGTGACCGCTGGCTCTCCTGAAAAAGCGTTTCAGCCGTTTGGACGCGCGGGCAACATGGCCGCCTGGCTATGGCCCATGCACTCCTCGCTTTACTACGTGGGGTTCGACGTCCTGGCCCCCCAGGTGAGCTACGGCGTGCAGGGCGGCGGTATCGAGTATCAGAAAGCAGAGGCGCTGCGCGAGCATCTAAACACCTCCAAGCAGCGCTGGGCCGAGCGCTTGCCAGGCCTTGGGGGCGAGCGTTTGATTCCGTTTGCCGGCTGGGCCGACTGGGATGAGGAAGGAATGCTTCACGAGACGGCGCCGCTTCGCTGGCGGTTGGGTTGACGGCTCGGCGTCGCCGCCGAACGTTCTGTCGCGTTGTGGGTATAATCGGTTGCGTTCACTTCGTGACTTTTAAAAAAAGAGTAGCCCCTTATGCCTCTGGATTTTCACTGGGCGCGGTTCGACGCGCTCAGCACCCATGACTTCTACACCATCGCCCGCGCCCGCGAGGCAGTGTTCGTGGTCGAGCAAGCCTGCGCCTATCAGGAAGTCGACGCGTTGGACCCGCTGGCGTGGCATCTGCGCGCCACCGTCGAGGGAGAGCTTGCCGCCTACGTGCGTCTGGTTGGCCCGGGCGATAAATTCGCCGAGCCTTCGATTGGCCGGGTGATGACCGTGATGGCGTATCGCGGGCGCGAATACGGCCGCGCGCTGATGGCGGAGGCGATTCGCTTTACCGAGCAGACGTTTCCAGGCCAGGGGATTCGCATTGGCGCCCAGGTCTATTTGACCGCCTTTTACGAATCGTTCGGCTTTGTGCCGATCGGGGCGCCCTTTGACGAGGACGGCATCATGCACATCGAGATGGTGAAGCCGGCGCGCGATCATTAGGCAGTGACGCTTGTCACGCGCTTTTTCTGGGCCACTTCATCGAGGCAGGCACTCACTGCTGCCGGTAATGCTCGCGGGCTTCACAGATCATCTGGTGATGGGTGTCGGCCCACTCGATGAGCTGGTTCATGGGCGCCAGAAACGAACGGCCCAGCGGGGCAAGCTGGTACTCCACCCGCGGCGGCACTTCAGCGTAGACGGTGCGCTCGATAAACCCGTCGTGCTCCAGGTGCTTGAGCGTCTTGGAAAGCATCTGTTTGGAAATGTCGTCGATTTCACGGCCCAGTTCGTTGAACCGCAGCGTGCGCTCCTGTAACGCTTCGAGTACCAGCAAACTCCACTGATCGCCGATACGGTCCAGCACATCGCGAATGGGGCAGGGCTCGGCGAAGACGTAGCCGGTGGGGGAGGTGTTCGTATCGGGCATGGTGAGTGGCTCCATGGTCTGCTCGCAATGACCTGGTCAGTAAAAAGTGACTTCTTGTGCCTTGATCAGGCGATGGATTATGATCGCTTTACGGTCTTTTTTATAGACCTGGTATGCTGATAAAACCATCGAACACGCGAGTGGAGGTTTCAAATGGCACAGGTAGCCCTTGTTGGCGCATCCGGTAACGCCGGTTCCCGCATCCTGAAAGAACTCGTCGAGCGTGGCCATCAGGTCACGGCGATCGCCCGGCAGCCCGAGAAAATCAGCCCTTTGGCCGGTGTCAAAGCAGTGAAAGGCGATGCGGCTGATCAAGTCGGGCTTGCCGAGGTCTTGAAAAACCATGATGCGGTGGTCAGCGCGGTGCCGTTTTCCACCAGCGATCCAGACAAGCTGATCGGCGCGGTCGAGGATTCCGGCGTCAAGCGTTACCTGGTGGTGGGCGGCGCCGGCAGCCTGCTGGTGGGGCCCAGCCAGCGCGTGATCGACCAGCCCGACTTCCCGGATGACTACAAGCCGGAAGCCTCCAACGGTTCGGTGTTTCTCGAAAAACTCCAGCAAGCGGGAGATCTTGAATGGACCTTCCTGTCGCCCTCGGCAGAATTCGAACCCGGCGAGCGCACCGGCCGCTTCCGCCTGGGCAAGGACGAACTGCTGGTCGACAAAGATGGCAACAGCCGCATCTCGTTTGAAGACTACGCCATCGCGCTGGCCGACGAGCTGGAAAAACCCGAGCATATTCGTCAACGCTTCACCGTTGGCTACTGATAAAAAAGGACATCATCATGTTACTCAAGAAAAGCGTGTTACCCGCCGCGGCGTTGTTGCTATCGACTTCCCTGTTAAGCGGTGCGGCGTTTGCCCAAACCGGTGAGCGCGACCTGGAAGCCGAGGAGGCCAACCGTGAGCTGGTCGTCGAGTTCTACGAGCGCTTCTTCAACGACCACAAAACCGACGAGGCGGCCGAGGTCGTGGCCGATGACTACATCCAGCACAACCCCGGCGTGCCGGATGGCAAGGAGCCCTTCGTCTCCTACTTCTCGGACTTCTTCGAAGAGAACCCGGATTCCCACGCGGATATCACCCGCAGCGCCACCGACGGTGATCTGGTCTGGCTGCACGTACACTCCACCAACGGCGAGGACGACCCGGGCGAAGCCGTGGTCGATATCTTCCGCGTGGAAGACGGCATGATCGTCGAGCATTGGGACGTCATCCAGATCGTGCCGGAAGAGTCCGCCAACGAAAACACCATGTTCTAAGCGAGCGCCAACGCACCGCTTGTTGATGCAAGAGTGTGAAGCCGGGCGACTGCCCGGCTTTTTGCGTTTCAAGGGAGCAAGTCCCGGCCGCTCGGACCGAGTCGCTTATCGCCTGGCGGGTTTTAGGTTAGAGTCGTCCAATCGATATCAGGAGCCGCCCATGCAAGAACGTCTCGACGCTCTGCTCGCCCCGCTGATCAGGGACGTACAGGTACTGACGCCCCAAGCCGACCCGGCCATGGCGGGGCCTACGCTTGCGAGCAAGTTCGGCGGCGTGCCCTACGCCGAGACGGGCACCGAGTGGCCGACGTGTGGTCTCTGCGAGCAGCCGCTTTCGTTCATCCTGCAGATGCGTGATGCGTCGGCGGACGCTCTGTTCGTCTTCTATTACTGCTTTTACTGCCTGCCCTTCGGGGACGACCCGCGCGACCGCGGGCTCTGGCACGCGCAGTGGTTCCAGGCGCCCGCAAGCGACAGGCAGATCCTCCTCGAGCGCCCCTGTGCCGATAATGACGCGACCACGCCGTGTCGGATCACCACGCACTCGGCGCGGGTACTGCCGGACTGGGAGGGGGTCGATACCCACTCACCACAGGCCGAAGCGCTTTGCGGCGAGCTCGACCCGGAAAGCCCTTGGCAGGCGCTGTTTGATGCCACGACGCGGGCGGGCTGTCTCGATGAGCTGAAGAGCTGGCAAGGCGGCTACCCGCACTACCTGCAGGGCGAACACGTGCCAGACTGCCCGCACTGCCAAGCCCCCATGACGTTCCTGGTGCAGATCGACTCCGAGGAGGAGGCGAACCTTGACTGGGGAGCGGTGGGACTTGTTTACCTCTTTTACTGCGAGCGGCACCCGCAAATCTTCGAGTTCGTTCGGCAGAATACGTGAGCCGGGAACGTGTCTTCCACAAGCGACTTTTCACAAACGACTTCCCCCGAGGCAACCAGGACGACCCATGCAGGATATCTCGATCGAGCGGCTGTTCGCCGATAGCGCCCATGTGCCCATCGTCGCCCGGTGGACGTTTGACACCTGGGGGCAGCAACTGCATCCGGAGCGTACGTTTGCCGAGGCGTTGATCGAGACGCGCCTGGAGTGCGGCGAGCGGGGTGTACCGTCGCTGTTCGTGGCACTTGTCGAGGGCGTGGCGGTAGGCACGGCCAGCCTGATTGCCGAGGATATCGCAAACCGGCCCGAGCTTACGCCCTGGCTTGCCTCGGTGTTCGTGTTACCCGAGTGGCGGGGGCAGGGGATTGCCTCCCGGTTGGTTCAACGCGTGGAACAGGAAGCGCGCGAAAGCGGCGTCGAGCGCTTCTATCTCTATACGCCGGATCAACAGGCACTTTACCAACGTCTGGGATGGCAGGAGATCGAGCAAATCACCTACGCCGGGGAGAGGGTAACGATCATGGCGCGCCAGTTAAACGTTGAAAACAGCGAGGAAACGTCATGATCAGCGGCCGCGCGTTGCACTATTTCGATACCGTGGCGCGATGCCGCTCGCTGCGTCAGGCGGCGGCCCGGCTCAATATCGCGCCGACGGCTATCAGCCGCCAGATCGACATGCTGGAGCAGGAACTGGGTGCGCCCCTTTTAGAGCGCGGCCCTGGCGGCATCCAGCTGACCGAGGCAGGCGAGCTGCTCGCCGCCCAGGCCCGGCATACCCTTCGCGATATGGAGCGCGTTCAGGAGCATATCGCCGATTTGCAGGGCCGGCGTACCGGGCGTGTTCGCCTGGTTGTCGCCGAAGGCGTGGTGGCCGGGCTATTGGCGCCTACCCTTGCCGACATGGGGCGGCGCTACCCGGGGCTACGTTTCGATATCGCTATTACCAGCGCCGGGCAGGTCGTCGAGCAGCTTCGTCTGGGTACCGCGGATATCGGACTTTCGTTTTTCACGCCGCGCCACGACGATATCCTCGTTCTGGAAAGCACGCGGCTCGAGCATCACGCCGTCATGGCGGCGGATCACCCTTTGGCAAGCGCTCGTGAAGTGTCGCTCCAGGCGCTGGCCGGACACCGCATCATTTTGCCCGGCGAGACGTTCGGTGCCCGCCAGGCCTTCGAGCGCAGCGCCCACCGGGCGGGCATTCAGCTCTTGCCATCGTTCGATACCGCGTCGCTTGAAACCCAGAAAGCGCTGGCGCTGAACGGGGCGGGCGTGCTGATTCTGCCGCCCATGACGGTGGCCCGCGAGTGCCAGCGCGGTGAACTCGTCAGCGTACCGCTAGGGCCCAACGAGCTGGAGCCTGCCCGTATGGATCTATGCATCTATCGTCACCGCACGCAAAGCGTCGCGGTGGACACCTGCCTCGCCCTTCTAACCGACTCCCTCCAGGCTCTGAACGCTGCATTAGACCAATAGCGCACACAAAAAGTGGACACGCACCTATAAAAATTGAAATATTAGGTGCACTGGCGCGCTGATGTCGTTGGATATCGGCGCTGACCACTTCACTCATATTCGACGCTTACGCAATAGCGCTATCAGGGGAACCACTATGCGACGTTCATTCGTCTTGCCCACTTCTCGCGCCGGGTGGGGGCTTTTGATCGCCTTCATCGTGCTGATACTGGCCGGCACCTGGCCGGTGATCGGCCTGATCAACCGGGCCGTACTGGTGCTGGGGCTGCCGCTTTTGATCGTGTGGAGTTACGCGGTCATTTTCGCCTGCGTGGGCGTGATGCTTGTGGGCAACCGGATCGTCGAGAGGGATGGCCATGAATAGTTTTTGGCCGCTGGTCATTACGCTTGGGTACGTTGCCATCGCCATGACGATCGGCTTGAAGGCGCGCGCCGGGCACCGTATGGATACCCTCGAGCAGTGGGGCGTGGCCGGGCGTAGCATGGGCCCTGTCACGCTTTATCTGCTGATCGCGGCGGGCAGCGTGAGCGCCTACACCTTCATGGGGGCGCCGGGCTGGGCTTATTCAAAGGGCGTGGCGGTGTTCTACGTGGCGATTTATCTCGCGTATCTGGCGCTGGTGGCCTGGTACTTCGGCCCCAAGGTGTGGCAGTTCGGTGAGCAGTTTGGCCACGTGACCCAGGCAAGCGCCATTGCGGATCGCTACCAGAGCCCGGCGCTGGGCGCGTTGGCCGCGCTGGTCATGGCGGTGGGGTCTGTCGCCTACGCGGTGCTGCAAACCGTGGGCTCGGCCTACATTTTGTTCGTGATGAGCGGCGGGGCCATACCGGTCTGGCTCGGCGTGATCATCGTGCTTGCCTGCATCGCGGTGTATCTCTACGTCAGCGGCCAGCGTGCCATCGGCCGCACCAGCGCCTTTCAGGGCGCGCTCATGCTGGTGGTGGCTTGGGCGGTCGGGCTATGGGCGGTACACAGTGCGACTGGTGGTTTGAATTTTGCCGATGTGTTCGAGCGTATTCAGACGGATCACGGCGCGTTTCTCACGCTGCCCGGCGCCGGTGGCGATATGAGCTTCAGCTTCTGGACCACCTCGATCATCGTTTCGATGTTCTCGTTCATGCCGCCGGTTTGGACCCAGTGGATGTGCGCGTCATCGGCGCGCACGATTCGGCGAAGCGCCACCTGGCTGCCTACTTACTATGTGGTGATCCTGCCCATGGTGGTGGTCGGCTTCATCGGTATCTACTCGCTGCCGGATTTGGCCCGGGCCGACACCGTGGTGCTGGAGTACGCCATGGCGAACCTGCCGGTGGTGCTGGTCGGGCTTCTGGGTGCCGGCACGCTGGCCGCCTCGATGTCCTCGAGCGAGCCTTTCATCCACTCGGTGGCGCTCTCGACCACCAAGGATGTGCTGCAGCCGCTTTTCAAACTCTCGGACGCCTTCACGGCGAAACTTGCCCGCTGGCTGGTGCTGCCGGTGATGGCGCTGGTGATCGCGCCGCTGGCGATTGCCGAGCCGGGCAGCCTGGTAATGATTTTGCTCGTGGGCCTGGGCTTTGCGTCCCAAGTGCTGCCGGCGTTCATCGGCATGTTCTTCTGGCCGCGGGCCTCGAAGCTCGGCGTCATGGCGGGGATTCTGGCGGGGTTCGTCATCACGGTGGCGTTCACGACGCTTTGGTCGCATCCGCTGGGGATTCACGCCGGTTTCTGGGGCTTGATGCTCAATCTACCGGTGTTCGTGGCGGTGTCATTGGCCACGCCAGCCGTGGAGGCGAGCGTGGTCGAGCGGTTTTTCCGCATCGCCGCCCCCCGGGGCTTTGCCCGGCGGTTGAGCGCCGGGCAAGGCGGGCGTTAACGCCCGCTCTGTTCCAGCCGGCGCCGCTGGGCCTGCCAGGCGCGGCCGGTGCCGGCCGGGCCGGCGGCCCACGCTTCGAACTGCTGGGCGACGTGCTCGCCCATCTCTTGGGAGGCGTGAATCAAGGTTCGCCCGGTGCCCTGGGCGGCCAGCTGTGCTCGGCAGCTGCGCTCCAGGTCACGCATGCGCAGAAACGCCTCGCCCACGCTTTGCCCGCAGGTCAGCAGGCCGTGCTGGCGCAGAATCATCGCCGAGTTGCCGTCCAGGTCAGAAGCCAGGCGCTCGCGCTCGGAAAGATCCAGCGCGATGCCCTCGAAGTCGTGATAGCTCAGTCGGTTATAGAACTGCAGCGCCCATTGGTTGAGCGGAAGTAACCCCTCCTCGAGACACGATAGCGCCACGCCGGCCACGGTGTGGGTATGCAGCACGCAGTGCACCTCCGGGCGGGCGTCGTGCAGGGCGCTGTGGATGGTGAAGCCCGCCGGGTTGATGCCCAGCCCCGTCGGGTCGTCGAGTACCTCGCCATCACCGTTGACGATCACCAGGTTGTCGGCACGTATCTCGTCGAAACGCAGCCCGTAGGCATTGAGCAGAAAGCGCTCACCGGGCAGGCGCGCCGAGATGTGCGTATCGATATTATCGTCCATGCCCTCCAGCGCAATCAGTTGATACGCCGCGGCCAGGTCGTCGCGAATCTCTTGCTCGGTCAGGGTATCGTGGCTCATGGGCGCTCCTCGAAAGCGGTTTGGGCGTCTTCTCCATCAAAAGTGGTCACGCCGTCCAGAAAGGTGGCGACGCGCTCGGGGTGGTTCGCCAGCCATTCGCTCGCCACCTCTTCCAGGTCGCGCTCTTCCAGGCTGTAGGAACTGATGTATTCGCTTTGCTCCTCGGCGGTGAAGGCGAACTGATCGAGCAGGCGGCCCATGTTGGGGTTTGCGTCAAAGTACGCCTTGGCGACGATGGTCTTCACATCGTTGCCGCCGTTGCGATCGCCGAAGACGCCTTGCGGGTCATCGAGAATCTGCACGTCGTATTCCGGCACCATCCAGTGCGGCGTCCAGCCGTAGAAGAGTATCCAGCGCTGCTCATTGTTGGCGCTGGCGACTTCGCTGAGCATGCCCGGCGTGGAAGAGGAGAGTACGGACCAGTCGGCGAGGCCGTAGATGTCGTTATCCATGGCGTTTTCGAACATCTCGGTGACCGTGGAGCCGCTTTCGATACTGTAGATACGCCGCTCGAAGCGTTCGGCGATCTCCGGGTCGGCCAGCTGTTCGGCGCTGGTGATGCCTTCGTCGGCGATGTAGCCCGGCACCGCGAAGCCCATGCGCGCGCCTTCCACATTGTTGCCCAGATCCACGATGGTGCCGGTGGCCATGGTGGCATCAAAGCTCTCCTGCTGAGCGGGCAGCCAGCCGCCCAGAAAGGCGTCGCTATCGCCGCGTCGCAAGGTGTTGTAGCCCACCGTCGAGCTGAGCTCCTGGGTCTTGGTGGTGTAGCCCAGCGGCTCGATCAGCTGCGAAAGGATCTCGGTCTTGACGGTCACGCCGGGCCAGGGCGGCACCACCAGGCGAAGCTCGCGGCTTTCGTCCTGGGCCTGGGCGGTCAGCGGCAGGGCGGTGAGAAGGGCAAGCGAGGTCAGTAGCGTTCTACGCATGGCAACATCCTTTTAGTCGTTTAACGAAAGTGATCACTGAACGCTTGAACACCAGGCATTGGCGTCGATTTCAATGATCAGCGGCGAGGTGGCATCATTCAGGCACCCCAGGGCATCCTTTAGCGCCGGGGGGCTGGCCACCGCCTGGTAGCGGCAGCGGTAAGCGCGGGCGATGTCGGCAAACTCCGGCGGGGCCAGATCGACGCCGGTGGGCGAAACATCCTGCTCGGCCATGGAGCGGCGAATTTCCTCATAGCCCTGGTTGTTCCAGATGACCACCGCCACTGCAATGTCGAGATCGCGAGCGGTGGCCAGCTCGCCGATGACGAACTGCAGCCCGCCATCGCCCACCAAGGCCACCACGGGATTATCGGGGCAGCCAAGTGCCGCCCCCAGGGCGGCGGGTAACCCGTAGCCCAGGGTGCCAAAGCCGGTGGCGGCGTTGAACCAGCGCCGTGGGGCGGGCAGGGAGGCCAGATAGTTACCAGCATAAACCGGCGCGGTGGAGTCGCCTACGATAATTGCCTCCGGCAGCGCCTTGAAAAGCGTGGTAAAAAGCGGTGCGAACGGGGCAAGCGCCGGGTCCTGGTCGAGGGCGAGCTGGCCGCGCAGCTTGGCGATGCGCGCGCCGTCATTCTGGTAGCGTTTGAGCGAGGCGGGCAGGCCTCTAAACAGCGCCGTCAGCGCCTCGCCGGCTTCGGCCAATAGCGCCAGATCCGCTTCCTGATTGCGCCCGAGCTGTTGCGGGTCGATATCCACACGAATCAGCCGCCCGCCCAGTTGGAAGCCGCCGTCGAAGGTCAGATCAAAATCGGTTTCGCCAAGCTCGGTACCCACGGCCAGAATCACGTCCGCCTCGGCGGCAAGGCTGCGCACCGCGGGCAAGGTGGCGGTGGCGCCCAGATCCAGCGGATGATGGCGGCCCAGTACCCCCTTGGCGTTGATGGTGGTCAGTGTCGGGGCGCCGAGCCGCTCGACCAGTTGCCGGGCGGGCGAGGCGGCATCCGCGCAGCCGCCGCCGAGCAGCACCAGCGGGCGTTCGGCGTTTGCAAGCCACTCGGCGGCGCGGGCAATGGCGGCCGGAGAAGGCGCGGGCGGAAATATCGCGGCCGGGCGTATCGGCGCGTCGTTGACCGGTGCATCGAACAAATCGAGCGGAATCTCGATGTGCACCGGCCCCGGGCGGGCACTCTTGAACACGCAAAAGGCCCGGGCGAACAGCTCCGGGAGGGCGGCGGGGTCGTGAAGGGTATGGCTGAATACGCTCACCCCGGCCAGCGTCTGCTGTTGGCTGGGCAGCTCGTGCAGCTGCCCCTGGCCGCGGCCTAGGGTGCCGCGTTTATTGACGCTCGAGATCACCAGCATGGGAACCGAGTCGGCCAGCGCCTGGCCCATGGCCGTCGCCATGTTGGTCATGCCCGGGCCGGTAATGATGAAGCAGGCCGCCGGGTGGCCAGTAGCGCGAGCGTAGCCGTCGGCCATGAAACCCGCGCCCTGCTCGTGGCGCGGAGTGACGTGGCGAAGGCGGGAGCCGGGCAGGGCGCGATACAGCGCGATGGTATGCACGCCGGGAATGCCGAAGACCGTATCGATACCGTAGGCCTCCAGCAAGGCAATGAGTTTCTCGGCGCAGGTCATGAGCGGGGCGTTTCCTCTACCAGATCGGGCAGGCCGCCAAACGGCGGGCGCGAGAGTACCCGTTCGACCATGGGAATGAAGGTGGAAAGCGGCTCACTGTCGTAGTGAGGGTCGAAGCTTTTCTGGTCCCACTCGTCACAGAAGTGCACCGTGCGCGCGTAGGCCGGGTGGTCGCTAAATTCGTCGCGCGCGTGAGGGTCCTGGCCGTAGAAGCGGCGGTAGTGGTAGCCCTGAAACAGCTCGTGGTGGCGAATCATCCAGGTGTTGAGCGGGTCGACGAAGGGCTCGAGGATCCCGGCGGCGATCTCGGCGTGGTTGGCCGGCGCCAGGTCGTCGCCGATGTCGTGGAGCAGCGCACACACCACCATCTCCTCGTCGGCACCGTCGCGCAGCGCCCGGGTGGCGGTCTGAAGCGAATGCTCGAACCGATCCACCGGGTAGCCGTGGGTGTCGCCCTTGAGCTTGTCGAGATGCTCGAGTACGCGGCGGCTGGCATCGGCCTGGTAGTGACGAAAATGGTGATCGATGATCTTCCAGTCGTTGAAGCTGCTGTTCACGAAATGGGTGAACCGGGCCTGCTTGAGAGACTCGCTCATGGGGTCGCTCCTTGTGTTCGGGTCGCATCAAGACGCTTTTTGAGCACCTCGCGGCGGCTGGCGGTGCTGTCACGGTCCACATAGCCCTGGCGCATATGGCGCACGCCGCCTTCCAGCTGGAAGGCCTGGCGGCCGTGCAGCAGCCGGTAGTTGTCCATGATCAGCATTTGCCCCGGGTTTAGCTTGAGGTGCACGGTCAGCACCTCGGAGGTGATGAGCTCAAAAAAGCGCTGGCGGGCGGCGTAGTACTCATTCAAGAGAGCCGGTGCCAAGGCCTCGATGCGCTCGGTGCGGTTGGAAAAACGCACCCGCTTGAGTCGGCCGTGGCTGTCGAGCTCGATCAGCGGCCCTTCGCTTTCCAGGTGCGTGTCGCCGTCGACGTACTCAAAGCGCGGGGCCAGGCGCGTGAGACACTCGAAGGCCGCCGGGTCTTCCTCCTTGAGCCGTTGGGCGGCCATGAAGCCATCCACCAGGGTGCTGTCGCCGCCGTCGGCGGCGTTGCTCAGGCAGTGAAGCCAGATATAGCCCGGGATGGGGTCGCGGTAGGGGTTGTCGGTGTGGGGCTCCAACCCGCGCTGGGTCATGGTCAGGTCATACGCGTTGGCCACGGACTTCACATCGGCAATACCGCCCCAATTGGTGCGGCGAAGCGGGCCGATGCGATCGATGAGCGCCTGCATGCCGTCTTCCGTCGTCGGCACGTTGGAGACCAGCACGAACCCCACGCGATAAAGCGCTTCGAGCATCTTGCCAAGCGCGGCGTCATCCTTGAGTGCCTCGTCGAACGCGGCCTGGGGCACTTGCTGGAGCGTGCTATCCCAAAGCGTCAACGTTTCGCTGGCCAGGCCCGGCTTGGCGCCTTGCGCAGTGGGGGCAAGGGCTGCGACGGGGAAGGTCGTCTGGTGCTGGTCGCTGAAGGTCAGCTGAATATCATCGGCCTCGATGCGCGCGGCTTCCACGCGTAGATCCAGAGGCAGCTTTGCGGCTTCGATCAAACGTTGGCCGGTGGTCGGGTCGAGGGTGTCGGCATCCGGGGCGCGCTCGCGCAGCCACACCGGCAGGTAGTCGTGATAGTCGTCGCCCTGAGTGATACGAAGGCGCCGACCCTGATCGAAGAGCGCGGCAGTAATGGTCTGAGACATAAGTAAAAATCTCTTTGAAGACGGTTTGGTTGTTTTTAACCTTATCGCTAATATAGACTTTAGACTTGATTAAATTCGCCTTTGAGTGAACTTTTTTAGCCATGGTGAAAGATGCTTTCGAGGGCTGGCCCTACCCCCGGCCGGATTCGCCGCCGCTGCTCGACTTCGACGAGGCCGAGCAGACGCTCAATGTATGGCTGGTGCCCAAGTTCTCGATGTTGACCCTTTTTTGCCTGCTCGAGCCGCTGCGGGTCGCCAACCGGTTCGGCCGCCCCTTGTTTGCCTGGCGCCTGCTCTCCGCCGATGGCCAGGCCGTGGTGGCCAGCAACGGCGTGCGCATCGATGTCGACGGCGCGCTGGAAGAGGTCGACGAGCGCGCCCACCTGATCGTCGTTTCCTCCTACGAGCCGGAGGCGACCATCACCACCCAGGACCGGGCGGTGCTGCGCCGGGTGGCCGCGCACGGCGGCTGGTTGGGCGGGCTGGATACGGCAGCGTTCATCCTGGCCCGGGCGGGTGTCATGGAGGGGTATCGGGTGGCGCTTCATTGGGAGAGCGTGCCGGCCTTTCAGCGCGAGTTTCCGGGCCTTGAGATCAGCGAGGCGCTTTATGAGTTCGGCGCCGGTCGCTTGACGGGTTCCGGCGGGGCGGCCAGCATCGACATGATGTTGACCTGGATCGAGCGCTCCTATGGACCGGCCCTGGCCGATGCCATCGGCCGGCAAATCGTTCACCAGCGCGGCGTTGAATCCGTCGACCGTGACGTCCCCGCAAAGGGTATAAGCGAGAAGCGAGGTTGGCCGCTTTCAAAGCTACCGCGAACGGTGGTGCAGGCACTCGCCGTCATGGAGGCGAATCTTTCCCAGGCGCTGACCATCCCGGATATCTGCCGCATGGTGGGCCAGTCCCAGCGTCAGCTGACGCGGCTGTTCCTCGCTCACTTCAACGAAACCCCCAAGCAGTGCTACCTGGGGATGCGCCTCGACCGCGCCCAGCGACTGCTGGCGGTCAGCCGTTGCCGGGTGACCGAGGCGGCGTTGGCGGCGGGCTTCACCCAGCCTTCGCACTTCACCCGCGCCTACCGAAAGCGCTTCGACGAGGCGCCCAGCACTACCGCCGAGCGTGGTAGCACGCTGGATTAGGCATGTTCCGCGGTGTCTTGTGATACGCGCTGTTCTCGCTTGAAGCGCTGAATCATGCGATAGCGTGAGCGTACTTCGTCGCGCTCGAGATAGCAGCCTTGCAGCCAGCGGTGGCCGCTGTCGCCAGCAAAGGCGTCGCGGGCGTGGAGCAGGCGGCGGTTATCGAAAATCACCAGATCGCCGGGGTGGTAGGTAAAGCGCAGCGCGAACGCCGGGTCGCGCAAGTAGCGCTGCAGCACCATGAGGGCTTCATAAGCGGGCTCGACCTGATGGAAATCGACCTGTAGCGGGCCGCGCAGAAAATCCGCGATGCGCACCTCGACAAAGGCGCCGTGCTCGTCGCACTCGATCACAGGGGTGTGCCATACGTAGTCGCTGCTCCGGGAGGTGTTGGCGAAGCACCAGCGCACGGTGGTGAGTGTCTCGAAGGTTTCGGGGTGCTCCTCGCGCAGGGTCTGGGCGATGGCGAAGCCGTCCATCATTACTGCCTGACCCTCCTCGACGCTGTTTTCCAGGCAGTGGAGCAGCTGCAGGCCGGGCTGATACTCGCGGGTGGGCAGATCGACATGAGGCGGAAGCGCAATCGAGGTGTAGGCGTTGGAGTCCGGGTTGGGTTTGGCTTTGACATCGAACAGGTCGCCGAAGTTGGTCGGGCGGACCGGGCCGATGCGCCGAGCGATGCTCGAGAGCGAGCCGGGCTCGGTGGGCAGATTGCGCAGGCGCACCAGCCCCTTGCTCATCAGGCTTTCGAGTAGCGGCTCCATCAGCGCGTTGTCGTCGGCGCTACCTGGCGCGTGTTCGAGCCAGCCGCCCCCGTCCAGGGTATCCGGGGTGGCGTGTTCGCCGCCACGCCATAACGCCACCGGCACAAGCGGGGCGTCCTGGGTATGGCCGTTGGAGTAGTCGTGGGCGCGCAGCCAGCCCGGGTGAAAGCGCAGGGTGCGCTGCTCGGTGGCGAAGCACACGCGTACGCCGCCGCCGGGTTCGAGCTCGGCGCTGTCCAGGGTCGGCCAACCCTCTAGGCGCGATAGATCCAGGATGCGCTCGCGGGTAGCCGGGTTGACCGTCGAGTCGTCGGTGGCGTTTTCGCGCAGCCAGACGCTATGGTAGCGGCTGACACGGCCATCCTGCCATGTGAGGCGAAGCTCCTTGGGCTGGCACTCGACGGCGGCGATCGCCACCTCGACGGGCCAGGCGTCGTAATCCGGCGTTGGGGGAAGGGTATCGGTTGCCATGCGCTCGCTCCTTGGCAGTGGGGGTGAACAAGGGCCACAGTGCCAGCGCCGGCGCATCGTCATTATGCGCAATGCGTCACACCCTTGACCTGGCGCGCCACACTTGAACGCTCAGGGCGTCAAGGGGGCCACCTGGGGGCGGGTTTCACGGCGCACTGCGCGCGGCGAGCAGTGAAAGTGCTGGCGAAACGTACGAGAGAAGCTCGACGCCGAGGTGAAACCGCAGGCCAGGGCGATATCGATGACGTTGCGCCGGGTTTCGCGCAGCAGCTGATGGGCGCGTGCCAGGCGCAGGGTCAAGTAGAACTGGCGCGGGCTTTGGCTCAGCTCGCGCTCGAAAAGCCGCTGCAGCTGGCGCCAGGAAATAGAGGCTTGCGCGGCGATCTGGGCCACGCTCAGCGGGTGCTCAAGATTCGCCTCCATCAGCGCCACCGCTTTCAAAAGCGCCGGGTTACCGGAGCCCAGCCGCTGGGGAAGCGCGAAACGCTGGCGTTTTTCCGGGGCTCTGATCTGGGCGTGAATCAGCTGCTCGGAGACCTGCTGGGCGAGCACCTCACCATGACGCCGGGCGATCAGATCCAGCGACATGTCCATCGGCGCGGTGCCGCCAGCGCAGGAAAACCCTTCTGAATGAACTTCGAACAGCGACTCCACGGCCTCGAGATGCGGGTAGGTTTCGCGAAAGACCGGCAGGCTCTCCCAGTGCATGGTCACGGGGTGATCATCGAGCAGGCCGGCGTTGGCCAGCACCACCGCGCCGGTATCCATGCTGCCGATTATACAGCCGCGCTGCGACTGGCGATGGAGCCACTGAGTGATTCTCCGCGAGATCGCCTTTTCCGGCTCGAAGCTGGCACAGACGGTCAGGCTCGATATATCCGGGTCGCGCGACAGAGCGTCGTCGGCCATCAAGGTCATGCCGTTGCTGGCAGTCACGGGCTCGCCGGAGTCGCTGAACACCCGCCACTGGAAAAGCTCGCGCTGGCCGATGCGATTGGCGATGCGCAGCGGCTCCACCGCGGAGAAAAAGCCCATCATCGAAAAGCGCGGTAGAAGCAGAAAGCCGATGCGCTCGGGAAATGGCCCCGGATAGTTGAGTCGCATGCTCCAAGGTCCTTGGCGTTGATCGCAGAAGATAACTGTAAAAGACCTTGAGCCGCGCCTTCGACAGAGCGTCAGCATAGAGTTCCTCGGGGAGTATCGCCAGGTCACGGCGAAGGCTCAGGGCGATGACACGGCCTGGTGAAGGGCTGTCTTAATCCTTTAATGAAACGCGGCTATGCTGCTGAACAGGCATTCTCGACAATGTCCACCCGCTCGATCCATCAATGCAGTTCATCAAATCGGTCCATCGACAAAGGCAGTGCAATGAGCCACCGGCTAGCCGGGCGCAATCGCCCTCAACAGGTCATCGGAGCGCTTTACAGCGCCAATGAGGCGCTCTCCAGTGCCCACCGCCAGACCAAATTCGCCCGGATGGCGGTATCGCCGTACCGCTTTTTTGGCGCTTGCGACAATCTCTACTGGCAGGACGCATGGTTTGATTGGCGCTTCGCGCTGTTTGGCGGCTGGCCTGATACCCAGACCTGGCTGCATGGTGACGCCCAGGTCGCTCACTTCGCCGCCGTTGGCTACCCGCATCAGCCCATTCGTTATGGCCTGATCGGGGTGGATCGCGCCCTGATTGGCGACTACCAGTTCGATCTCTGGCGTCTGTCCACCAGTCTGGTGCTGGACGCGCGCGAGAACGCCGGGCTTTCAGTCAAGGCGGTCGACAAGGCGCTCTGGGCGCTGGCCTCGGGGTATCTTGAAACGTTGAAGGTGCATCGAGACGGCCAGACGCTGAAGGTCGGGACGCTTAACGGCGCCAAAGGGCCGCTCAAGGCGTTTCTGGGCAAGGTGGCGGACAAGCAGCACCCCCAGCGGTCGCTGGACAAATGGACCGAGCTTACCGAGAGCAAAGGGCGACAGTTCGCCTCACGACCGGGCCAGCTTGCCAACCTGCCGGCGGATGTGGCCAGTCGCCTCAAGCGCATCATCGAAAACGAGTACCAGCAGACCCTGCCAGTGAGCGCCAAAGAGGGTGACGCGGGCCATTTCCGGGTACAGGATACCGCCCGTCGGCTGAATGCCTCAGGAGTCGAGCACTACTACGTACTGCTGGAAGGTGGCGGCGAGCGCCAGCACGACGATGTGATTGTCGAGGTAAAAGAGCAGCGAGTGCCTGAAGCGTTTCATCATCTCGGCAAGGCCGACCAGCAAGGCTGGCGCAAGCTTTTTCCCAACGAAGGTTTGCGCCATGCGGCCGCCTTTCACGCCCTGAGCGCCCATGCCGACGCCTATCTTGGTTGGCTGACCCTGAATGATCGAGTGTTCTCGGTGCGTCAGATGCCGGGGTTTAAAAAGCGCCTGCCCAGCCACAAGCTCAAGGGCAAGGCATATGGCAAGCTGGCGCGTCAGTGGGGCGAAATTCTCGCGGCCCAGCATATGATAGGCGCCGAGGCGCTAAATCGAGGTGAAAGCGGGTTTGCCGCTGCGGTATGTGGGCGCATCGAGGGACGAGAGGACGCGTTCGTCGACAGTATTTGCACCTTTGCGCGTAGCTACGCTGATTGCGTCGAGCAGGATTACCGCCTCTTCAACGAGCATTTCATGGCCCAGGGCGCCTGAAGAACGCCGCGTGAACGGCAAAAATAAAAAGCCGAACCCCGGGGCTCGGCTTCTGGTAACACCTGGTTTGTGAAGCGTTCTAAAAGTGTGGCTTACTGGCCGACCGCGCCCCCGACGACGCCGCTTCGAAAGGCGCCTTGGCGCTCGTTTTTGGTAAAGTCGCTGTTTTTCAGGTGGCTCGCCACGGTGTCTTCAGGGGAGCCTGCCAGTTCGCGGAACATGCCCATCGAACCCAACAGTGCAGAGGACTCGTAAGGCACAAACACGCGCTCGCCCTTCTGGGCCATGTTGGGCAGCACCTTGATGTAGCTTTGGCCCAGCAGATAACCGACCACGGTACGCTTATCCTCTTCGCTCTCGCCGATGGCGTTGAGTACCAGCTTGATCGACTCCTGCTCGCCCTGGGCGCGCAGGATGGCCGATTCCTTGTCGCCCTGGGCATTGAGAATGGACGATTCGCGCTGGCCCTGGGCCATGGCGATGGCGGCGGACTTTTCGCCTTCGGCTTCGGTGACGGTGGCGCGGCGCTTACGCTCGGCGGCCATCTGCAGGCGCATGGCGGTTTCCACCTCTTCGGGCATGGCGATATCCTGCACCTCCACGCGGGAAATCTTCACGCCCCACTTTGAGGCGGGCTCTTCCATCGCGGCTTGAATCTCGTTGTTCACTTCCGCGCGGGATTCGAACAGCTTGTCGAGTTCCATCTTGCCGACGACCGAACGCAGCGTGGTCTTGGCCAGTACTTCCACCGCCTGGCTCATGTTCACGACCTCGTACACCGCCCGCTTGGGGTCGATGATCTGGTAGTAGAGCGCGCCGTTGATGCGCACGGTGACGTTATCGGTGGTGACGACTGGCTGGCCTGGAAAGTCCATCACCGTCTCACGCCGGTCGATGCGGATCTCGTCGGTGGTAATCGCCTGGTACTCTTCGCCCATCTTGCGATACCGCAGCATGGTGATGGCGCGGGGCTGCTCGATGAAGGGGATGATGATATTGATGCCGCTTTCGAGAATGCGGTTGAACGAGCCGAGACGCTCGACCACCATCACCTCGGACTGGCGAACGATCACCAGGCCTTTAGCGATGATGACGATGCCGATCACCACGACGATCAGGCTGATTAACAGGCCAGGGCTAATAGGTAAATCCATGGTCAGGGTTCCTTGTACGCAGAAGTATCAGTAGGTGCGGGCTCTTCGAGAGCGTGACGTGTCACAAGTGCCGTCGTGCCTTCAAAGCGTTTGAAGGTGACCGGGGTGCCTTCGGCAAGCTCGGTTTCTCCGCTTTCCAGCACGCGTAGTCGGTAAAAGTCACCGTTGACCTTGATGCCGGTGGCGCTATCGTAATCCCGCTTCAAGGTGGTGTAGTGGTTGCCTTTTTCCACGCCGGTGCCGGTTGTGCCGTAAGCGACACCGCGCGGCGAGAAGCGAGGACGTATCACCATCACCCCGATGGGGACCAGCACGCCAGCAAAGATACCCATGCTGACAAGCTGCCAGGGCAGGGGAAGGCCCAGAGTGGTCACCAGCGCCGTCAACGCGGCGGCAACGCCTAGCGCCAGCAGCAGCATGGCGCCGGAGGTCAGTTCGGCAAGGCTTAACAGCAAGGCCAGTACCAGCCAGCTATAGGCAGGGTTCCAGTCCATGGGCGTTCATCCTTATCAATAGTGCCGGTTGTCGGACATGCTCGGATTAAACAAAGGCCTATAAAAAGGTCTATAGGCAAGAGGCTGTTGTGCTTACTTGATATTCCAGAGTAGTGCTAGCTTACCGCATGAATAGCCGACGCGCTTGTGCCTCTTTAAGTGACCTTAGTTGAGTGGCAGGGTTCGCAAGGCCATCGGTGTGAAACAGAAAAGGAGGATTGAAGTGTCGGGAGTGGTGTACTGGCTCGATATGGCTGGCGTTATCGTCTTTGCGCTGTCCGGGGTGATACTGGCCTGCCGCTCGCGGATGGACCCGTTTGGCATGCTGGTGCTGGCGGCGGTCACCGGAATCGGTGGCGGCACGCTGCGGGATCTGGTACTGGGCATTCGTCCGGTTTTCTGGGTAAGCGATCCGACCTATTTATGGGTCATTCTCGCCACCGTGGGCGTGTCGCTTTTAGGGTTTCACTATATTCATCGGCTTTCGCGGCGGTTTTTACCCGTGGCGGATGCCTGTGGGCTTGCGCTTTTCGTGGTCATCGGCACTCACAAGGCGCTTTTTCTGGAGGCCTCGGGCGTGGTGATGGGCATGATGACCGGTGTGGCCGGGGGCATGATGCGCGACCTTCTTGCCCAGCGTGTACCCATGGTGCTGCGCGAGGAGATCTACGCGACTGCCGCCATGGCGGGTGGCATCGTCTACGTGGGGCTTTACAGCCTGGGCGCTCCGCTCTATGTCACCATCGCCGCCGCGCTGGTAAAGACTCTCGCTCTTCGCCTGGCCGCTATCCATTGGCATCTGGCGCTGCCGGTATTTGCCTGGGTCAGCGTGGCACCCAAGGCAGACGATGAGAACGCCACGCCGCTCACTACTCCAAGAAAGGCTAAAGAGCGGGTCAGAATGATTCGCCGGACACGCCCTGAGCGTAAGCGGTGACGCGCCGGTCAGGGGCGCGGGTAGCGGTTGGCCTGGCGCCAGCGGTCGAACCAGCGCCTGGGGCGTAGAAGGCGCAGGTCAGGTTCGCTTTCGATCAGCTCGACGCCCAGGCCCAGCGCACCCAGGCGTGCGTAAAGCGCACCGCTTACGCTTTGCTGGTCGAGCGTGATATCCGAAAGCACAAGCAAGGGGCCGCCGGTCAGGTTAAGCCCGCGCAGATGGATACGCTCGCCGTTCATTTCAAGGTCGGCCTCACCTTCGATATGGCGCACGTCCAGTAGCCGTCCCAGCCAGGCGTGTTCCCGGGCGCGCTCCAGAAAGAGCCTCGCCAGAAGGCCGGTATCGCGCATGGAAAGACGCAGCGTGCTTTGCAGGCTGATGGGCTCGCGCCAGGTAAGCGCGGCGTCGGTCATGGAAAGACGCACCCACCAACCCGCGTCCTGGGCGCCCTGCTCGCTGAGTCGAAAGACGTTTTCGAGCTGCACGAAGGAATCATCGGCCCGAAAGCGGCGGGTCTCCAGGTCACCCTCGTCAAGGGCCATGTGGAGCACGATATCGCCACGCAGACGCTGTTCAAGCAGGGCAAGCTCGGCACCGAACGCCCGTAAGGTGACCGCGCCCCGGGCCTGCCAGCCCGCCAGGCGCCACTCGCTTTCAAGGCTTGCCTGCCCACCCAGCAGCGCCAGACCATCGGTGTCCGGCAGGTAGTCGTTGTAGCGGGTGATATCAGGTACTTCCACGATGGGTAGTGCAATCCGGGTAGTGAAGTAGTCTGGCGCGGGTGATTGGCGCGCCTCTTGAAAGCGCCCGGTCTCGGTAGTCAGCGTTAAATGGCGCCCCAGCAGGGCGGGACGGTCATCCTGCTGGCGTTGCAAGGAAAACTGGGGAATGCTCAATGAAAGCGAGGCGTCATCGGGGCTTGCTATCTCGGCGGTAAGTTCGCCCCGGCCGCTGGCCTCGTAATCCAGAAAACGCGCTTCAAGGGCGTTGGCATTCACGCGAAGCTGCGTCGGGGCAAGTAGTTCGCTGCCCGCAAAGGCGCCCTGGGCAAACAGCTCACCGCTGCCCGCAAGTGCCAGTCCATGGGCCTGGGGCAAGAAGGCATTTAGAAAGCCAAGGTGCTGAACGGCGCCTGCCAGATGGAACTGTCCGTGGGTGTCGCCGTGTCGGCGCTGAAAACGACCCTCCCTGAGTACCAGCGTGCTCTCCAGGCGCTCGCCCGGGGCACCGTCGCTGACGGCCTGCCAGCTCAGTCGTGAGCCGGAAAGATCAAAGGCGGTGCCGTCCAGCGAAGCGCTGGGAATGATCAGCCTGAGCTGGGCGTCGCTGGTCAGCGTGCGGGCGCGCTCCTGCCGGGGCCAGTGCGTTACCCAGCGTTCACCGACCAGGCTGAGCTCGCCGCTGAGTGCGTGCGAGGTGAGGGTGAGCGTTCCATGGCTTCGCGCCTGGCCGCTGACAAGCTCCACCGTCTGCGGGTTTGACAGCGCCGCGTTCAGGTAAGGGGAGAGGGCGGCGATGTTCGGTAGCCGGGCGTTTTGCCAGTCAAGGTGCGCGGTGGCGTTGTCCAGCGTCGTGGCCGCTGCCGGGCTTTCAGCGCGAAGCGTTATATCGGCATTGGCCAGCAGTGTTCGTCCCTGATGGGTCAGCGTCGCGTCACTCAGCGTCAGCTGCGCATCGAGCGGCCCGTCGGGGCTGTGTTCGGCAATGAGCACACCATCGCCCTGGACCCGGATATCCCGGTACGTCGTGGTGATGTCGGTGGCTTCGATGTGGATATCGCCCTGGTGGAGTTCGCCGTCCTGCGCCTTGGCGAAAACCCTCAACCGGCCCTGTCCGGTAAAGGCCAATGGATGATCCGCCCGCGTGCTGGCGTAGCGGTCAAGCATGTCCAGGCGTGTCACATCGCCTTGCAGGTCGAGCGCGGCGTCACTGGGGGGCTCGAGCAGGTCCAGACGCTGGTTGGGCATCGTGGCTGTCAGACTCAGCGAGGTATGGGTGGCGTAAGGCGAGGCATCGGCCAGCGTTACATCCTCAAGCGCTGCTGAAAAGCGAAGCTCGCCTTCCTCCACACCCAGGCGCACCTGGCCGTTCCCGGTGGCGCTGTGTTCGGCGGTGTCGCCTTCTACCGGGGTGTTCAGAAGGCGTTGTGTATCCACGCCAAAGCGAAGCGCCGGGGCGCTTAGTGTCAGCTCGCTTTGTTCGGTGAGAACGCCGCGTTCGAGCCCCAGGGAGGTTTCCAGGCTGCCGCTTCCTGTCAGGCTGAGCCAGGGCAGTGCCTTCAGGTAGGGCGTGAATACGTCCCAGGCGTCGGCCTGGGCAGAAGCGTCAAGACGGGCCGAGAGAGCCTCGAGCAGCGCAGGGGAGAGCGGGGCACGCGGGGCTTGGGCAGTAGAAATTGGCTCCAGCGAACTTTGTGCACTAAGTTGTATGTCGCGTGCGAGTATCGCGCCATCGCTCAGGCGTACGAGCCTGCCCTGGGTAAGGGCCAGGGTGAGCGCATCGGCGGACAGTGTTTCGCGGCCGAGCTCGGCGTCGGTCACGTTGAGCTCGCCTTGTGCTTCAAGGGCCACGTCGCCCACGCGAAAGTGGCGTATGCCTTCGGCGTTCAGCGCGTGAATGTGCAGCTTGCCTCGCAAGAGCGCCAGCAAGGAGAGTGACAACGTGGCGCGCTCGGCTTCGATGCTGACTGTCAGCGCGTCGTCTTCCCGGCGCAAGGTAAGGTTTTCCACCTCCCATTGACCCGGATGCTGGCTGGTTGCTCGTTGCCACCGCACCTCGACACCATCGATGTTGGAGAGCTGAGCGGCCATCCATTGGCTGTTGAGCACCAAGGTGCTGACAAACCACCAGGCTAACGAAAGCATGAGTGCGCTGATTAGGACTATAATCAATGTCAGCAGCCATGGTTTGTGCCGGGCAGTTCCGTTAGACGTACGGCTTTTGATAATGACTCCTTTTGGCGCATGTTTTGTGGCATTATGCGTGAGAAGGGGCTGTGATGGGTTTTCGATTTCAACGCTAGGCAGGCAGCAAACGCCATGTTCAAGGATTTTTACACACAGCGCGGAGAGTACGTGGTGATCTCCGCCGAGCAGGCCAGCCGTTTCGCCAAAGGCGTCGCCGGTGATTACAACCCAATCCATAACCCGGATGCACGTCGTTTCTGTGTGCCGGGGGATCTGCTTTTTACGCTGGTTCTAGTCAAGTTTGGTCTGTCGCGCCACATGGAGTTTCGCTTCACCAACATGGTGGCCGCAAATACGCCGCTTAAATTCTGTGAAGCCGAGGATGGCCAGCTTCACGTCTGCGACGACAGCGGCAAGTGTTATCTGCACGTGATGCGTCAAGGCGAGGTGACCTTCGAACCGGACGTGATCGAGGGCTTTGCCCGCTGCTACGTGGCGTTTTCAGGCAAGAATTTCCCGCACTACCTGAAGCCGTTGATGGAAGAGCACGGGGTGATGTTCAATCCCAAACGCCCGCTGGTCATCTATGACAGCATGGGCTTCTCCCTCACTCGTCTTGATGGCTTCACGCCCAATCTGGCGCTGACCGACTCGTCGCTTTGCGTTCAGGGCAAGCGTGCCGAGGCGCTGTTGGAGTTTGCCATCGAGTCGGCCAGAGAGTCCGTCGGGGTGGGCTCCAAAAAGCTCGTGGTCAGCGGGCTCTGCGATTACGATGACCATCAGATGGCGGCCATCGTCGATGAGTTCTACCGGCTGAAAGCGGCCTACGAAGCCGCCTGACGCCAGCGATACGCAACCATGTTCAGGCGGCCCCGGGCCGGCGGCGAGCTACGCCGTACTGGACGGCTGGCGGGTCAGTGCCACCACGTCCACCTCCACCTCCAGGCGGTGGCTGCCGCCACCGTTCATCACCCCTTTCAGTGGCGCCACATCAAAGTAATCCCGCCCCCAGGCAAGCACCGGATGTCGCTCGCCTGCCAGTGTCCCGTTGGTAGGGTCCAGCGTCAGCCAACCCCACTCGGGCACCCATAGGGCGAGCCAGGCGTGGGAGGCATCGGCGCCTACCAGCCGCGGCTGTCCCGGCGGCGGGCTTGTCTCCAGATAACCACTGACATAACGCGCTGAAAGCCCTATCGAGCGCAAGGCGCCAATCATCAGGTGAGCAAAGTCCTGGCAGACGCCGCGGCGGCTGGCCAGCACCTCGCTTAACGGCGTGGCAAGCGTGGTAAAGCTGGGGTCGTACTCGAAGTGTTCATGTACCTGCGCGTTCAGTGCCATGGCCGCCTCGATCAGCGGCCGGTTGGGCGTGAAACAGTGCCTGGCGAAGTCGGCCAGCTCGTCACTTCGCCGAATGAACGGCGAGTCCAGCCGATAAAGCTGGGCCTCGAAGCGCGGGTCGACCTCCAGGCGCGCAGCGACCTTCTCCCAACGGTCGGAGTGTGCGGGCGGTGTGGCCAGCGCCCGGGTGTTGAGCGGTGTAGTTACCGTCACATCGAGCGTCTGATGGATTTCTTCCACGGCAAAATAGAGCACCCGATTACCGAAAACATCGCGGCGCTCGGCCTGATGCTGGGGTGCGGGCGTGATCGAAAGCGTCGAGGCACCGCACTGCTGGTACGGTGTCTTGCGTGGCAGGACCCGTGCTTCGCTATGACAAAGCGTTACCGGTGCGCTGTAGTGATAACGCGTGGTGTGGCGAAGGGTATAGTTCATTCGTCGGGCTCCATGCTGACGAGCTGGCGCGGCCTTTCCACGTGGCTGAAGTGGCTGTGGCTAATCGCATCGGACAAGGCGCTCAGTGGCGTTATCAACTCATCGAGCAGGTGGATAAGCGCCTGTCGAGCCTCCGGGGTATCGTTGATATGGCTGAGCCGCTCGATGTCGGCCAGATGCAGCGCGGCATTGGCCTGAATCAAGAGCCTGCGCTCGGCGTTGCGGTAGGGCGTGTCGCTGCCCGGCAGATGTTCCACCTGCTGATGGAGCCGCTTGAGCATGAAGCCCACCGAGCGCGGATTGGTCTCATCGAACAGTAAAAGATCGATGATCGCTGCGGGGTGAAGCTCGCTTCGATAGCGCCGTCGGTAGGCAGTAAAGTTGTCTGTGGTGGCCAGTACCACTTCCCAGAGCGCCAGGCGACGCTCGGGCTGGGCGTTCAGGGTAAGTTTCAGGAGTTCCAGCAGCCCCAGGGCACGGTCCAGAAAGCGCCCGATATCCATGAAACGCCATCCGTAGTGGTGAGGCATAGTTTCGTTGCATAGCCCGAAAAAGGCTGCCAGCTGGGCGAATACCTGTTCACAGGCCCGGCGCGCACCGCTGGTGTCCAGCGTGGGGTAAAGCACATCGAGCTGCTGGCGAAGCTGGTGAATCACCCGCCAGGAATCGTCGCCCAGGTGGTCACGTACGCTTCGCGCGTTGTACAGAAGCTGCGAGAAAAGCGTCTGCAGCGCGCGGCTGTCGCGGCTGTCAAACTGCGTCAGCAGTGCCGTGCGCTTGGCAAGAAATCCGGTCAGGGCCGGGGCGTCGCCCAGGCCCTGACGCTTGTCACACAGGTTGAGCGCCAGCAGAAGCTCATCGAGCACCTGGTCGGCGATGTCATCCTGGTCATACTCCATCAGACGCAGCAGCGCCTCGCGCAGAAGTCGGGCGCGACTGTCCAGGCGCTCGCCGTAGCGACCCAGCCAGAAAAGGCTTTCCGCCACGCGACTGGGCAGATCCTCGCCATCGCGGGTGACCACGATGGGTCCACGGGCCTGCTTGAGCTGGCTGATATGGGGCTGCGCGCTGGTGGCGGTCACCCATACATCCTTGACCACCGAACTTTCAAGCGAGGACGCGCCCGGCGCGCCCAGCCAGCAAAGCCCGCCGGGCATCACCTGATAGCTGTCGGGGGAGGGCGTGCGGGTGACAAAGCAGCGCAGGTTGAACGTCGCCGGACGCAGCCCTTTGAGTTTCTCGTCAAACATCGGCTGAGTGGCCGAGGCGGTATCCGCGTAGGCGGCGGGGAGCAGCAGCGTTTCCCCCAGAAGGTGTTCGCAAAGCCTGGGGAGATAATCGGCCAGGGCCTCGCTTTCCAGCACCCCGACGCCGAGCGCGTTGGAGATTGCCACGCCCCGGGTGCGCACGGTTTGTAAAAGCCCGGGCACGCCAATGTCGGACTCGCCCTTGAGCTCCAGCGGATCGCAGTCGGCGTCCTGGCAGTGGCGCAGTACCACGTCTACCGGCTTCAGGCCGCCCAGCGTTCGAAGCCAGAGCAGACTGTCGCGCACCACAAGATCCTGCCCCTTGACCAGGGTGATGTTGAGGTAGTTGGCAAGATAGGCGTGTTCGAAGTAGCGCGGGCTGGAAGGCCCCGGGGTCAACAGCACGACGGTGGGGTTGTCCCGGTGCTGGTAGGCCAGCACGGTAAGCGTGCGGTGATGAGTATCCAGAAAGCTTGCCAGGCGCTTGAGCGGCGCGTTGCGATACATCTGCGGCAGCGCTCGCGCCATCAGGATGCGGTTTTCAAGTGCGAAGCCGGTGCCTGAGGGCGCCTGAAGACGATCGCCCATGGCTCGCCAGCGTCCTTCGCTGTCTTGTATGACATCTACACCGTGATAGTTGATGGGCGCGCGATCGCTTGGCTGGGCACCGTGGCAGGGAAGCAGGAAATCCGGCGAGGCCAGCAGTGCCTGAGCGGGCAGCAGATTGGCATCAAACAGGCTGCGCGCGCCGTAGATATCGCGGTAGATGGCATTGAATAACCGGGTGCGCTGGATAAGCCCTGCTTCCAGCGCATGCCACTGGGACGACTCGATTACCCAGGGCAGCGGGTCGATCCGCCACGCCCGCCGCTGGTTCTCGTCGTGCATGTTGAATATGACGCCGTTTTCCGCCAGCAGGCCCTGAATGTCCTCTTGCTGCTGATAGCGGCCCTGCTCGCCCAGAGCATCGAGGCTATCGAGAAGGGCGCGCCAGCCCGGGCGCAGCCGGCCCTGACGGTCCACCATGGTATCGAATCGAGCGGGCACTCCGTTGCCTAGCTGTTCAAGATAGCCCTCGAGTAACCCGGCGGGGCCTGGCGAGAGCGTAACAGAGGCCTTCATACTGATGTTCCTGAGCGGTTGGAGGTAACAGAACGGTTAGAGATAACAAAATAATAAAAGGGGCGCGGGTGGCGCCCGTCCATAATAACGTATCAGCCGGCGCGCCAGCGTAAATCCAGTGTCAGGGGATACTCGTGGCTCGGGATCTCTGCGCTGGGCATCTGGTAGCCGTGCTGGTGCCCGCTGGCGTTGAACCGGCCCAGCCGTCGCGCTTCGGCTTCAAAGGCGTTGACCGGTAGCGTCTCGAAGCTGCGCCCGGTGGGGTGCACCACGTAATAGGTGCAGCCTGCCACCGAGCGCTGGTTCCACGTGTCGATCACGTCAAACACCAGCGGCGCATGAACGGGGGTTGGTGAATGCGGGGCCGAGGGTGGCTGCCAGGCCCGGTAACGTACCCCGGCCACCGCTTCGCCGCTGCGCCCGGTGGGTGTAAGCGGCACCTGGCGTCCATTGCAGGTAATGATGTAGCGCTCGCCGCTCATGCCACTGACCTTGACCTCCAGGCGCTCCATGGAGGAATCGATATGGCGCGTGGTGCCGGTGGCGGCCTCCCCGCCCAGTACGCGCCAGGGTTCGATCGCCTGGCGAAGCTCGATATCCAGCATCGGCGTGTGCAGGCGCCCGTGAACGGGAAAGCGAAATTCGCGAAAGGGGGCAAACCACGCCAGGTCGAAATCAAGGCCGTGATGGCGAAGATCATCGAGTACGTCGTTCAGGTCTTCCCACAGGTAGTGGGGCAGCATCCAGCGATCCTGCAGGGCGCTCCCCCAGCGTACCGGCTTCGCGCGGTAGGGCGTTTTCCAGAGCCGCGCCACCAGGGCGCGAATGAGCAGCATCTGCATGAGCCCCATACGTGCATGCGGCGGCATCTCGAAGCCGCGAAGCCCCAGAAGCCCCCTGCGCCTGCTGCCGCTATCCGCCGAGTAGAGGTTGTCGATGCAGAACTCGGCCCGGCGAGTGTTGCCGCTCAGATCGGTCAGAAGGTGACGCAGTAGCTGGTCAAGTAGCCAGGGCCTTGCTACCTCGTCGCCCATGGGTATCTGCTGAAGGGCGATTTCAAGCTCATGAAGCGCCTCGTGGCGGGTTTCGTCCACTCGGGGCGCCGGGCTGGTGGGGCCGATGAACAGCCCCGCAAACAGGTAGGACAGGGCGGGGTGGTGCTGCCAGTAGGTTACCAGGCTCGCCATCAGCTCCGGTCGGCGCAGAAAGGGGGAATCCTCCGGCGTCATGCCGCCCAGCGTGATGTGGTGGCCTCCGCCGGTCCCGGTATGGCGTCCATCGAGCATGAATTTTTCAGCGCCCAGCCGCGATTGACGCGCCTCTTCAAAAAGCCGCTCGGTTTGCGCCACCAGGGTTTGCCAGCTGGCGGCGGGCATGGTGTTCACTTCTATCACGCCGGGGCCTGGGGCGATCATGAAACTTTCAAGTCGGGGGTCTTGCGGCGGCGGGTAGCCTTCGATCACCACTGGGCAGCCAAGCTCTCTGGCACTCTCTTCGATAATGCTGAGCAGATCCAGGTAATGTTCGAGATGAGTCAGCGGCGGCAAGAAGATATGCAGACGGCCCTCCCTGGCTTCAACGCACAGGCTTGTATGCACCTCGCTGTGGCTACGGTCTTCCTCGGTGCTGGGCTGCGGCTGGGGCGTCTGATCAAAGGCGGGCCCGGGGAGTGCAAAGAGCGGCAGGCGAAGACCCATGGGCGAATCGCCGGGCACCAGATAGAGGTGGTCGCGCTTGAGCGGCCAGCGTTCGGTCTCCCAGCGGTGGCTTTGCGTCATGGAGTGGCGAAGCGGCAGAGCATAGCCGACCACCGCCCCCAGATCGCGTTCAAGCAGCCGAGCCAGGCGGTGCCGCTCGGCATCATCTTTCAGATCTGCCTGGCGAGGGTCGACGTTGACCGGCAGGGACTGCTCTTTCCAGAGGTGGTAATAGGCGTCTTCAAAGGCTGGAATCCAGTAGCGCGAGGCAAGCCCCAGTCGCTCTGAAAGCACATGAGTAAAGCTTTTGACCAGCATGTCGTTGGCATGCACCCTGGGGGCGTCTTCCATGCAGGCAAGCCACTTGGGTTCGCGCCAAAGCGCCACGCCATCCTTTCGCCAGTAGCAGGCCAGCGCCCAGCCGGAATGCCATTTGCCTTGCTGCTGATGCACCACGCCGCCGCTGCCAAAGGCATCCTGTAAACGGGTCACTAGCGCCTTGGCGCGGTCACGCTTGTGCTCGCCAAGGGCCTCGGTCGTCCACTCGGGACTCTCCATGTCATCGATGGAGACAAAGGTGGGCTTGTCGCCCATGGTCAGGCGCACATCCTGCTGTACAAGTTCGCGGTCCACCTGATCGCCGAGCGCCATGATTCGGGCCCACTGTTCGTCGCTGTAGGGGCGGGTGACACGCGGGTCTTCCGAGATGCGCTCGACGCGCATCTCGATATCGAAACTGACCTCGCACTTTTCGCATGAGCCGGTAATCGCCGCTGCGCTGCCCGTGGTGGGCGTGGCCGCCAGTGGAATATGGCCTTCTCCCGCGAAAAGCCCCGAGGTGGGATCGAGCCCCACCCAGCCGGCGCCGGGGAGAAACACCTCGGTCCAGGCGTGCAGGTCGGTGAAGTCGACCTCGGTGCCGCTGGGGCCATCGAGGGCCTTGGTATCTGGAGCGAGCTGGATCAGATAGCCGGACACAAAGCGTGCCGCAAGTCCCAGATGGCGGAAAATCTGTACCAGTAGCCAGGCACTGTCGCGACACGACCCGCTGCAAAGCGTCAGCGTCTCTTCGCATCCTTGCACGCCGGGCTCCATGCGTACCAGGTAGCTTATATCCTGCTGCAGGCGCTGATTGATCGCGACCAGAAAATCCACGCTGGTGATCGGCGTCTTGTCCACCTTTGCCAGCCACTCGGCCATTTTCGGGCCCGCTTTCTCCACTTCAAGGTAGGGGCTGAGTTCGCGCTTGAGTTCGTCTGGGTAGACAAAGGGAATCTTCTGGGCGACATCGTCCAGGAAGAAGTCGAACGGGTTGACCACCATCATGGGAACGATGAGCTCGACGGCGATGGTCAGCTCGCGCCGGGGCTCGGGAAAGACCAGGCGCGCGTTGAAATTGCCAAACGGGTCCTGCTGCCAGTTCAGAAAGTGATCATCGCCGGAGATGTTCAGCGAATAGGCCTCGACCTGGGTGCGACAGTGCGGCGCCGGACGCAGGCGAACCACGTGCGGGGACAGGCGCACCGGCCGGTCGAAGCGGTAGGTGGTACGGTGATACAAGGCAACGCGAATGGTCATGGGCCACCCTGGAGTTCAGCGGATATCGGTCAAAAGGCGTGAGTCGCACCGGCCTGGCATTGGAGCATATTGCGGGATGAGCATCAGTTGAAGTGAAGTATCGTCTTAGCGGCGCCATATTGCAGCAGAATTTGCGTTGAATGTTTCAAGAGTTGAAAAACGTTTACAGAAGGTTACTGGTTGAGGTGTTATTGCAGGGGATGGATCTAAACTGAAGGAATCGGACCAAGCGGTCCTCGCCGCGCCAGGAGAGCGCTCATGAGCCAAGTGAACTGGAATCATTACGCCTGCCGTGACTTTTTTGATGAGCTCATAGCTACCCCAGGCCAACCCCGCGCCTCCGCCAACGAGCTTTGCCACATGCTCGCCCGCTTCAGCGCCGAAGAACTGGCGGAGCGCAAGACCGCCGCCGACATTGCCATTCGCACCATGGGCATCACCTTTACCGTCTATTCCGAAGGCGCCATGATCGACCGCGCCTGGCCGTTCGATATCGTGCCGCGCATCATTCCCGCCTCTGAGTGGCGCAAGACCGAGGCCGGGCTCAAGCAGCGTGTTCAGGCGCTGAATCTGTTCATCGACGACCTCTACCACGACCAGAAAGTGGTGAAGGACAAGGTACTGCCCGCCGAGGTGCTGGCGCAGTCGGTGAACTTTCGCCCCCAGTGTGTGGGCGTCAACCCGCCCCATGGGGTCTGGGCACACGTCTGCGGCTCGGATCTGGTGCGCGGCGCGGATGGCACGCTCTACGTGCTGGAGGACAACCTGCGTATCCCGTCGGGGGTTTCCTACATGCTGGAAAACCGCAACGTCACCAAGCGGGTGCTGCCCGAGCTTTTTACCTCCGGCAAGATCTTGCCGGTAGATGACTATGTGGCCCAGCTCTACGACATGCTGGCGGCCATGTCACCGCGCCCGGGTGATGATCCCCAGGTGGTGGTACTGACCCCCGGCATCTACAACTCCGCCTACTTCGAGCATGCCTATCTTGCCCAGCAGATGGGCGTGGAACTCGTGCAAGGCAGTGACCTGCTCGTCGATGAGAGCAACGTGGTGTATATGCGTACCGTGGAAGGGCGTCGCCGGGTGGATGTGATCTATCGTCGGGTGGATGACGAGTTTCTGGACCCGGAGGTATTTCATCCCGATTCCATGCTGGGCGTGGCAGGGCTGATGCGTGCCTGGCGCTCGGGCAACGTGGCCCTGGCAAACGCCCCGGGGGCCGGCGTGGCCGACGACAAGGTCGTCTACGCCTTCGTGCCCGAGCTGATCCGCTACTACCTGGATCAGGAGCCCCTGCTACCCAACGTACCAAGCTATCTTTGCATGTTCGAAAAGGACCGCGAGTACGTACTGGAGCATCTCGACGAGCTGGTGGTGAAGCCTGCCAACGAATCCGGCGGCTACGGCATGCTGATCGGCCCGCGCTCCACCCGGGAGACTCGTGAAGAGTTTGCCAAGCTCATTCGCGCCAACCCTCGCAACTACATGGCCCAGCCGACCATCGCGCTTTCCACCACGCCGACGCTTCTGGACGGCGTGCCCCAGCCACGCCATGTAGATCTGCGACCCTTCATTCTTTCGGGGCCGGATACGTACGTCACGACCGGTGGGCTCACCCGGGTGGCGCTGGTGGAGGGGTCCCTGGTGGTGAACTCATCGCAAGGCGGGGGAAGCAAGGACACCTGGATTGTCGAGGTGGACGAACACGAAGCGGCAAGTGTCGAACAACCGGGAGGCGTGCGCCATGCTGTCAAGGGTCGCTGAAAACCTGTACTGGATGGCGCGCTACATCGAACGCGCCGAGGATACCGCCCGGCTGCTGAGCGTCAACAGCCACCTGATGCTCGATCTGCCGCGCCACCTTCCGCTGGGGTGGGCGCCACTGATCGAGATGACCGGCACGCTGGACGAGTACCGCGCCCGATTCGAGACGTTCGACGAGCAGAGCGTGGTGCACTTTCTGTGCGCGGACACCCAGAACGCCAGTTCCATCCTCGCCGCCCTGGCAAGCGCCAGGGAGAACTTGCGCACCACCCGCGATGTCGTGCCCCGGGAAATCTGGGAGGAAGTGAATCACCTTTACCTGGGCGTGGCGGATCATGCCGAGCATGGGGTCAGCCCGCGCCGGCGTGATACGTTCTTGAAAAACGTGATTCGCAGTTGCCAGACGTTGACCGGGCTGATCGAGGGGACCCTCAGTCACGGCCCGGCGCGTACCTTCATCGAGCTTGGCCGCCAGCTCGAACGCGTCGATATGACCACGCGCATTCTGGATGTTCGCTCGGCGAGTCTGCTGCCCAAGAATCCCGATGAGCTGCTGCCCTTCGAGAACCTGCAGTGGATGAGCGTGCTCAAGTCGCTGACCGCCTATCAGATGTATCGTCAACAGGTGCGTCTGCGGGTTCGCGGCCCGGATGTGCTGCGTTTTCTGCTGCAGGATACTCATCTGCCCCGGGCGATCGCCTGTAGCCTGGAAACCCTCGCCCACGAACTCCAGTGGCTGCCCCGGCAAGACCGCGTAGTGGCGACGGTGGCGCTGGTGAGGGCGGATGTGATCGACGCCGATATCCAGATGCTGGCCCACTCACCCAGCAAGCTCCACGCTTTTGTCGACCAGCTGCAGGTAGGCTTTGCCAGGATTCACAACACGATCAGCACGACCTACTTCGTGAACAGCGAAGATGTCCCCCGCGTGACTCAGAGCCAGAGTCAGACCCACAGCCACAGCGGGGAGCAAGATTCCGATTAGACCGTCTGCATGGCGGCGTTTTCTGTCCGAGAAATGCCCATGACAGCGGCGATCTGCAGCTGTCTGGAAGGCAGGCCTGAGTCAAGGGTTAATTGACGTTTACGTCAACTTGCTGGTATATCTTGATCGATCCAGATGCTGATGAAAGTGGTGGGGCAGGCCAGAACAGCCCGGCAGGCATCCTTGATCAGGTACTGATAAAAAGCATCACTCAAGAGCACTGGCAATAAGCACTGGCAATCAGCATTGATAAACAGCACTTATAAAAAGCAATAACAACAAGCTCAGGAGAAACGCAGTGGCCATTCGCGAAATCCCCCTTTTCATTGACGGCAAACCCGTCGCCTCCCAGAGTCAGCAATGGCGGGATGTGGTCAACCCGGCCACCCAGGAGGTCGTTGCCCGGGTACCGTTTTGTACTCATGACGAGGTCGAGGCCGCCATCGAAAGCGCCAGAACGGCGTTTACCACGTGGCGTAAAGTACCGTTGAGCAAGCGCATGCGCATCATGATGACGCTGGCCGCGCTGATTCGTGAACACACCGACGAACTGGCCGCCCTGATCACCGAAGAGCACGGCAAGACGCTGCCGGACGCCGTTGGAGAAGTGGGGCGGGGGCTTGAAGTGGTGGAGCACGCCTGCTCCATCACATCACTGCAGCTTGGCGAGCTTGCCGAGAACGCGGCAAGCGAGGTGGATGTTTACACCCTGCACCAGCCCCTGGGCGTAGGTGCGGGTATCACGGCGTTCAATTTTCCGATCATGCTGGCATGTTTCATGTTTCCCATGGCAATCGCCACGGGCAATACCTTTGTCTTGAAACCTTCCGAGCAGGATCCGAGTTCCACCCTGCGCCTGGTCGAGCTTGCCATCGAAGCGGGCATTCCCCCGGGGGTGTTGAACGTGGTGCACGGTGGTCCTGATGTCGCCAACCAGATCGCCGATCACCCGAGTATCAAGGCACTGTCGTTTATCGGCTCGTCTCACGTGGGCTCGCTTTTGTACCAGCGCGCCGCCGCCGCGGGCAAACGGATGCAGGCGATGATGGGGGCCAAGAACCACTGCGTGGTAATGCCCGACGCCAACCGCAGTCAGGCCATCAACAGCCTTCTGGGATCGGCCTTTGGCGCGGCGGGTCAGCGCTGCATGGCCAACTCGGTGGTCGTGCTGGTCGGTGAGGCTCAGCAGTGGCTCGAGGATCTCGTGGAGGGCGCCAGGAACATGCGTGTCGGCCCAGGTACCCAGCAGGACGCCGATCTGGGGCCGCTGGTATCCCCGCAGGCGAAAGCACGAGTAGAGGGGTTGATCGCCCAGGGCGAGCGCGAAGGGGCGACGCTCAGACTCGATGGGCGCGGTTATACGGTCGAGGGATACCCCGAGGGGAATTTCGTGGGGCCGACGCTTTTCAGCGATGTGACTGCAGACATGACGATCTATCAGGAGGAAATTTTCGGGCCGGTGCTCTGCGTGGTGAACGTGGCAACGCTTGACGAGGCCATCGCTTTCATCAACGCCAATCCCAACGGTAACGGCACCTCGATCTTTACCAGCGCCGGTTGGGTGGCCCGACGCTTCGAGTCTGACATCGATGTGGGTCAGATTGGTATCAACGTGCCTATCCCGGTACCGGTGGCGTATTTCAGCTTTACCGGCTCTCGCGGGTCCAAGCTGGGTGATCTGGGGCCCAATGGCAAGCAGGCCATTGCCTTCTGGACCCAGACCAAGACCGTCACAGCGCGCTGGTTCGAGCCCGAGAACGTCTCCGGCGGGATCAACAGCACGATTTCACTGGGCTGACGACCCCGCTTCGTGAGGCATTACGGGTCCAGAAGCGGCAGGCTCTGCTCGAAAAGCCGCTCGATCGGGCCAAGCTGGCTTTCATGGAGTACCAGGATCGTGGCCTCCCCAGCGGCGTGGTCGCGTGGCGGAGCGAGAAGCGCAAACTCGCCTTCCTCAAGGTGGAATTCGTGCATCTCGCGAAACCCCTGAGGCGTTTGGCAACGCGAGCAGCGATAGGTGTCATCTTCGCCGTACACCAGGCGGTGATACATCTTGAACAGCGTATAAAGTGCCAAGCCGCCTTCGAAGGCAGGCCAGCGCGCCGGCGTTTTCTGGATGTCGGGGCTCAACGTCACACCTTCGGCTTCGGCCTGAGCGATCGCATCGGCCAGGGGGCTGGCCAGAAGAGCGCTGCTGCTCGAGGGTAGCGGCTCGTTCTGGCGGGGCGCCCGATCGAAATCGTTTACCACCGCGCGAAAGTCATCCAGGGTAGTCAGTGAATAGTCGATGTGCTGCAGCTCATCGGGCTCGCAGCTGCCGTTCTCCCAGCCGTGCACCACCCGTAGCGTGACCAGACCTTTTGCCATGGGTCGGGCCAGCAACACGTATAGCACCACCTTGATATGCAGTTCCCGCTCGGGCGAGTTCTTTTCAAAGGCCTGATAAGGATCGGCGAAAAGGTGGTGCAACCGGCCCTGAACATGTTCCTTGGCTTCATCGTATGGCATGGTCACCTCCGTGAGTGTCGTCTCATCTAAAAGTACGGCTTTTCAGCGGCGATGACATTAATTATTGCTCATTTTCATTAACGCGATTATTCAACCTGGGCTAAAGTTTTCAGCCACCACGCGCGGTTACGCGGCTTTCAACGTGTCACGAGGATGGAAAAAGCGATGATTCGCAGTATGTTGACAACGCCCGACGGCAAGCTTCACATGGGTGGCGAAGAGCTCTTCGAACAGTGGCAGCAAACCCCTGATGCTCATATCTGGATCGACCTGCAAGGCGAACCTGAAGACGTGGAGCGTGGGCTGCTCGAAGCTTTCGAATGCCATCCGCTGGCCATTCAGGACGCGCACAAGGAGCGCCATCCCCCCAAGATCGAAGAGTTCGATACCCATACGCTGATTATCTATCGGGGGATTTCATCGTTTGATGCCGAGCTCAACTTCGTGCCTCAGCAGATCTCGTTTTTCATCGGCGAGCGTTTTCTGGTCACTCTTCATCCCGGCGAGGCAATGAGTGTCGAACGGCTTTTCAACGCCCAGGGCCAGGCGCTGCTGGCGCAGTCTCCCGAGCGCGCCGCGCTCCGAGTCATGTACACCTCTGCCGGGTTTTACAGCGACAGTCTTCTGGAATTCGAAACCGCTCTTAGCGATCTGGAAGACGAGCTTCTGGAAAACGGCAACGACGTGCTGATGCGCAAGATCATCACCTACCGTTCGCGGCTGGTGAAGATGCGGCGTATCTTCAGTTATCACAAAGGCATCACACAAGAACTCACGGCTTACGACTACGAGCATCTGCCGCGCGAGCAAAGCGAAACCCTTCACGCGATCAACGACGTGGCCGAGCGCTTCGAGCGCCTTTATAGCCTGACCCAGATGTACTACGACATCTGCGGCGATCTGGTGGATGGTTATATTTCCATTTCCTCGCATCAGCTGAACATCACCATGCGCGTACTCACCGTGATTACCGCCATTTTCGTGCCGCTGACCTTCATTGCGGGTATTTACGGCATGAACTTCGAACTCATGCCGGAACTTGGCTGGCGCTACGGTTATTTCCTTGTCTGGGGAGTCATGCTGGGGATTGCCGGGATGCTCATCTGGCTGTTCAAGCGCAAGGGGTGGTTTTGATCTGGACAATATTAAGGGGCAGGGGGGATTGAGAGGCCGGGAAAGTTTGATATGGTCTCTCAAACTCACGCAGACCCGATGAAGGAGGCCTTGCATGGCCGACGCGCACGCTCCTATTCCAGCCACCCATATTCCAGCCACCATGGCGGCGATGCTGCTGACCGGGCACGGCGATGTCGACAGGCTTGAATATCGCGAGGATGTCGCAACCCCCAGACCGGGCCCCGGGCAGGTACTGGTTCAGGTCACCGCCACGGCCAAGAACAACACCGACCGCAAGGCCCGCGAGGGGCTTTACCCCACCAAGGGCAAGGAGGAGGTGACCTCCTTTGCCATGGGCGGCGCCCCGACGCTGAGCTTTCCGCGTATCCAGGGCGCGGATGTGGCCGGGCGCATCGTGGCCGTCGGCGACGGTGTCGAGGCGTCGCGCATTGGCGAGCGCGGGCTTCTGGATTTCAATCTCTATGCCGATGAGCGCCCGGCGATCAACCTGACACCGGACTACTACGGCCATGGGGCCGACGGCGGGTTCGCCGAGTACATCGCGGTGCCTTCCAAGCAGTTCTACCACATTCCCAACACCGAGCTTGACGACGCCGAGCTGGCCTCCATGGGCATGTGCTCTTACCAGACCGCCTACCACATGATGACCGCGGCCAACGTGCGCGCCGGCGAGCGGGTGCTGGTCAGCGGCGCCAGTGGAGGGGTGGGCACCGCACTGATCCAGCTTTGCCGTATCGTGGGGGCGATTCCTTATGCGGTCAGCCAGCCGGATAAAGCCAGGGCGCTGCACTCGCTTGGCGCCGAGGCGGTGATCGACCGGGGCGATCTATCGAGTTTCGTCAAACGCGTGCTCGAGGCGACCGGTGGCGCGCATATCGATGCAGTGATGGATCTGGTCGGCGGCGAAATGACCGATCTTTTCATCGACACCATGATTGGCGACATGCAAAAGCGCACCACCTACCCGCGACTCTCGATTGCCGGGGCCAGCGGGGGTAACGTCAGCGAGATCATGTGGACACGCATCTATCTATATCAGGTGCAGTTGTTCGGCGTCTCCCACGGTACTCGTGAAGAGGCCGACCAGCTCATGGCCTGGATCAGAAGCGGCGAGCTCAAGCCCGTGCTTCACGCGGCGTTCAAGCTCTCTGAGCTGCATGAGGCCGAACGCTACTTCGTGAACCGGGGCAGCAACTATCTGGGCAAGATCGTCATCGTGCCGGATGCCCAGTGGGAGGCTCACGGCGCACCCTTTGCTCTTGGCTAGCCTTTCTGTATTGCCGTGCCATTTTGTTCAACGTTAACGACCTGATAGGGAGTCGCCTTTTTGAAAAACCGCCATGCCATTGAATTGCTGGACACTCATGCCGGTGGGGATGTCAGCCGTATCGTCACCGCCGGTATCGATCCGCTGCCCGGCGCCACCGTTCGCGAGCAGATGGAATACCTGCGCGACGACGCTGATGGCCTGCGCCGGCTTCTGCTTGAAGAGCCCTACGGTATCCCCGAAATGTCGGTGGATCTGCTCGTTCCCGCGACCCATCCGGACGCGGTGGCGGGCTATATCATCATGGAGGTGATGGGATACCCCATCTACTCCGGCTCCAACACGCTGTGTACCGCCACCGCGGTGCTGGAAAGCGGACTGGTGCCCAAGCAGGAAGGAATTCAGCGCTTCAATCTGGAGGCGCCGGCCGGGCTTGTACAGATCGAGGCGCGGGTGCAGGGCGGCGTGGTAGAGTCGGTGACCTGTGGGGGCTTGCCAAGCTATATCGACACCTACCGGGACACCATTGCGGTACCCGGTATTGGCGAGATTACCTACTCGATCGCCTACAGTGGCGGTTTCTATGCGCTGGTGGATGCCGAAGAGCTGGGCTTCAAGCTGGTGCGCGAGGAGGAAGCGGCGCTGGCCGTCTGCGCCTACAAGATTGTCGAGGCGATCAAGGCCAAACGCGGCTTCTCCCACTACACTCTGGGCGATGTCGGGCCGCTGCCGTTCTTGCATTTCATGGGCCCTGAGGATCAGGTGGGTGAGGGGTATATCCGCTCACGCTCGACCACTTACGTTCATCCCGGAGTGATCTGTCGCAGCACCACGGGCACGGGTACCTCGGCAAGGCTTGCGTTGATGAAGTACGAAGGGCGGCTCAATGTCGGCGACAAGCTTGAAACAGTGTCGCTGCGTGAAACCGGGTTCATCGGCACCTTTATCGGCACCCACCAGGAGGGGGCGTATCAGGTGGTCGAAAACACCATTACCGGGCGCAGCTACGTGCTGGCCGAGTCGCAGATCGTGATCAACTGCGACGACCCGATGGTGCGCTGCGGCGAGCTTCACCATATCCTGAGCGACCGCCACGGTCGTAAGTAGTCTTCAAGTCGACACCTTGCCCCGCAGCGATTTCACCGCACCCTTGCGAGTCTTGTTGTCCACCCGGCGGCGCTTGGCGCCCTTGCTGGGCTTGGTGGGGCGGCGCGTCTTGCGCGGCGTCACCGCCTCGAGGATCAACGCCTTGAGCCGTGCCAGCGCATCTTCTTTATTGTGCTCCAGCGTGCGGTAACTTTGCGCCTTGATGATAATGACCCCGTCCTTGCTGATTCGCTGATCCGAGAACGCCATCAGGCGCTCCTTGTACACCGGCGGCAAGGTGGAGGTTGAGATGTCAAAACGCAGATGAACCGCCGAGGCGACCTTGTTCACGTTCTGCCCACCCGCGCCCTGGGCGCGGATCTGGCTGATCACGATTTCCCAGTCGGCCAGGGTGACGTTGTTGGAGAGTGTGAGCATGGTCTGTCTGGTTACCCCGCCAGGTTGGTGATCGGTTCACGATTGATAAACGCCAACAGATTATCGAAGGCGTCATTAAAGTAGAGCTCAAAGCTGTCTTTTTCAACGTAGCCCAGGTGCGGTGTGGCGGTTACGTTGGACAGCGCCAGAAGCGGGTGCGAACTCAACGGTTCTTCATCGAAGACATCCAGGGCCACGCGTCCGGGCCGACCGGCCTTGAGGGCCGCCTCCAGTGCGCCTGGGGCAAGCAGCCCCGCGCGGCTGGTGTTTACCAAAAGCGCCTCCGGCTTCATGCTTGCCAGATGCTGCTGGGTCACGATGCCCTGGGTCTTGTCGTTCAGGCGAAGGTGCAGGCTCAATACGTCGGAGCGCTCGAAAAGCTCCTGCTGGTTCTGAACCACGCCAAAGCCTGCGTCAATGGCCCGCTGCCGACTGCCGGAGCGCCCCCACACCAGTACTTTCATGCCGAACGCCTGGGCGTAGCGAGCCACCACGCTGCCAATACGGCCATAGCCGAAAATACCCAAGGTACGCCCCTTGAGCCCGGTACCCAGCGTGCGCTGCCAGCGGCCGGCTTTCAGGTTTTCCACCTCTTCAGGGATATGGCGCATCGCCGCCAGCACCAGTGCCCAGGTCAGCTCGGCGGCGGCGTCCGGCGAGCCCTTGCCTGCCATCACCGTGACACCCTGGCGTTTACAGGCGTTGATATCCACGTGGGCAGCACCGCCACCGGTCTGGCTGATCACCTTGAGCCTGGGCAGCCGCTCCAGAAGCGCCTGGGTGATCGGGGTGCGCTCACGAATCAACACCAGGGCATCGGCGTCCTTGAAACGCTTGACCTGCTCATCGAGCTCGGTAACGGTGTCGTTATAGATCGTCACCGTCAACCCATCGAGTTTTTGAAAGGCCGCCAGGTGGCGAACGCAGTCCTGGTAGTCATCGGGTATCACTATGTGCACGGGCGTATCCTTTGAGTCGTGATCGGGTCGGGCGTGGCGCTTGGGTATTGAATCACGGGGTTGAATCGTCGTTTACCTCTACTCTTTAACCTTTATCCTCTTAAAATGGTTCCAATGACGCGATTTTAATAGTGAATATCCCCAATGGCTGAATGGAGAGTGCAATGAGCCACTACCTGATCGAAGACGACACCCTGAGTGCGGGAACGCTTTACCGCTTGTTGTCCGGCAGCATCTGCCCGCGCCCGATTGCCTGGGTGGCCACCCAGGACCAGGAGGGCAACGCGAACCTGGCGCCGTTTTCGTTTTTCAACGTGGCCAGCGTCAACCCGCCGGTGCTGGCGTTTTCCCCGCTTCTGGACGGCGAGGGCAAGGCCAAGGACACGCTGAACAACATTGAAGCGGTAGGCGAGTGCGTGGTGCATGTGGGAAGCGAGGACTTGATCGAGTCGCTCAATGCCACCAGCGCCACCTTCGCTTCAAACGAGGATGAGTTCAAGCTCGCCGGGCTCGAGAAAGCCGCCATGCCGGGGGTGGAGGTGCCCCGTATCAAAAACGCGCCGATCGCCTTCGGATGCAAGCGCTACGACGTGATCCGCTTTGGCGACAAGCCGCTGGCCGGCGCGCTGATATTGGCTCAGGTAGTAAGCATTCACGTCGATGACCGTATCTGGGACGGGCGCCATGTGGATATGGAAATACTCAAGCCCACCGGGCGTCTGGCCGGTAACGACTATGTACGTATCACCGACCGTTTCATCATCGAGCGACCCCGCTGATCGACTAAAGATACTTTTTATTACAAGGCATTACGTAGTCGTCGTTCAAGTTGCCAGCGCTTAGGTCGATATTATCAGCGTATTTTGTCCTTTACGCCGTGTCCTCCTCACTGTGCCCACCCGGCTGTGACTGGGGACTGTGCCTGTCGGATCAGGGCCAAGCTCTCATGACGTTGACTATAAGCGAACACGAAGAATGAAAAAGTCGTTAAGTATCCGCACTATGCTGATTTGCCTTTTCGTGGCGGCTGTATTGAGCGCTTGTGTACTCGCGACGACCGGTTGGATCACCAACCAGCGGCTTGTGAATGCCCAGCACTATATTACCGACGACATGCTGCCTCTGCAGGAGGCCAGTCGACACATGGTACTCACCATGGGGGCCTTTGGTCAGCGCCACGCCGATATGCTGGCCGCCCAGAGTGACGAGGCGCTAGGGGCGGTGACCTCGCAAGAGGCGCTGGACGAGCGCTATCAGAGCGCCCGCGCGGATCTTTCGCGTATCGAGCAGACCGGCCAGGCCGAGCGACTGAACACGCTGGACGCCGATTACCAGCATCTGATCCAGGGCGATGGCGCGCTCGAGGCCGTACGTCACGATACGCTGCGCCTGCGCGTACAGATCGCTGATCGGATCGCTGAGATGGAGCGCCGCATCGAGAGCATCATACAAAGCGCTCAGGCGGTATCCGATCGCACGCTGTATACCCAGGCCCGCCGTGATGCGGCCCAGCGGGATTTGATGGAGGCGTGGCGTGAGGAGGGCACCACCACGCTACCCACCCAGCTTCTGGATAATCTGTACGCGCCCCGGGTGGATATCGGCAGGCTCAGCGGCGAGGCTCGGCTGGCCATTGCAAGGCTTGCGGATCTAAGCCGTCAGATGGTTCAGGCCGAAGACCTGGAAGCCTTGATGGATCTGCGCAACTATGTGATCGCCCCGCAGGTCGACTACGCGCTGCAGTCGCTTGCCGCCATTGCCGAGGCGCCCAGTACCGAAGTGGAGCAAAGGGCGATGATCAACGCCCTTGCCCAGGAGATTGAAGACCTCAACCGCTTGATGGTCGAAGATGCCGACTCCGTCTTTGCTTTGCGTGACGAGCAGCTTGCCCTGGATGCGCGCACTCAGGCAGCGCTTTCTGATACCGCCGCGGCTCTGGGCGAGATGCGCAATGACTTGAGTGATATCAATACCTACATCATCGCTCAGTCCAACAGCGCCACCACCCAGGCGGAGAATCTGGCGCACGCCGGGCGCACGTTGCTGGCGCTGGTGACGCTGGGCGTCATCGCCGTGCTGGCCTTTTTTGGCTGGCGAACGCTGGTCCGTGTGCTTCGCCCGCTGGTGCTGATGCGCCGGCAGATGGAGGCGATTGGCGGGGGCGGTGGCGAGAGCGCCGATCTCTCCCAGCGCCTGGCGCTCAAGCGCGATGACGAAGTCGGCCAGGCTGCGCTCGCGTTCAACCAGATGATGGATACCTTCGAGGGTATGGTGCGCCAGGTGCGCGAAAGCGCCGAGGACATCGCCCACAGCAGCCGCCAGATTGCCGACGGCAACGACAACCTGTCTCAGCGCACGGATCAGCAGGCCGCATCGCTTGCCCAGACGGCCTCCAGCCTGGAGCAGATGACCGCCACGGTGAAGCAGACCGCCGACTATGCCGACCAGGCGAAGGACGCAAGCCAGAACGTCGACCAGCGTGCGCGTTCGGCTGGCGATGTGGCCAGGCGCAGCGCCGAGGCGATGAGCGCAATTCGTCACTCCAGCGAGAAGATCACCTCGATCATCAAGGCCATCGACGATATCGCCTTTCAGACCAACTTGCTCGCCCTCAACGCCTCGGTGGAAGCCGCCCGCGCCGGTGAGCAGGGCCGGGGCTTTGCCGTGGTGGCCCAGGAGGTGCGCAAGCTGGCCGGGCGCAGTGCCGATGAGGCCTCCCAGATTCGCCAGCTGGTCGATGATAGCGTGAAGAAGGTCAGCGAAGGCGAGCAGCTGGTGATTGCCTCCAGCGCGCATCTGCAGGAGATCGTCGATAGCCTGGGCCAGGTAACCCACTACGTCAGCGATATCGCCAACGCCACGTTTGAACAGTCCTCGGGAATCGAGCAGATCAACCAGGCAGTCGCTCAGCTCGATCAGGTCACCCACCAAAACGCCAAGCTCGTGCAGGAGGCCACCCAGGCCAGCCAGACGCTGGACGAGCGGGCCGGTGAGATGCAGGGGCTGATGGGCCGGTTTCAGGTGAGCGCGTCCCGCCCCGCAGCGAAGGCATTACCCTCGGGTGACGCGCTGGCGCGCTTGGCCTGATCCTCAAGCGCAAGGGTTGAATTTGGCCGCGGGCGTCTGCATCTACCCAGTATCACTTCAAAAGCGATGCACAGGGAGAAAGTATGACGACGCTCGTGGTAGGTGCCAACGGACAAATCGGCAAGCAGTTCTGTGAACAGGCCCGCCAGGACGGAATCGCCATCAAGGCGATGGTGCGCCAGCAAGAGCAGACCGAGTGGTTCAAGGCGCGCGATATCGAGGTAGTGGTCGGCGATCTCGAAGGCGAGATGGAGCACGCCTTCGATGGCTGTGACGAGGTCGTCTTCACCGCAGGCTCCGGCCCTCATACCGGGCCGGACAAGACACTGATGATCGATCTGTACGGGGCGATTCGCACGGCGGACATCGCCAGGGAGAAAGGGCTCAAGCGCTATATCATGGTCAGCGCCATTCGCGCGGAAAGACCGCTCGAGGCCCCGGAAAAGATGCGCCCCTACATGGCGGCCAAGTTCGCCGCCGACCGCCACCTGATCAGCACCGGCATTGCTCATGTCATTCTAAAACCCGGCCCCTTGACCGATGACGCGCCCACCCATGGCTTCACCGATTCGATGGACGCCTCGAACAGCCAGTCCGTCACTCGCGCCGACGTTGCCCATGCGCTGCTTCACGTGGTAAAGACACCGTCGCTTCAGAATCAGGCCGTGACGCTTTTAAACGGCGAGCAGTCCATCGATGAGCTCTTTCGTTAGGCGCTCGAGTGGAGCTTGATGCCCCCATCGGCGTAATTGCCGACACCCACGGCCTGCTGCGCGATGAAGCGCTGACGCTTCTGGCAGGTTGCGGGGTAATTCTGCATCTGGGGGATGTCGGGCACAAACCCGATGATGACGCGATTCTGGCTCGTCTGGAAACGCTGGCGCCTCTTTACACCGTCAAGGGCAATATCGATACCGCGCCCTGGGCCACGGCGCTTCCCATGACGCAGACGCTGGATATCAACGGCTGGCGGCTGCACCTGGTTCATCGTCTTGCGGATTTCGATGAAGCTATCGCCTGCGACGTAGTGCTTCATGGGCATTCCCACAAGCCGCGTAACGAATGGCAGGACAACCGGCTTTTGTTTAACCCGGGAGCGGCGGGCAAGCGCCGTTTCAAGTTGCCGCTTACCCTGGGCAAGCTCTGGCTTGGCGAGCAGGGCGTCAAGCGCGCCATCATTCACCTGCCGGTGTGAGCGGCCGGCTCGACGCTCGGTCAAGGAGAAGTACGGATGTCCACCGCGCTGGCCCACGCGCTTCGCGAGTTCTTGAAAACCGTCCCTGAATGCGCGCTGCCGCTGACCTACCAGCAGGTCGCTCACCAGCTGGGCCTGACGCCGCCGCGAACGATTCAGCGGGTGGCGCAGGCGCTCGAGCAATTGATGCGTGAAGATGCAGCCATGGGTCAGCCGTTCATCACCGCCCTGGTCATCAGTCGTCGGGGTGATGGGATGCCGGCGGCGGGGTTTTTCGAACTGGCAGTGGCGCTTGGGCGCTTCCCCGACGAGGCATCTTGCCACCCGGCGGCCTATCGTGCCGAATACGCGAAAGCGTTAACGCAGCGGCTCGAGCAGAGTACCTAGGCCGTTGTGGTCGATCTCGTGCATCAGGTGCAACAGCTGACCGATCTCTCCTGACGGAAAACCTTCCCGCGCAAACCAGTTAAGATACGGCCCCGGCAGATCCGCGATCAGCCAGCCTTGGTACTTGCCAAACGGCATGGTCTGGGTCACCAGCTTTTCCAGGTCCTCGGCGTTCATGCGTAACTCTCCTCTTTAATCATTCGGGCCAGCGCCTGGGCGGGTTCGCTCAACTGGCCGTTGTCCCGGCAAACCAGGCCCACTTCGCGATGAAAGGTCTGAACGCCCAGATCGAGCGCGCGTACTTGTGTCGGCCAGGGCTGCAGGTTGGCCACCTGCGGCACCAGCGCGACTCCTATACCGTGGGCCACTAGCTGGATGATGGTCTCCAGCTCATCCACCTCGCAGATTTCGCGTACCTGACAGTGGTGGCCGGTCAAGAAACGGTCGATCTGGCGGCCCCCGAAAGAGGAGCGGTCATAGCGTATAAAGGCATGCCTGTGAAGTAGCTCACGCCAGTCATCGCCCTCGACCCTGGCCGGTACGATAAGGCGAAACGGTTCGTGAGCCAGCGGCGTCCAGTGCAGGTCGCTATGCAGTGAAAAAGAGGGGCGAATGATGGCCGCCATGTCCAGCTCGCCGGCATCGACCTGATTCACCAGGGCCATGGAAAGCCCGGGGAGCACCCGCGTACGGCAGCTCGGATAGGCGTGATGAAAGCGGGCCAGCGCATTGGGCAGCAGAGAACGCTGAATGGATGCAATGGCGCCGATATTGACCGGCGTGCTGGCGAGCAGGTCGGTACTGGTGTCTCCGAGGCTCTTGTAGAGCCCCAGTAGCGTATGGGTCTGCTCCAATACCTGCCTGCCCCGTGGGGTCAGTACCGCCGAGCGGCCTTGGCGAACGAAAAGTGCCACACCCAGCTCCGCTTCCAGACGCTTCATCTGCGCGCTGACGGCGGCCTGCGTCAGACCGATCTTGTCCGCCGCACCCGCAAAGGTACCTTCCTGGGCAACGCAGCTGAACGTTCTTAACTCGCGGATCATTGATAAATAGTTTTTGTGAATTGGTTAAAAATATATTGATTTTATTTTCCCATGACCACGCCTAGGATGGCTATGACTTACTTGTTTACTTAGCCTCGATTACCGACTGTCGGCAATGCCAGTCATCCTATAAAGAGATAACACAGGAACCCCCTATGAGCCTTTCTCCCTTTCACCTCGCCATTCCTGTCTACGATGTCCCTCTGGCCCGCACCTTCTACAATGACGTGTTCGGCCTTGAAGAGGGCCGCTCCAGCGACAACTGGGTCGATTTCAACTTCTTCGGCCATCAGTTGGTGATTCATGGCCATCCCAAGACCCCGGGTCAGGAGAACGCCCACACCAACCCCGTGGACGGTCACGATGTACCGGTCCCGCACTTCGGCGTCATTCTGGAATGGGATGAATGGGAGCAGCTTGCCGAGCGCCTCAAGGGCCATCAGATCGAGTTCGTGATCGAGCCTTACGTGCGCTTCAAGGGGCAGGTGGGCGAACAAGCCACCATGTTTTTGCTCGACCCCTGCGGCAATGCCCTGGAATTCAAGGCCTTCAAGGACAAGAGCCAGATCTTTGCCAAATAAGCCAGCGGTCCTTGTCCGATTTCTGACGTGATAGGGCCAAGGTGCTGGGGTTCAACTCTCAAGCGCCTGTTCGCGCTGGCGGTGCTGTAACGGCGAATCGCCGAAATAACGCTTGTAGTCGCGGCTGAACTGGGCCGCGCTATGATAGCCCACCGCCATCGCTGCCTGGTTCACGTTATGGCTTTGCTGGGTCAAAAGCTGCTGCGCTTTAAGCAGGCGCAGGCGCTTCACGTACTGGCCCGGCGACGTTCGGGTGACCTGTTTGAAATGCTGGTGAAAGGCCGAGCTGCTCATGCTTGCCTGGTGCGCCAGCGCCTCCACGCTCACGTCTTCGGCAAAGTGATGGTGCAGCCTTGAAAGCACCTGAACGATCCGTGAGTAGTGCCCGTGCCCCTGAACGAGGGCGCGCAAGGCTGGCCCCTGTTCACCTCTCAGCGCTTCAAAGACGACATCTCGGATGCGCGCCGCACCCATGGCGCGACAGGCGCCGGGGTCGTGAAGTGTTTCCACCAGACGGCTTACCGCACTGTGCATGGACGCGCTCATCGCAACCGACGCCATGGGTTGCAGCGTCTCTTTCGGCTGACAATGGTCTCCCATGGCAATGACCAGCTCGCCCAGAAGCGCCGGGTCGAGCTTGACGGAAATACCCAGAAGCGGCGCCTCGGGGCTTGCATCGGTCTCGCACTCGAAAGGCAAAGGCAATGTTTGTACCAGGTAGTGGCCCGGGCCGTAATGAATTTCCCGATCCCCCAGGTAGCCGGTCTTTTTCCCCTGAACAATGACGATCAGGCTGGGGTCGTACATCAAGGGCGTGCGCGCCTGAGGCCGAGCCAGATAAAGCAGCGATACCTGATTCAGTCGCGAGGCGTTAAAACCGTCGTGGTGAATCAGCGGGGCGATGAGTCTGGAAAGCGGGCCGGGGTCGGCGGGGGCGATCACCATCGAACGAACTCTTCAAGTGTTGTAACGACCAGGTCGAGGTTGATCCGTTTTAACTGATCAGTGAACGAGAATTGTGCCATTTCAAGGCGCATTATGGTTAATCAATTACATGATTTTGGAGAAATAGGCAAAAATGGCGTAGCTTCCTTCAACGCAACTCCGCTCGATAGCGACAATAATGGAGTCACGTTTATTGGATCAATATGGAGTGGTCATGACCCAGACACAATCCTACGCAGCCTTTGCCGCCGACAAGCCCCTGGCCCCTTACAGCTTTGAGCGCCGCGCACCACGCCCGGACGATGTCGCCATCGAAATTCTCTACTGCGGCGTGTGCCATAGCGATCTGCACTTTGCACGTAACGACTGGGGCATGAGCCAGTATCCGGTCGCCCCGGGCCATGAAATCGTCGGCCGCGTCACGGCGGTGGGCGACCAGGTCAGTCGCTTCAAGGAAGGCGATCTGGTCGGGGTCGGTTGCATGGTGGACTCATGTCGCAGCTGCAGCGCCTGCCAGGACGGTGTCGAGCAGTACTGCCTGGAAGGCTTCACCATGACCTACGGAAGCCCCGACCGTCAGGACGGTACTATCACGCAAGGCGGCTATTCCGACGCCATCGTGGTCAGCGAGCACTTCGTGCTGGCCATGCCGGAGGGCATCGATCTCGCCTCGGCCGCCCCCATTCTCTGTGCCGGTATCACCACCTACTCGCCGCTGAAACATTACGGCGTGGGTAAGGGGCACAAGATCGGGGTGATCGGCATGGGCGGGCTTGGTCACATGGGTGTGAAGCTTGCCAAGGCGCTGGGCGCGGAAGTGACCGTCTTTACCCGCTCTAGTGCCAAGGTGGAAGAAGCCAAGCGCAACGGCGCCGACCACGTGGTGGTGTCAGGCGATCAGGAACAGATGGACGCGGTAGCCGAAACCTTCGATTTCATGCTCGATACCGTACCCGTCCAGCATGATCTGAACCCTTACCTTGCTTCGCTCAAGTACGACGGTACACACATTCTGGTAGGTCTTCTGGAACCGATCGAGCCTGCCATTGAAGCGTTCAACCTGGTCTTCAAGCGCCGCGTGGTGGCCGGTTCGCTCATCGGCGGTATCGCCGAGACCGAAGAGCTCTTGAAGCTGTGTGCCGATCAGGGCATTACCTGCGATGTCGAGATACTGGATATCAACGATATCAATGAAGGCTTCGAGCGCATGGAAAAAGGCGATGTGCGCTATCGTTTCGTGATCGACATGGCCACGCTGAAAACTGCCAAGGCCTGATCACTCACGTATCGGCACGCTTGTCTGAAAGCCACCGCCCACCTTGAGTGGGCGGTTTTTTTACGCGCTGGGCAGATGGGCCACGACACGCAGACGTACATAGTCGGCGCTCCAGTGGCCCTGGCCGTCGCTCAGGCTATGGGAGAGAAGATTCAGGGTGTTATCCACCACCGTTTCTTTCATGTCTTCATCGAGCCCGTGCAGGAAGGGCTTGGCAAAGGTATCGAGCCAGTTCGCCATGCCGGTAGGCAGCGGAGTCGGGCGGGCAATCAGTTCGATGCTGTCGACCTGAAACCCGGCGGTTTCGAGCAGGTGGGCGTATTCGCTGGTCGTCGGGAAGTACCAGGGGTGCCGGCCCCGGGCGCTGATGCCGCGAAACTGCAGCGAGGCGATCAGGGCCGTGCAGATGGCGGCCACGTTGCCGTGCCCGCCAAACTCTGCCACGAAACGCCCACCGGGTTTCAAGGCGCGCTTGACGCAGGCCAGTACCGTTTGCGGATCCAGCATCCAGTGAAGGGCGGCGTTGCTGAATACCGCATCGAACTCCTGATCGAAGGGGAGCTGATAGGCATCGATGCGTTTGGCGTTGACGCCTCGCTGAAGGGCGGCCTCGACCATCTCTTCCGAGCTGTCTATTCCTGTGACGTCGGCACCCAGCGTCATGAGACGCTCGGTCAGTTCACCATCTCCACAGCCCAGATCCAAAATTCGCTGACCGGCTTGGGGCGAGAGCAGTTTGACCAAGTCGCCCGCCATTTTGGATACAAAATTGGCATTTTCAGCATAGCGATCTGCATTCCATTTCTGGCCTGGTGTATCGGGCGTACTATCGTTCATGGTGGCTTCCTTGCATCGTTATATGGCGCCAAGGGTATGAAGAGTATAGCTCTCTGAACCGTAATAATGTCATGTATCAAAGTAATGGAGGGCGCTTATTCTTCGAATGAGCGGATACGCCATGTCTGTGAGCTGCCTTTAACACTTGCTTCCTGATTAAATAAAAATTAGTTAAAAGAAAAGTTTGTCTCATTATGTGAGATGATTTTTTGATTTTGTCTTGATAGCGTCTAGATCAAATTCTATATAACGACAATACAAATGGCCGCTACCGACCAGCTGGGCGCCTCAGGCCCTTCAACCCTTGTTCATGCCATGCAAATCCTCAAGGTAACTGCACAGGAAGGGCACCGAGGTGCCAGTATAGAGGACTATTTAACTGCACTTGATTTCAGCCGACCTACCCTCTATCGACTGCTGAAAAGTCTCAAACAGCAGGGATTTCTGCGCCCTTCACCGGTGAGAGGGCGCTACCTTTTGGGCTATGAGCTGCTGGTGTTAGGCGCTCAGGCGGGCAACGGCGCGGGGCTGCGTGATTTGGCCCGCCCCAGGCTGCTGGCCTTGGCTCAGCGTTTGGGGGATAGCTTCTATCTGTTTGCAAAGGATGGCGTGAATGCTGTCTGTCTTGAAGTTCAAAACGGCGCTTATCCCGTTGGCAGCTTCGTGCGTGCAACGGGTGGGCGCGTGCCGCTTGGCGTAGGGCAGGCTTCCATCGCACTGCTGGCTTGCCTGCCGGATGAAGAGCAGCGGGATATCCTTAACCGCAACGCTGACAAGCTGATGTACGAATATGCTATCCCTGTTGCTGCAATCAGGGCCGAAATTGAACACCTGAAAGCGAAAGGCTTTGCGCGCGGCGCCGAAGGCTCCTTGCTGCCCGAGTATGCAGGCCTTGCCATTCCCATTCTTGATCATAGCGGCCATCCGCTTGGGGCCATGAGCTGTTCGATGCTCAAGTCGCGTATGACCGACGCGCATCGAAAGCAGGTCATCGAAAGCATGCAGGCTGAGGTCCACGAAATGGTCAGTCAGGCCCACGGGTTACTTTATCTGGAATAACCACTATGCCAACGTCTTCTTATCCTCTTCATGAGCGTCGCTGCGGCTGGAATGTCGCGCTCCCCAAGCGCCAGGAAACCCCCATCTTGAAGGGCAGTACAACGGCCGAAATGGTGATCGTTGGCGCAGGCTATACCGGGGTGTCCGCGGCGACGACTTGGCAACAGCAGCGCCCTCAAGACCGGGTGGTATTACTTGATGCGGATACGGTGGGGGAAGGCAGCCCCGGTAGAAATTCAGGTTTCATGCTTGAAGTGGCATTGGCCAACGATGCCCATCCTGATGAACTAGCGCGTATGGGAAAACTGAATGCGCTTAGCCGCCAAACCATGGCGCTTTTACGTGAACGGGTAGAGCAGAACGGTATCGATTGCCAACTCAACCACGCCGGGACGTACCGGGCGGCGCGTAGTGATGTGGGATTACGCGCGCTGAACCAGTATCGAGATTTCCTGGAAGGTGCCGGTCTGCGTTATAAGGCGCTTGGCAATGCGGAGCTCGCTGAGCATTTGGGGACTCGTTACTACCACCAGGGTCTTTACTCGCCGGACTGCTACCTTGTACAGCCTGCCGCTCTCATTACCGGGCTAGTGCAGAGCCTGGACACTGCGATCACGCTCTATGAGCGCTCTCCAGCACTAAGAGTCATCGCCGATGGGGACGGCTGGCGGGTCATTACGCCTGAGGGCGAGATAAAGACCTCCAGGGTCATTCTGGCCAACAATGCCTTTTCACGAGCCCTTGGGGCCGATGCATCAAGATTGACCGCTATCTATACCTACGCAGCAGTGACGCCCCCGCTGCCCGCCGATGATCGCCACCGCATTGCTAGCAAGGAGTGGGGGCTATTACCGGCGCACCGATTGGGCTGTACGCTGCGCACTACCAGAGATGGCCGGCTAATGATTCGATCACGCTACAGCTACGAGCGGGAAGCCGATAACGCGCGTATCGAGTCGTCCCTAAAAGCCAGTCTGGAGGCGCGCTACCCAGAGCTTGCCCCGGTGGGTTTCGACCAAGTATGGGGGGGGACAACTGGCTTCACTTATAACGGTGCTCCGCTTTGGGGGGAGATGCAGCCAGGCCTTTATGTTTCGGCCGGATGTAACGGGGGCGGTATCGTTAAAGGCACTTACCTGGGTGATGCTTTGGTCCGCCACGCGCTCGGTTTACCGGTCGAGGACATTGCAACGCTGTTTGGTCAGGCCAGTTGGATGCCACCCGACCCGGTCCGCAAGCTTGGCTTCTATTTGAAAAGTGGTATGGAGCGGCGCAAGGCGAGCCGCGAAATTTAACTCCCCCTTCCTGCTTATAACAACAGAGAGATTCGCATGGATCCCCAAACGCATATCGGACTGTTATCAATCCTGCCGGCCACCTTGGCGATTATCTTGGCGTTTATCACCCGCAATACGGTGTTTTCGCTGGCCGTTGCCTGTTTTATCGGTGTCATAACCCTGGGCCACGGGCTGATGGGGTTTCCGACACTTTTGAAGGAAACTCTTGGCACCACCAGCTTCTCCTGGATACTGCTTCTCGAACTTTTCATTGGCACCGTCATTGCGTTTTTTCAACGTACCGGGGCCATTCAAAATTTTACGACTTGGGTCGAGCGGCGTGCGTTGACACGTATCCGGGTGCAATTGATCGCCTGGTTGATGGGCATGTTCGTGTTCTTTAGCGACTATTTCAGCCCTTTATTCGTCGGTAGCACGATGCGCGGGCTGACCGACCGCTACAAGGTCTCCCGGGAAAAGCTTGCCTACATTGCTGATTCCACCTCTGCGCCGGTCAGCGTGTTGGTGCCCATTACCGGCTGGGCCGTGTTTATTTCAGGCCTGCTGATCGGCATGGGTCCTATCGAGAATGCCGGGCAGGCAATGGGCGTCTTTCTCAACGCAATTCCTTTCAATCTCTATGCCTGGCTATCGGTAGCGATGGTCGGTCTGGTCATCATCGGCGTGATCCCGCTGTTTGGGCCCATGCGCCAGGCTGAAAAGCGTGCGCAGCAGGAAGGTAAGGTGCTGCGCGACGGCGCTGAACCGTTGGTGGGCGAGGAGTTGACCGAAATACCCGCATATGAGGGTGTACACACGGGATTACTTCTCAATTTCTTTGCGCCGGTGTTGGTCGTGATTGGAATTGCCGTAGGGACGTTTATCGTGATGGGGTCGGCAAAAACCATGGAGGCGTTCCTGGCAGCCGCGGTCTTCCTTGGCGTAGTGATGCGTCTACAGGGCATCCCTTTTAACGACATAATGAAGACTGCAATTTCAGGAATGAAAGGGGTGATGCCCGCCATCGTGATACTGGCCCTGGCCTATTCGCTTAATCAGCTGTCCAAGGACATGGGAACCGCCAACTATATTGTCGAAGTGTCGTCGGGCTGGCTGACGCCATCGTTGTTACCCACCATGACCTTTCTTATTGCGGCGTTGGTGGCCTTTTCCACGGGGTCTTCGTGGGGCACCTTCGCCATCATGATGCCGCTTGCCGTGCCGCTGGCCTTCAATTTCAGTAGCGATGCGCTTACGCCTCTGGTGTATGCCACGGTAGCAGCGGTTGCCGGTGGCGGCGTGTTTGGCGATCACTGCTCGCCGTTATCGGATACGTCAGTACTCGCCTCCACCGGCGCGGCTTCTGATCATATCGATCATATAAAAACGCAAATTCCCTTTGCGGTGGCGGTCGCATTAGTTTCGCTGGCAGCCTACGGCGTCATGGGCATGGCTTTTTAAGGCCTTGTTGGTTGGCAAGAACTCTAAAAATGGTGGGATTACGCGTTCTATGGGACTTTCAGGAGCTGTTCAGTGCACCTTCTTTGATGGGCAGTATTAATCAACCAGGTGAAACCATATGGCTTATGTGCGGGCACAATTTAGTATCGAGTAGTAGCTGGTTTCAAGAACACTGGATGATGCCGTCGCTCGGATGCGAAGCGAGTTTTCGCGCGGCAAGAGTCGCTGATAATAAAAATAGGGTGAGACGTTGATAGTCATGTTTGATGGCTGGTCGTGCCTGGGGGTTGGCTATGTTTCATCTCCCGGAGCGAGCAGTACAAAAAGGTAGTCGAACGGAAGCGTTCACGATTGCTGGGGCAGTAAAAGTAGTCAGCTTCGCTAGCGGTTTTACTTGTATTTTAAAGAGCCGCCCTCATTAGGCTAGGACTCAGATAGCGCAGCAAGCTACAGCTGGCGCTGAATTCACTGCCGTTTTTTATAAGCGAGGTGTTATGAACGACGTTACCACATTATTGAAATCTCACCGTTCGATTCGCGCGTTTCGCGACCAGCCGCTCTCCCAGGAGCTCTTGAACGAGCTGATCCAGGCGGGTCAGGCCGCGGCCACTTCAAGTCACGTGCAGGCCTATAGCATTATTCAAGTCAATGCGCCGGAAAACCGCGTAAAGCTCGCCGAGCTTGCCGGTGGCCAGCCTTATATTGCCAATGCCGGCGCCTTTTTAGTGTTCTGTGCGGACATGAAGCGTCCCACCGAAGCCGCCGAGCGTACCGGGGCGAAGGTCGTTCGCGGCATGACCGAGCAGCTTTTGGTCGCTACCGTGGATTCGGCACTGGTCGCCCAGAACGTGGTCGTTGCGGCGGAATCCGAAGGGCTGGGCATTTGCTATATCGGCGGGCTGCGTAACAACCCCCAAGCGGTCAGCGAGTTATTGCGTCTGCCCGAGCATGTCTATCCGGTGTTTGGCCTGTGCCTTGGCTACCCACAGCAGGACAAAGTACCGGAAGTAAAGCCGCGCCTTCCCGTAAACGCCGTACTCAAGCAGGATTACTACAGCGAAGACGATGAACACGTCGCCGCCTTCGATGAGACCATGAAGGCGTACTATCAAGGGCGCAGCAGCGCCAACAAGGATACCGACTGGTCGCATAACCTGACGCCGCTGTTCGATTCCAAGCTTCGCGCCCACATGCGCGAATTTCTCGTAAAACGCGGCTTCGAAATGAAGTAGTGGCGCCTTGCGGCGAGGCCGTATCAGGAGGTGTGTTCGAAGCTTTTGGTCAACGTCGCCTGAATCAGCTCATACAGCGGTCGAACGCTGGCAGGCAGATGGCGTTCGGCGGTGGGCTGGTGAATGTAATAGGGCGCGCGCTTGCCGCAGTAGTCGATGGCCTCGCCGATCTGTTCAAAGCGTAACCCGGCCGCGCCCAGCATGCGGTTGAACTTGGGCTCCAGTACCGCGAACACGTGGGGCGTTCGGGCAACGCCGACAAGGGCCGTGGCGGCAAGAAACAGGCTCAGGCTGATCATGGCCGGGTTTTCGTGCAGCCAGCCGGGTCTGGCGGTATCCGTGCTTTTACGTCTGAATTCCGGGTGTACCGCCAGGCGCGAGACTTCGCAAATATCTCCGCGTTCAAACGAGCGTGGCGTGGTTCGGGTTAAAAGCGCGGCATCGTAATAGCCTTCAAAGGGTAGCCCCTTGAGCGTATCGGGCACCAGTACCACCCGAAGACAGCCAGCGTCCAGCCCGCTTTCCCGGTGTCTGAGCAGGCACAGGATGCTGGTGACATCGTACTCATCGTGCTCGATGAATGCCTGATCGCCCCCTATCTGATATTGAAGTTCTTCACGAAACACCCGATGACGAAGGGCGAAGGCGCGCAGGCGTTCTTCATCGGTGTGGGCAATAATCAGCTCGAAACGCTGTGCAAACACCTCGGCGTCGAAGGGCGCGCTTCGTGACGACGCTAGTTTCTCGAGGGAGGCGGCGAGATTTTCACTCATGTTCATAGCCACTTAAAAGGGTGGTTAACGGCATGGGTTTACCTAGATGATACCCTTGAGCGTAGTGGACGCCGTGCTCTTGTAAAAGCGGCAGCAACGCCTCCTGGTCGACAAACTCGGCAATGGTCTGCTTGCCAAAGCCTTTGGCGATGTCGGAAATAGCCTTCACGATGGTATGACTGTCGGGGTTGGTCAATAGATTGCGAATAAAGGAGCCGTCGATCTTGATGTAGTCGACCGGCAGTTGGCCCAGGTAGTGGAAACTGCTGAAACCGACACCGAAATCGTCCAGTGCCGTCTTGCAGCCGAGCTGGCGAAACTTCTGCAACACATTATGGGCCACTGAAAAATCCGTGATGGCGGCGGTTTCGGTCACTTCCAGAATCAGGTGATGAGGGTCTGCCTGTTGATCGCGCAGCTCATCCATCAGGTACTGACGCAGGCCGTGGTCGTGAAGCGACTGGCCCGACAGGTTGACCGCCAGGGAAATGCCCCGGTGCTGAAGCGTGCTGAGTGCCTTGAGACTATGGCGTATGACCCAGCGGTCCACCTGGGTGATCAGCCCGCTTTGCTCGGCAACGGGAATGAAGTGTGCCGGCATCACCAGGCTCGTATCGGCGTTACGCATACGCAGCAGCACTTCGAAATGCTTAACGGTGCGGTCGTTTAGCTGCATGATCGGCTGCACCCATATTTCGAACTCATCGTGCTCCAGCGCATGGCGAATGCGCTCGATCCAATACACGCGCTCTTGAAGCTCGTCCTTGGCGTTCTCCACCATCGAAAGCAGATGCCAATGCGGGCTGCCGCACTCCTTGGCCTTGTACATGGCGATATCCGCACTTGCCAGAAGATCCGCCGGGGTCTGGCCGTGCACCGGGAACATGGCAATGCCCACGCTTGCGCCGATATGATGCTTGCGACCCGCGGCGCTGAAATCGATCGCATTGATCAGCTGAATGACGTACTCCGCCACGTTCACCGCCTGTTCGCTGTCGATATCGGCCATCAGCAGCGCGAACTCGTCGCCGCCCAGGCGAGCAATGGTGCTGCGCTGGCCGAGGTTGGAGCTTAGCGTAAAGGCGACGTCCTTGAGCAGGCGGTCACCGACATGATGGCCGCTCAGCTCGTTGACTTCCTTGAACTCGTTGAGATCCAGAAGCAGTACGGCGACTTCGGCGTGTTCATTGAGTGCATGTAAAAGGGCGTCCTGGAAATAGCGCCGGTTATAAAGCTCGGTGGTGGTGTCGCGCTCGGCAAGCCAGGTCAGGCGGGCCTCGGCGGCCTTGCGCTCGGTAATATCCAGCCCCACGGAGATACGCGCGAGCGTGCCGGCATGGGTATTACTCAACGGCGCGTGATACCAGGCCACGGTTGCTCGTTGCTTTTCATACGCTTCAAAGGTGCTTTCTTCCGGTGCAGGACGACCGATGACACCGGACCGGGCCGGGGGAGAGCGCTCGAGAAGCGGTATGGCCGGCGAGTGGGTATGGTTGAACACATCGCTGAAATGGCAACCGACCAGCTCGCTTTCCTCACGTCCCAGCGCCTGATAGGTGTAGTTGTTGACCAGACGAATATAGCCTTTTCGGTCCTGGGCGACGATGAATACCTGGGCGGTGTTCAAGAGGCTGCTGACAAAGTCACGCTCGCTTGCCAGTTCATCAATACGCGCAGAAAGCTCGACGTTGCGTTCCTTGACATCGCCTTCCAGCGTCTGGAGCTGGCAGGAGAGCGCTCGGGTGGCCTCCTCCAGCACGTCGATTTCGTTTTTCCAGCGCGATTTCGAAGATAAAAGCCTGCCACGCACATTCTCGAATTCGCCCCGTGCCAGGGTAGGCAGCAAATCCGCCACGTGCCGCAGCCTGGCCATCGGCTTCAGCAAGATGATCAACAGTAAAAGCTCGGCGAGCAGCCAGCCGATGACCCCGACCAGTAGAAGCGCCTGGGTGGCCGCCTGGATGCCAATCATGTGAAGCGACGTATCGGCCACCAATAGAAAGTAACCGGTGCTGCGCCAGTCGCCGTCATCCTGCATGTATACTGCGCTGACCTCCAGGTAACGGTTATCGCTTTGAACGCTGTAGGGGGTGTTGACCAGTTGATAGATCGGCACGTTGCTGGCGACGGTCTGAATGATCGGCAGACTCTGCTCCAGTCGCGTCAGGGCGATGACGTGGCCGTCCCATTCGGGAATGCGCCGGGTCTGTTCCTGGAATTCGGCCTCCAGGCCGCCTGTCACCATCAAGGCTATCTCGCTGCCCGATACGGCTTTGACCTCGCGCATCACATCCGCCAGGTCGCGGGAGAAGATCACCACGCCGCTGCTTTGTCCTTCCAGCAATACCGGCACCGCGGCGAACTGCTGACAGGTCAGCGCGCAGCGAAGCGTCGTGATGGGCGCTTCCATGCTCAATACGTCTTCTATCCAGCGTCTGGCAGGAAAGATAGGGCGCTCCGCGGTCACCCCGAAATGAACGACCTGCTCCTGCTGACGATTGAACACGTAAATGTTATCCACACCGCCTTCGAGTTGCAGCGCAGGCCACTGGGCTCTTAAAAGCTCGGTCAGCTCCTCGTCGTTGTCGTCGCGCAAGGCGCTGCCAAGCTCCGGGGCGGCGGCGGTCAATCCCGCCAACTGACGCAGGCTGTCGCTTGAACGCTGCATTGCCAGGCGTATTTCGCGTTGCTGTCGCTCGTGCTGCTGCAAGCGGGTCGATTCCAGCTGCTGGGTCAGATAGTACTGTCCCAGCCATACAAAAAGCGCCACCAGTGCCAGTAACAAAAGACTGCTCAGAGCAACCACGCGCCACGTCAGGCTTAACCAGCGAGGCGCTTGCCGAGATGCCGTAGGTTGCATAGATATTCCCCGATGACAAACGCTTAAAAACGAAGTGAGAGCTGAAAGAGCAGCATGTTCCAATGCTTGCTCGACTCCCAAGGGTTGGCATTATCACGCTTGGGCAGCCAGCCGGTGCCGTCGATATAATGATATTCTGCCGCCAGCATGAGGTTGGAGGTGGGCATCCACTGCACGCCGGTGGTGATATCATCGGCATATTGCGAGTAGGCGGGGCCTGACCCGCGGCGCTCAAACTGATTTCCTGACCGGTCCTGCCGGTTATTGACGAGACTATCGTAGCGCAGCAGCCAACTCCATTCGGGGGTGAGCCGCCTTTCGTATTGCAGATACCAGCTTTCGCCGGTGATATCAAAGGTTTGAGGGGCGGCCCCTTGCATGCGCTGTTTTCTCAGGGCGTACTCGCCGGTCAGGCTCCAGAGGTCTTCGTTATATTGCAGCGAGAGTATCCAGGGCTGAAAGTTGAAATCCGCCGGTTCGCCGGTAAAGTTGACGTCCAGCGCCACATCGGCGGCGCTCAGGGCCGCTACCAGTTTGCCGCTATTATCTTCAAACAGCAGTTGGGCAATGGTCGAGGAGCTTGACGACGAGATATCTGCATGGGTGCCCCAGTAAAGCTGATAAGGCAGATCCGCGCCGGTCTGGGGGCGCCCGATTCCGCCTCTGAAACGCAGCGTGCCGGCGGGAATGTGCTCTTCGGCATAGACGCTGACTCCGTCGGCGGCAAGGCCCAGCGATCGGCTGCGATCGAAGTAGATCGACTGGGGCAGTAAAATGCTTGGCCGGGTAAACGCCATGTCCCGGGTGTGGTTATAAAGTCCAAAGGGGTTCTTGAACCGGCCCGCCTGAATACCCAGTGAACGCTGTTGATTGGCGGTCAGCTGATAATCCACCACGCCGTAATCCAGTGTGGGCTTGGCGTCGCTGGTTTCGCCCCCGGCGCGGCGGCTGAGCACCTGTGCGGCCAACAGTATGCTGGGGTAAGGGCGAATGGAGGCATTGAGGCCGATTTCGGTGTACTCGGGGCTACCGGCATGTTTGCTGCTGGGGCCGAAAAAGTTGTTTTCATCGGTTATTACCAGCGCCTGGCTCAAGAAGCCATGTAACTGGGCTGTCTGAAGGGGGGCGCTTGCCACGCTGGCAGGGGTGTAGAGCACCAGAGCGCCAATACACGCCAGCAGAGCAAGGAAGCCGTCATTCCACTGAAATGACTTGGATCGTGTCATCCAGGTATGTCCTCTCAAGATATCCCAGCGCGCCGGGCGTGGTGGCGATTTTTTCGAGCATTTCATCCAGATCGCGAACGCGGTTTGGCGCCTGGCCCATGCCTGAAAATACCATGCGGTCCCAAGCCAACTGAAGCTGGTGCGGGTAAACGTTAAGCTGTTCTTTGGTAAAGCGAGTGTGTATCGGGTGGCGATTGGGTAACACGAACACTTGAATGGCCTGGCCGTCGGGCCAGGTTCGTTGACGCATGGCAAAGATGGCCCGTGTGGCATCGCGGCTCAGGGCGTGCGTCGTGTTTCCTGGATGCGCGGCAACGAAAATATCGCCCAGGGCCTGTGCTTGTGCCTGGGTCAGTGTCAGCGCCCAGAGCAGGCACGTCCCCAGGGCGCTGGTGATCGAGCGTTTTAAAGCAATAGGTATCATGCCATTAATCGATAAAGAGCGCATTTTACCCGATGTCTGATAAGCGTTAAGAGCGCCCGGCGGGGCGATTCAAGTTCATTCGTTATAACGTTAATTATGACGGCTCCTAAGCGCTTTTCATTAAAATCCTCGACTAGCGAGCTTATCGGCTTTTACGCATAACGAAAACCGACAATAACGGCTAAAATATAGCCAACTCCCAGCATAGCGTCGTTTACCTGCCAAGCGTAGTCATTATTGCGCTGAATCAGTGTGATAGTCTGTCGTGAAAGCGCAATGCAGTGTCAAGCACTATGCTTAAGGGCATCAAACAAACATCACTGCTGGGTAAGCTTGAAAAGGCAGTCAGTGTAAGGAGAAAGGTCATGGCGGGAGGCTGGGCAAAGGATGGTGCCGAACTCGAACAGATCGAAAGTACGCTGGAAGATGGGGTGGAAAGGGCACGCCGCCAGCTTCCCAGCGGCGAAAGCCGGCATTTCTGTGAAGAGTGCGATGAGCCGATCCCCGAGCTTCGCCGAAAGGCGATGCCTGGCGTCAGGCTCTGTATTGCCTGTCAAACCGAGCGCGACAAGCACGCCTCGAGTACGAGTGGCTATAACCGTCGGGGCAGCAAGGACAGCCAGTTGCGTTAAAACGCCAGGGCTCGCCTAGGCTATTCTTGAAGGCTACTGCTAGCGCGGCGATGCCGCACCACGCCTTCAACGAGTAGTCATCATGCGCCGAAGACCCACCTGGTCCGTTATTCTCATTCATTTCGCCATTGCTCTGCTGGCGGGTATCCTGCTGGGGAGCATCGTCCAGACCCAGATCAATCTATCGGCACTGCAGCGCATGGGCGTCGAGATTTCCGTCTTTCGGCGGGTGATGACAACGCTCTGGGATCTCGTCACTTTTTCGCCGATCTATGCACTGCTGTTCTCGGTGGGGTTCATCGTCTCCCAAGGTGTGGCACTTCTGATTTCTCGCCTGATGCTTGCAGGACGTTACCGGGTGGCGCTGTGCCCGCTGCTGGCAGTCGCCGCGCTCTTTACCACCTTTCACCTGGTCGACCACTTCGCGCCGATGCCCACACTCGTGGCGGCCACCCGCACCACCTTCGGATTCATCGCCATGCTGGCAAGCGCAGGCTTTGCCGGGCTGATACTGGCACTGCTGAGAGGACGAGGCCATCGCCACGGCCTTGGGACTGACGCCGCCAAGACGGTGGCGGTCTTGCTTGCCACTGCATTTCTAGGGGTGGGCTCCCCGCCGCCGGCGCTGGCGCAAGCTACTCCCGGTTACCAGTTAAAAACGCTGACCGAAGGCCTGGAGCACCCCTGGTCACTGGCTTTTTTACCCGATGGACGCATGTTGGTGACCGAACGTCCCGGCCGGCTTCAGCTCTTGACGCCGCAAGGGGAGGTCATGGCTACCATCGACAAGGTGCCCGAGGTCTTCGCCTCGGGCCAGTCGGGGCTGTTCGACGTGCTGCTGTCGCCTGATTTCGAGCAGGATCGAACGCTTTTTCTGAGTTACACCTGTGGCAACCTGGCGGCCAACCACACCTGCCTTGCCAGCGCCCGCCTGGTCGGAAAGGCGCTGGAACAGGTGGAAGAGATCTTTCGCGTCAGCCCCGCCAAGCGTGGCAACGCACACTACGGCGGGCGCCTGGCGTGGCTTGCCGATGACACCCTGATCCTTACCCTGGGTGACGGCTTTGATTACCGCGAGCAGGCGCAGAATATCGACAATCATATCGGCACTATCGTGCGCCTGAATCGCGACGGCAGCGTGCCGGCCGACAACCCGTTCGTCGATGACGCAAATGCCCGTTCGGAAATCTACAGCTACGGGCATCGTAACGTGCAGGGCCTGGTGGTGGATGAGGATAACCGCATCATTACCCACGAGCATGGACCTCGTGGCGGGGACGAGATCAATATCATCACGCCCGGCACCAACTACGGCTGGCCCATGGCCACCACCGGGCTGGATTACACCGGCGCACGGGTCACGCCTTTCACCGACTACCCGGGCACCGAATCGCCGCTTTTCGAGTGGACCCCCTCGATTGCGCCCTCGGGCATGACGCGCTACAACGGCGAGCTTTTCCCCCAGTGGCAGGGGGATCTCTTCATTGGTGCGCTGGTGGATCGCGAGGTTCGCCGGGTGACACTTTCGCCGGATGCTCATGAGGCTGACGATGTGGAAGGGCTCTTTGGTGAGCTGGACGAGCGTATTCGCGATGTGCGCACCGGCCCCGAAGGCGCCCTGTACCTGCTGACCGATAACCCGAATGGGCGTTTGGTGCGCGTCACTCCTGCGCATCCATGAACATTTATTAATTAAGCGCTGGAACGCCTCCTTACAAGCGGTGTTCCCGTCCGGTGGGTTTGTCATTTATCCAATCAAGACTAAAGTCACAAGGGTGCGAATGTATTCACCAACCCAGCACTGAACGTTTACAAGGAGGTCAACATGAAACCTATCAACTCGTTCGACCCGACACGCCGCAAGGTGGTGGGCGGTTTGGCGACCGGCATGGCCGCAGCCATGGCCACACCGGCTTTTGCGCAGTCTTCATCGAATTCCTCGTCTACATCGACTCAGTCTCGCGCCGGTTCAGGCAGCAATGGCGGTGATGGCGCATCGCTTCAAAAGCAGGACCCCACCAGCCAATACCCCGCGCCGCCGTTTTCCGAGCAGCCCCAGGAGTGGCCCGGCCTGGCCGGCGACATGGACCCACGGCCCGATCACGGTGAAGAGAGCTACCGGGGGAGCGGTCGCCTGGAGGGACGCCGCGCGCTGATCACCGGCGGTGACTCGGGCATCGGCCGCGCCGCCGCCATCGCCTACGCCCGCGAGGGCGCCGATGTGGCGATCAACTACCTTGAAGCGGAAGAGTCCGATGCCCGCGAAGTCATCGAGCTGATCGAAGCCGAAGGGCGTACGGCGGTGGCGATTCCTGGGGATATCCGCAATGAGGATTTCTGCCGCGAGCTGGTGCAAACCGCCGTGGAGCGTCTGGGCGGATTGGATATCCTGGTCAACAACGCCGCGCGTCAGCAGTGGAAGCCATCGATTACGGATATCTCTCACGATGACTTCGATGCCACCATGAAGACCAATCTGTACGCCATGTACTGGATTACTCAGGCCGCCATGGAACATCTGGAAGCGGGGGCGTCGATCATCAATACATCGTCAGTAGTTGCCTATGACCCACCCAAGATTCTGCTTGATTACTCCATGACTAAGGCGGCGATCATCGCCTTTACCAAGAGCTTGGCCAAACAGGTCGCCGAGCAGGGAATCCGCGTCAACGCCGTGGCACCGGGCCCGTTCTGGACACCGCTTCAGCCCAGTGGCGGCCAGCCCCAGGAAGCCGTACAGAACTTCGGTGAAGAAACGCCGCTCGGGCGCCCCGGCCAGCCGGTAGAACTGGCGGGCGTTTATGTGCTGCTGGCTTCACAGGAATCAAGTTTTGCCACGGGCAATGTATACGGCGCGGCCGGCGGTAGCGGTCACCCCTGACGCCTTCAGCCTGCGGGGTAGATATGGTATATAATTAGCTACTTAATTATTGCCCCCCGCAGGTTGTGTCACACCCATGGTTCATATTCACTCCTCCCACCATACCGAGGATCGCGAGTTCGTCCATCACAAGGTCGAGACCGATTACGTCGATGAGGCTTTTGAGATCATCGACCGCTACCCCTGGACACAAGAGATCGCTATCTTCGAGGAGCTGGGGGAAGGCGGCGGCATCGACTTCGTGATGGGTGACGTCAAAGGTAAACATGCGTATTACCAGTTTATTCCCATCGAAGAAGACAAGGGCTTGCTCTCTCTGACTGTCGTCGTCAAAACCGGCCTCTTCAACCTGCTCGGCCGCCAGGCGCTGAGCCGCGATTTCCATCTCGTGACCATCGACACCGCCAAGACCCATATTCAGGAGCTCTTCGAGCACTCCGTCGAATTTCTGTATGAAAAGCACCGCCCCTTCAAAAACTGATCCCGGCTTTCACCTTCAAGCTTCGATTGATCCAATCCAGTGCCCAGTGAGGGGCTTTCAATGACGTATCACGGCGCGATCATCGACGAGCGCTTGATGACCGACCACGAATACGCCTATGCGAAAAAAGTCGTGGCCGGGCATCGCTACCTCTTCTGGTTTTTGATGGGCAGCGGCGTCATCACGTTTTGCATGGGGGCGGGGCTTCCGATCGCCTTCAGCATGGGGTCGCTAACGCTCGATTGGATCGGATTTTCGCTCATCGCGTTTCTGACGCTTGGGCCGATGATGGCCGGTATCTGGATGTTCTGGCTGGGCTATAAACGCCGCGTGCGCTTCGACCCGCGGGTCTCCATCATTCGGGGCATCCTGACCATCCGTAAAAAGCGTGTGCCGAGCATGAACGGCGGCGGCCATTACGTGAATGAGTACTACATCGGAAACGCCCTGCTGCACGGCCCGCCGGGTTCGTATGACCTTCTCGAAAAATGCTATGGCCAGGTCATCGACGTACATGCGCTTTTTCTGCGGATGTATCCGCCGCTGACGATGGGCAAGCGGTACGAGGGTATCGATGAAGCGCTGCTCTTCAACCTTAACGACCAGATCGACTTGAACGGCGCCTTCGAGAAGTACGGGCGAAAGATGTTCAAACGCGATGCCTGGCGCTTCAACCTTCTAAGTGGCCCGCCCATGCTCCTGTGCCCCGGGCTTGGCTTCTACCTCATCTTCAAGTACGAGATCTTCACTTTTTGGGCGTTAATGGGAATCGTCGTAGCATCAATCATCGCCGGGGGCCTGATATACGCATTGCTCGAGTATCTCTACAAGAAACTCAGAAAAGGGCTCGATGCCGACTATGTCGATCTCACGCTGGAAGAGATGCTCAAGGGCTAGGCTCGAAGGAATAAGCACGAAAAATAGACACCAGAGATCATGAAAAAACAGGTACCCAACAACGATGCCGCAAGCGACGAGGTGAAGACGCTTGGTCAGCGTGACATGACGGCATACGAGCGGTTTCACGTAAGGCAGGTGGCGCTTTACAAGCGAATGGGGCTTCACGTCACCGCACTGGTCGGCGCGGTTTTCGGGCTGATGGGCATCGCGCTTTTAGTGCTTGCGCTGGGGCTTTTGATCCGCTTTCAGATCGTGGGCTTTTTGATCGCGGCGGCCACGACAGGGCTTCTGGGATATGTCGCGCGAGGGATGATCCGCGAAGGCACCAAGCGAAGGCTCAAAACGGCTACTCAGGTGAAAATGATCAAGGGCGTAATGGAGCAGCAGGCGGTCAGCTATGCCACCTATAACGGCAGAACCACTCTGTATTTCCATAGTATCGGCGACTTCGAGTTCATTCGGCCACTGGATACGGAAGTCATTTTCATGTTCTTCGTCGGGAAGCCCTTCGAGGCGCACGTGGTCGAGCTATCTTTTGAGACGCCCGACGGGGCGCCACTGGCGTTGAGAAAAAAGCGCGAGGCCATACTGCTCAAGCTTGCGAGCGAGGAGGGGGATGAGATAAAGGTCGACATCGACGGCGTCTATACCCGATACGGCCGACGCTATTTCTATCGCTACTTCCTGGCCCACGCGTTGATCATCGGGCCTTCGATACTGTTGAGCCTGGTGCTGATGATCCGTTACTCGGTTCCGCTCGCCGATGCTTACGGGCTCGGGTTATTTACCGGGTTGTTGGCCATCTTCGTACCCATTGCCATCGCCTTCGCCGCCGGGTCGCTGGTCTATTTCCTGTGTTTGAGGCTTCGCAAGCTGATCAACCCCGATTACGTCAAAACCCACGAGGAGCGGCTAAAGGGGTAGAACTTTTTCACCCGCCTGAAACGCGAGCCGGCCGATGAAATCCTCGACCAGTGGCGAAGTGTTCTCACGATGCCAATTCACGTTGAGTGCCAGAGTCGAATCGGGCCCGCCCGAAAGCGGCGCCAGCGCGCAAAACACGACCCCGTCCAAACGTATTGATCGCGCGAGCGAGGCGGGCACCAGCGCAACGCCCAGCCCGCTTGCCACCAGCCCCAACAGGGTGTGAAGCTGAGCGGTCTCCTGCTTGATGGCGGGCGTGAAGCCCGCCGCCTGGCAAAGCGCCATCATTTGATGGTGGTAGCCCGGCCCCAGTGCGCGCGGCGTGAACACGAAATCGGCCTTGGCAAACGCGCTTAACGCAACCGGCCCGCCTCTGGCGGCACTAGCCGCGCCCGGGTGGTCAGCGGGCAGCGCCAGTTTGATCTCCTCTTTCAGTACCTGGCGGGATTCGATCATAGGCGGTAGCGGCAATTCGCGCATCAGCGCCACGTCCACCTCACCGGATAACAGCGCATCGCGTTGACTAGCCGAAGGCATTTCGCGGATGACGAGCTCTACCTCGGGCAGGGTGGTGCGAAAGTCGCGCAGCGCCTCGAGCACCGGGGCGTAGCCGGCAAGCGATATCGTGGCCACCGTCAGCTTTCCGGCCATGCCCTGGGCCACGCGGCGCGCCCGGCCAATGCCGCTATCGAGTTGCTCGAAGGTGGCGTAAGCGGTATCGAGAAACGCGCGACCGGCCGGGGTCAGGGTCACGCTTCGCCGGCTGCGGAGAAAAAGCGCAAAGCCCAGGCGCTCTTCGAGCCTCGCAATGGCCTGGCTCAAGGGCGGCTGAGCCATGTGCAGCCGCGCGGCTGCCCGGTGGAAATGGAGTTCTTCCGCCACGACGATGAACTGCTTGAGCAGGCGGGTTTCGATCATTGAAGGGTCTCGTCAGTAGGGGCCGCGATCCTGATACTTTAAATGATCGTTAGCGCCATCGGTAATATCGTGTACGTATCACATGCGCTTGCGATTAATATTAGATAAAAATGATTCAAAGCGTACCTTGATGGTGTTCACACACGCCAGATCGAGGAGCCGAATCATGTCATTTCAAGGCAAGACAGCCATCATTACCGGCGGCGGCCGGGGGCTCGGCTGGGCCTACGCCCGGGAGCTCGCCCGCGCCGGGGCGAACGTAGTGATCAGCGATAGCGGGGCTGGCCGGGAAGGCGACGGCAGCGACGCCAATGTGGTCGAAAAGGCAGCGGCGGCGCTCGAGCGGGAAGGGCATTTCGCCATCGTCCACCATGGGTCGCTGGAGGAGGAAGCCGAGTGTCGGGCGCTCATCGAGCGCACCCAGGCCACGTTCGGTGGGCTGGATATCATCATCCACAACGCCGGCTGGGTCGGCTACCAGGCAATTGAGCACGCCGGGGCGGCGTTTCTCGAGCGCTCGCTGGCCATCAACGTTTGGGCGCCGACCTGGCTTGCCAAACACGCTTGGCCTTATCTCAAGATGTCCTCGGCGGCGCGCATCGTGCTGACCACCTCCGACCGCGCCATGTACCTGGGCTACGGCCAGAAGGGCTTGGCCGCCTACGCGGCGGGCAAGATGGCCCAGGTCGGCCTCATGAATGCGCTGGCCTTCGAGGGGGCAGAGCACGGCATTTTGGTGAACGCCGTCTCGCCAGTGGCCAGAACGCGCATGTGGGGCGAAACCGGTACACCTTCGGATCTCAAGCCCGAGTGGGTAACGTCGGGCGTGCTGTACCTGGCAAGCGAGTCGTGCCGGGAAAGCGGCTATATCCTGCGCGCCAGCAACGGCCAGTTCAGCGCCACCCGGTTCGAGGAGAACCCGGGCGTCGACTACCCGCGACACTTGAACCGGGTACGCGCGGCAAGCGTTGACGAGGTGGCGGGCCAGTGGGATTCCATCAAGGAGCAGTGTCCAAAGCGCTTTTGATGGACGATACGCTTGGCTTTTGGCGTCAGGCACGGCATCGTTTGCAAACGTGCTGAAAGCGTCGCGGCCCGCATCCCATACGCTCATCGATTTCGTTCATAACCCCTTGTTGAAGGATAACGCCCATGTTTATCGGTCTGAGTGCCTTTCCCTTGACCCCCATGAGTGAGGAGGGGGTTCGCGAAGATGAATTCGTCGCCCTGATCCAGTGCCTGGCCGCTGCGGGGGTGGATTCCATCGGCGTGCTGGGCTCCACGGGGAGCTACGTTTACCTCTCCCGGAAGGAGCGCGCGCGCGTTACACGGCTGGCGGTGGAGAGCGCCGGTGACGTGCCCGTGATTGCGGGCATCGGAGCGCTGCGCACTCGAGAGGTACTGGCGTTGGCGGAAGAGGCCCAGAAAGCGGGGGCAAGCGGCGTACTGCTGGCGCCGGTGTCGTATCAAACGCTCACCGAGGATGAGGTGTTCGATCTCTACGAGACAGTATGCGATTCACTCGACGTACCGCTATGCGTCTACGATAACCCGGGCACCACCCATTTCTCCTTCAGCGACGAGCTTCACGGGCGTATTGCCCAGCTTCCCCGCGTGAAGTCGATCAAGATACCGCCGATCGCCGGCGATATTGAAGAAGCCAGGGCGCGCATCACGCGGCTGCGTGGGCGGATTCCAGACGATGTCACGCTTGGCATCAGCGGTGATCCGGCGGCGGCCGTTGGGCTAAGTGCCGGGTGCGAGACGTGGTACTCCGTCCTCGGCGGGCTCTTTCCGAAAAGGGCGCTGGCGATTACCCGCGCCGCCCAGACGGGCGACGTGGAAACGGCCTTGAGGCTTTCAGGCGAACTCGAGCCGCTGTGGGCCCTTTATCGCGAATACGGCGGGAGCCTGCGGGTCATCGCCACCGTGGCCGAAGTGCTGGGTAACGTCCGTAGCCCCAGCCTGCCGCTGCCACTGAAAACCCTGCAGGGGGACGAACGTAAAAGAGTCGAACAGGTGATCGGGCAGTTGGAAGGGCGTTAGATGAGGGAGCAAACGCCCGCCGAGGCCGGGCGCAGGTCAATCCACGTTACTCGATAAGCTTGATCAGCCGGTCCGGGTAGTCAGTGAACAGGCCGTTCACGTCCCAGTCGAGCAGGTGCTGCATTTCATCAGTTTCATTGACCGTGTAGACATGCACCGCCAGGCCGTTGTCCTGTGCGCTAGCCACGAAGGCCTCACTGATCACCTCTTTACCGTCATACAGGTAGTTCGTGCCCAGGCCGACGGCATACTCGGCTACCGCCTGAAAATCTTCGTTGGTGATCTCATGGGGTGAGGGGGTTACGCCGGTCCACTCGGTCAGGCGTTCGCCGTCTTCGTCCGGGGAGTACCACACCAGCTGAATCAGCGGGATATCCGCGTTCAGCTCGTGAATCTTCAAGAGGCTCTCTTGATCGAAGGACTGGATCAGCACGCGCCCGGTATTGATCATGTCATAGGCTTCCAGGCGGCGCACCAGCCCTTCTTCCACGCCAGGGTTGAGTTCTGGTGATTTGGTTTCCAGATAAAAACGGGCGTCCTGGCCGAAGCGGTTGAATACCTCTTCCAGGGTCAGAATGTGCGCGCCTTCGAAGGCCTCGTTGGCAAGCTCGGGGTTGGCCTCGTTGAACCAGGTGCCTGCGTCCAGGTCCTTCAGCTCCGCCAGGGTGTGATCGTTGATGTGGCCTTCGCCGCTGCTGGTGCGCTCCAGGGTGTCGTCGTGAAAGGCGACCAGCTCGCCATCAGACGTCATCTGGATATCCAGCTCCAGGTAACCTGCCCCCCAGGTATGGGCCAGTTCGAGTGCAGCCATGCTGCTTTCCGGCGCGTGGCCGCTGGCGCCGCGGTGGGCTATTACCTGAAACGACGCTAGATCCTTTAGCTGTTGCTCCAGCGGGGTGTCCGCCTGGGCCAAGGCCGCAGCACCAGCGAAAAGACCTAGGGAGAGAGCGGTAACCCACGAAGTACGCTGCATGATCAGTCCTTTAGTTGAATGTTCAGTCAATGACCGTACCTCTTTCGGCAACGCTTTCCAAACGCAATAGAATAAACGCCTCATGGGTGTTAGCCGTTCATCAGCATAAAAAGGATAATTCAACGGAACCTGGTCGAGAAAAGCGAGATGGTTTTTTTAAGCCAGATGGCATGCTGAATATGCTTGAATGGTGAATCGTTTCATAGAGTACAAGAAGGGTTATGACAGGCTTACCCGACCACCACGCGGCGTTTGAGCGTGGTATCGTGACTGAATCGGGGTTCGGCGCGCTTTGTGATGCCGAAGTGTATGGCGCGGCCGCCAGCATCGGCGCGGGAAGCGCATGTTTACACATGCTGTGGCAAGCGCTTGAGCTTCATACGCTTTTGCTGTACACGCCGGGTGGGGAGAGTATCTCAGTGGTGTCTCACGCTACGCTTGCCCAGTGGTGCCAAGCCTACTTCCCTGACTGTTTCAGTGAGTACCTCGCCCGCGCGAGTCGCGCCTGAAGTATTGGGTATTTCAAATCAGCTGTTTTGCAAGAGGAGCAAACGTGGACGCGTGGACCTGGTTGACCTATGTCGGAGTGATTTTCGCCCTGATCATCTTTCCCGGGCCGGTGGCGCTTTTGTGCACCAGCCACGGGCTCAAGTTCGGCCGAAAGCAGACGACAGCAACGGTAACGGGCGGCATATTGGCCTCACTGGTGCTGATGCTCATTTCCTCGCTGGGGCTGGGTGCCATCCTCGCCGCATCAGAAAGTGCCTTTTACGTACTCAAGCTGGTAGGCGGGGCGTATCTGATCTATCTGGGAATCGCCGCCTGGCGAGACACGACGGGGCTCGAACTGGACAGCCCGGTGGTGGCCCAAGGCCTTCGGGCGCCGGCGAAAAAACTCTTTCGCCAAGGCTTTACCGTCGGCATCAGCAACCCCAAGGATCTGCTCTTTTTCGCAGCACTCTTTCCCAACTTCATCGATGTGAGCCAGCCCCAGCTCATCCAGTTCATTATTCTTGCATTGACCTGGCTGGTAATCGATTTCACCCTTATGTCGACCTATGCGGGTCTGGGCTCCAGCATTAGCCGCTGGTTCCAGAGCCCGCGCCGTTACACACGGTTCAACCGGGCGACCGGTGGCCTGTTCATGGCCGCCGGCGGTACGCTGATCGCCTCGAATCAGTAGACAGTGTCAACACTGGTGATGTTCACTCGTCCGGACGTCAAGGAGCGACAATATGGCCAATCTCGTTATTTGCGCCGATGGCACCTGGAATCAGCCGGAAGAAGACCTGGAAGAGGATTACCCCACCAACGTATTGAAACTGGCGCGGGGCATCTCACCCTTTGCGGGTGAAACGCGCCAGCACGTCTCTTATGGGTGGGGGATCGGTTCGTACACCAACCAGATCAGCGGTGCGTTGACCGGTGCCGGTATCGAAAAGAACATCATCGATGGTTATCGCTACATCGTCCACAACTACGCCCCGGGCGATAACATCTACCTGTTCGGGTTCAGCCGCGGCGCTTACAACGTGCGCGCCCTGAGCGGGCTCATCAACAACTGCGGCATTCTCAAGCGCTCCCAAGCCGGGCGGATCACCCAGGCCTGGGACATGTACCGGGACGACGCCGATGAAAACTGGCCCGGCGGCAAAGCGGCCAAGGCGTTTCGGGACGCGTACTGCCATCCTTCGCGCCGTGTTCACTTTATCGGCGTGTGGGATACCGTGGGGGCGCTGGGGATACCGCTGAGCCTGCTGGGCGGGCTGTTCAACAACGAGAACGAGTTCTACGACACCAAGATGGGCAGCAATATCGCCACCGCGCGCCACGCCCTGGCCATCGATGAGATGCGCGAGGACTTCGAGCCCACCCTGTGGGAGGCCCGCGAAGGGGTGGATCTGAAGCAGGTCTGGTTTGCCGGTGTGCATAGCGATGTAGGCGGTGGCAAGGAACCTGACGAGAACGGCAACCAGGCCTCCGATGCGCCGCTTGGGTGGATGCTGAAGGAGGCCAACGCCGCAGGGCTTGCCACAGAGCGTTACCTTCACAAGAACCTGACCGACGCAAGCCAAGGCGAGTTGCACAATTCTCGTCGGCATGTGTACCGTTTAAAGTCCAAGCTGCACCGCCCGCTCACCAATGAGAACAAGCCGACGCTGATTCACCAAAGCGTCAAGGAGCGCTACCAGCGCGACAGCGATTACCGTCCGCCCAAACTCGAGGCCCTGGTGGAAGAACACGGTTGGGAGGGCCTGGAGAAGAAGATGGAAATGGATGCGGGGACCAACACCTGAGCTGCCCCAGGCATTGGTCCACTCGTCCCCGTGGGCATACAGCCTTCACCGTTAATCGGTGAAGGCGCCGTTGGAGCTTCAAGGGGCGCTGAGCGCCATCCTGCTTGAGCGTGGTAACCGCCGTGTGGCACTATCCATCGATGAAAAACATCAGTGAAATAGCCAAACCCATTTCCGACTCTGAAAAATCCGCGCTGCGTGCCTGGGTGTGGGATGACACCAAGGCCTTTCTGGCGGTGGCGCGCCACCGCACCCTGAGCGGGGCGGCAGCAGAACTTCACCTGGGTATCGCGACCCTTTCGCGGCGCATCGAGCGGCTCGAAAAAGCGTTCAAGCTTCCGCTGTTCGCGCGTCACCAGTCGGGTTATCTGTTGACCGAAGAAGGAGCAGGGCTGGTCGAAAAAGCCGAAGCGCTGGAAGCCGCAGCGGCTGCCTTTGCTACGGGCTCGGCCGCCCAGACCCAGATGACCGGACGGGTGCGCCTGGCCACGGCGGAAAACCTTGCCACCGAGCTGATTCTTCCCGCGCTGCCCGAATGGCGCCGCCAGTACCCCGGCGTCACGCTGGAACTGGTGACCGACATTACCACCGTCAATCTGCACCGCCGCGACGCCGATCTGGCCCTTCGCATGGTCAAGCCGGAGCGCGGCCATGTAACGCTTCGCCGTCTGGGCACGCTGGGCTACGGGCTTTACGCCAGCACCGGCTACCTTGCGCAGCGCGCACCGGGTGCAAAGGCGGGCCATCATGAAACGGATGCGTTGATTGCCTGGGAAGAAACCTACGCCCATTTGCCGGCCGCCCAATGGGTCGAACGCAGGCTGCAAGGCCGCGAGCCTGCGCTTACCACCACCTCCGTTGCTACCCAGGTCGCCGCCGCCAAGGCGGGGCTCGGGCTGGCCGTCTTGCCGCATTTTCTGGCGGCCGGTGCGGGGCTTACCTGCGTGACACCCGATATCGGGGTGGAGCAGCCGATCTATCTGGCCATTCAAACCGATCTTGCCCAGTCCCGACGGGTAAGAGCGGTGGCGGACTTTCTTGCTGAACTGGTGCTCAAAAACCAGGGCTGCTTGAGCGGGTGATATAACCACCATGAGCGTTTTTTTGATTGGCACCTTGCCGCTTTGTAAGGCGCTAGCGCGCCGGCTCATTGAGCGCCTGCGCAAGCCATTCGGCCAGGCGCTGCCCAACGTGCGGGCTGGTCTGGCGGGGTAGCCATAAACACAGCCGGGCAGGGGTTTCGATGCTGCCCCAGGGCGCGACCAGCCGCCCGCTCTTCAGGTCATCTTCCACAAGTAGCCTGGGCGCGATAGCCACGCCCAGGCCGGCCACGGCGGCTTCCATCAGGTAGTAAAGATGGTCAAACTCCTGGCCCTGGGCCAACGCGTGTTCAAGCTTCGCCTTTTCAAGCCCCCATGCGCGGGCCCACTCCGGCCACGCCTGGGGGCGCGAGGCGGTGGATAAAAGCGTAGCGCCGAACAGCGTTTGTGGTTTGGACGCATCAAGGCTGGCTGCAAGCGGGGGGATTGCCACCGCGCAGATCTCTTCCGCCATCAGCTCGATGACCTCGCCACCCTCGGGCCAGGGCGGCTCAATAAACGCAAGCGTGGCGCTGGTACCGGCCTGCTGGCCATGTTGCTCGGTCTCGCTGACCACCACCTGAACATTGAGCTCGGGTAGCGCCCGGTGCAGATGCCCAAGCCTGGGAATCAACCACCGCGCCAACAGGCTGCCCGGGCAGGCGAGCGTAAACGGGGCGCCTTCCACCTCACGCTTGAGCGAAGCGCAACTATCACGCAGGCGCATGAACGCATCGCCCAGGCCACGCTGAAGCGTTTCGCCGTGGCGAGACAGCACGATACCCCGGCCTGACTTTACGAACAACGGTGTGCCAAAGTGCTCATCCAGGCCTTTGAGCTGGCGGCTGACCGCGCCGTGGGTCACGCTTAGCTCGAAAGCGGCGGCGGTCACGCTACCCAGACGGGCAGTGGCCTCAAATGCACGCAGGGCGCTTAACGGCGGCAAGCTGTTCTGCATGAACACCTCGATGATAGTTGAGTAAAGCTCACGAATAGGCGACATCTTATCGCTTTTTATCGCCGCACACTCGAGTTAGCGTGAAGGCCATACGGTTCTTTTTCTGGCATTCGAGGTCACAATGAATCAACCCTTTACTCCGTCATTGAGCCTGCCCGATGACAACGGCATGTTTGGCAGCTTCGGCGGCCGTTTCGTCGCGGAAACGCTGATGCCGCTGATCAACGAGCTGCGGGACGAGTACGCCGCAGCCAAGAACGATCCGGAATTTCAGCGAAAGCTTACCTATTTCCAGAACGACTACGTGGGCCGTCCTAGCCCGCTTTACTTCGCCGAGCGGCTGACCGAGCACTTTGGCGGTGCAAGCATCTATTTAAAGCGCGAGGAGCTCAACCACACCGGCGCGCACAAGATCAACAATTGCATCGGCCAGGTGCTGCTGGCCAAGCAGATGGGCAAAAAGCTCATCATCGCCGAGACCGGCGCGGGCATGCACGGTGTGGCCACCGCCACCGTGGCGGCGCGCTTCGGGATGTCATGTGTGATCTACATGGGCACCACGGATATCGAACGCCAGCAGCCCAACGTGTTCCGCATGAAGCTACTGGGCGCGGAAGTCATTCCCGTCACCTCCGGCACCGGCACGCTGAAAGACGCCATGAACGAGGCCCTGCGTGACTGGGTGAGTAATGTCGACGACACCTTCTACATTATCGGCACCGTGGCGGGCCCCCACCCGTACCCGGCCATGGTGCGGGATTTCCAGGCGGTGATCGGCCATGAAACCCGCCGCCAAATGCAGGAGAAAGAAGGGCGCCTGCCGGACTCGCTGGTGGCCTGCATCGGCGGAGGCTCCAACGCCATGGGGCTTTTTCACCCATTTCTTGGCGATGACAGCGTGCAGATGATTGGCGTGGAAGCCGGTGGCAAGGGCGTGAGTACGGGCAAGCACGCCGCCAGCCTGAACGGCGGAACCCCAGGGGTGCTGCACGGCAACCGCACGTTCTTGCTGCAAGACGAGGACGGCCAGATCAGTGATGCCCACTCGATTTCCGCGGGACTCGATTACCCCGGCATCGGCCCCGAGCACGCCTGGTTGCACGAGCAGGGCCGCGTCGAGTACGTCTCGGCCACCGACGAGGAAGCGCTCGAGGCCTTTCAGATTTGCTGCCAACAAGAAGGCATCATCCCGGCGCTTGAAACCGCCCACGCCCTGGCCGAAGTGGCCAAGCGCGCACCGAAACTTCCCCGCGAGCACCTGATGGTCGTCAACCTGAGCGGTCGGGGCGATAAAGACATGATGAGCGTCGCGCACTACCTGGGAGACAAGTTCAAATGAGTCACGCCGCCAACAACCTCAAGCCCAAGTCACGCCTGGAAAACTGCTTCGCTAAGCTTAAAACCGAAAACCGCCCGGCGTTGGTGAGCTACTTGACCGCCGGCGACCCGGATGCCGAAACCTCGCGCCGCCTGCTTCATGGCCTGCCGGAGGCCGGTGTGGATATCATCGAGCTGGGTATGCCGTTCAGCGACCCCATGGCCGACGGCCCCGCCATTCAAAAAGCCGCCCTGCGCGCGCTGGAAGGCGGCCAGACCCAGGCCAAGACGCTGGAAATGGTTCGCCGCTTTCGTGAAGAGAACGCCACCACGCCCATCGTGCTGATGGGCTACTACAACCCCATCTTCTGCTACGGCGTCGAGCGCTTTCTGACCGACGCCGCAAAAGCCGGGGTCGATGGCCTGATCGTGGTGGATCTACCGCCGGAGCACGACGACGAACTCTGCCGGCCTGCCGCCCGGCACGGCATCGACTTCATCCGTCTGGCCACGCCGACCACGGACGCCAAGCGCCTGCCCACGGTGCTGGCCAATGCGTCCGGGTTTATCTACTACGTCTCGGTGGCGGGTGTTACCGGCGTTAGCGCGCCGACCCCCGAACGCCTGGAAGGCGCCGTGGCCGGGCTTCGCGAGCATACCGACCTGCCCATCGCCGTCGGCTTTGGCATCCGTACACCGGCCCAGGCCGCTACCATCGGCCGCTTCAGCGATGCGGTGGTCGTGGGGTCTGCGCTGGTGGACTGCATCGAGCAGGCCAACACCGCCGACGAGGCCATTGCCCAGGTTCACGGGCTGGTTCGTGAGCTTTCAACGAGCGTGCGTAGCTGTCGCGAAGCGCGCGAGCTGCAAGTCGACTAGCGCATAGAGGTTAGTGGCGGGCAGGTAGTCTGAGCTTTAAGCGAACAGCGGCCGCCACACATGCTCAAGCCCAATCGATAGCGCCACGGCAGCCAGCAGTCCCGCCATCATCCCGTTAAAGCCTTTCACGATGCGCGGGTTCTGAACGCGCTGGCCGACCAGGCTGCCGACCAGCACGTAGCTGCCTGGAGCGCCGGCAGCCATCAGTGACAGGGCCAGCGCCCAGATGACCAGGCTTATTCCCTGAATGCCCGCTGCGGGAAACTGCAGGGTGGCGATGGGCAAAGTGGCCACCATGGCCTTGGGGTTTAAAAGCTGCATCACCAACCCATCGCGAAAACTCAGCAGGCGTGGTGGCTCGGCGTCGGTTTCAAGCGTTGCGTTGGCGCGGGCGATCTTGAATGCCAGGTACAGAATATAGCTACATCCCAGGGCGCTTAACACTACCCGCGCTTGCCCACCGATCCACGCGGCCCCCGCCCAGCCCAGCACCAGCAGGTACACGAGCATGGCGCAGCCCACGCCAAGACAGAACCCTGCCAATCGTTTGGCCTGACCGTTGATACCCACGTTCAGGCCCAGCAGATTCACAGGCCCAGGCGTGTACATGACGCCCAGGGCATAGGCGACGATTGCTAACATGGTAGAACCTCGTACGGAGAGTATTGGTCTGGCGAGTGCCTAGCGGGCAAGGTCGCGCTGGTATTGGCGCGGTGTCATGGCGTAGATGCGTTTGAAGCGGCGATTGAAGTGGCTGAGGTCGGCAAACCCGAAGCGCAGTGCGACGTCGTTCAAGGACGCGCCTTTCAGAAGCGCCGCGCGGGCCGCGTTGATACGGCAGTTGATCACGTACTGATGCGGGGTAATACCGTAATGCTGGCGAAACAGGCGCAGGAAGTGATACTTGGACAGGTGCGCCGCCTGGCTGATCTCATCCAGAGAAATATCCCTATCCAGGTGGGCATGAATGTACGCCTTTGCCAAACCCAGCAGCGTATCCGGCCGTGTGACGCTCGGCGTATCCTGAAACGCGCCGCCCAGCTGCACGGTTCGCTCCACCACCTTGTAAAGCGCGTTCTCCTGATCGATACAGCTACCCACGTTATGTGTAACCAGCCGCGCCAGTTCCAGAATGGCGCCGCGCAGCTGAACGTCCTAAATCAGCGTGTTCGGTGAGCGAAAGCCTGCGCCAGTCTCGCGGCCCAGTATATTGGCAAACAGCGGGCTTACCTGTTCGGGGTCGATGTAGAGCATCAGGTAATCCAACGTGTGGTCACCGCCAGGTTGGCCGTCGTGCACTTCTTCGGGGTTGAACACAATGACGTTGCCCGGCGGGCTCTTGTGAAACTGCCCGCCGCTGAAGAAATCCTGGCGCCCGGAAAGCGTCACGCCAAAGGCGTACTCCTCATGCGCGTGGCGGTCATAGCGGAAATCTTCCATCGCCGCATGCAGCACCGTGAGGCTTTCCACGTGCTGGCTCTTGATGAATTGAAATCGGCTGGCGTTGGACATCCCGCGCGCTCCTGAATCGTCACTTGGCTAGCTTAAGCCAGCACGGTAGGCGAAGGCTTGTACATAATTGCTCAATTGCTGAAGCTTTGGGTACCACGTTACCCGTCGCCTGGGCATGCACTATCGATCCTTGGTAGTCTGCCCTATCCACTTAGGATCACTTATCGATATGGAGAAAACCATGTTCCCAGTATCCATTAAAGGCGTACTGCTGTTGCCTTCAAGCGAGGTCGTGCTGGCGCTCAATGATCGAAACGAATGGGAACTGCCCGGCGGGCGCATTGAAATGGGCGAGAGCTCCGCCGAGTGCCTGGTCAGGGAGTTTCAGGAAGAATTGGATGTCGAGGTGGCGGCACAAGGCATCATCGACAGCTACCTGTTCGAGGTGATTCCCGGCAGGCACGTGTTCATCGTGACCTATGGCTGTGGTCTGGTAGGGCGCTTCGACCCGAAGGTTAGCCATGAACACTCAAGCATCGAGACGTTTGCGATTGATGCGCTGCCCACCAACTTGCCGCCAGGCTATGTTCGCTCCATTGAGACGTGGCGGCTTGCCGCTGATCGATAGCGATACCTATGTGCCTATGCTCTCGCTAGCGCAAGGCTTTATAGCGCCATGACCATCTCGTGCCACGCCATGCCGCCGTGGTCGGAGGAAGAAGGCTTCACGTAACGGTACCCCAGGTGCTGGTATAACCCGACGTGGCGCTCCTTGCACATCAGGTGAATGGTTTGTTTGCCTGACACTTTCATACGCTCGATGAAGACTTGCATCATCGTCGATGCATAGCCCATACCCTGGTGGGCGGGATCGATCACCACCGACATGATGACCACGTTGGGTGCATCGGCGTCGTGGCCCACCAGTTCCTTGAATGCTTCATCGGACATCACCACATCGTGCGCGCACCCGCTGTTGATGAAACCGATCACCTCCTGATTCAGCTCCATGACAAGAAAGCCTTGCGGGTACTGCTCGATGCGCGTGGCGATCTTTTCCCGGGTGGCCCCTTCATCGCCTTCGTAGGCGGCGGCTTCGATGTGATAACAGCGCGCGGTATCGGTGGGGATGGCGCTACGGAAAGCAGGTATGCGCATGATCAGACTCCTTTTCTGCCGGGTGATGATTCGTTGACAGCATGATAAAGAAAACCAAAGATGTACGCCCTGCATTCTATTCAGGTATTCATGCACTCCATGCATTCCAGTCTGCGTCGTCTCGACCTCAATCTGCTTCTGGTGTTCGATGCGTTGTTTCGGCATCGCAGCGTGGCCATGGCGGCGGATGAACTGGCCATGAGTCCCTCGGCGTGCAGTCATGCACTATCGCGTTTGCGCGATACCCTCGCCGACGAACTGTTTGTCCGCACTGGCAACGCCATGCAGCCCACGGCGGAGGCTGAGCTGATGGCCGCCGGCGTGTCAGATGCATTGCGCATCCTGTCGGACCGACTGATTGAAACAGCTCCTTTTTCGCCCGCTACCAGTACGCAGGCCTTCATCTTTGCGGCAACCGATTACACGGCCTACGCGATTCTGCCATTACTGGTCGCGCGGTTGGAACGTCTTGCGCCACATCTACAGCTCAAGGTGATTTATGCCACCCACCGCGACTCGCTGGATGATCTGCGTGAGGGACGCATTCATTTTGCACTAGGCGTCTCGCATGGCCAGGCGATGCTTTCGGAGGGCGTAGAGGCGCTCGACTGTCTGGATGATGACTATGTGGTGATTGCTCGCCAGGGCCATGAACGGATAGGCAGTTACTTATCCCTCGAACAGTACCTGGCCGAGCGGCATGTCGCCGTTCTACCCTGGGGGGATTCGGGCAGTGTGATTGACGCCGCTCTGGCTCGGCAGGGGCTGCAGCGGGATGTCGCCGTGCAGCTGCCCAGCCTGATGGCTGCGCCTCATATCGTTGCTCACTCGAATCATCTTTTCACATTGCCGCGCCAGGCCGCACTGCAATTGGTCAATACGCTGGTGTTTGCAGTACATGACGTACCCTTCGAGGCGCCTCGCTATACGCTGCGCATGCTCCATCACGTGCGTCACTCAGGCGCATCAGGGCACCGCTGGATACGCGAGCAGCTGCTGTTGGCATTGGATGAGGCTCAGGGTACTTGACTATGGCTTGATAGGGCGTCTGCTACTGCCATAAGCATTGGGTAATGTGGCGTGTGGCGGTATGGTTATGCCTATCCAGTAGCCTCTTGTGCACTTGGCTAGCGCTGGGCATTATCAGCCCTTGGCCGTTGAATGAACGGCGATAACGTGAGGACGTTCATGAGTAAGCTACTGTCATTGATCGTGGTGCTGGCGCTGGGCTATGCGGGTATCTATGTCTATTACGGCCACGCCGTGGAGCAGAAAGTGCAGCAGGAGCTTGATAACCGCGGCCTGAGTGCGGTGAATGTAGAAAGTGTCGAATACGGGCTATGGGCACCAGTGAGTACTTCGACCGAGGTAACGATCAACGTGACTTACCGCGGCTCGCAAGCCGCACTCAACCTGGGAATCGAAGGGCATCCTGTCTTCTCGGATGAGGTCAGCGTGAGGCTCGATGGCCTTCAGGCGCTGCGGCTGGGTATCAGCTTTTAAATCTCATTAAACGGCTGATCCTGGGTTCATGTTTGCCGCGACAATGCATAGCGTAAAGATAAAATAAGTACTAAAAATAGTGCTTAAATTAGCCCCATTTGGAGCAGCCAGTCATGCATCAAGTATTGGCCGAACTATCCGTTAGTATTTCAGAATTGAAGAAGAACCCCTCCTCGCTACTTGCCCAGGCTGACGGCTCCGCCATCGCCGTATTGAATCACAACAAGCCCGCCGCTTATTTGATCCCTGCCGAGACCTATGAAGCCATGATGGAAATGCTCGAAGATTACGAGCTAGCCAAACTGGTAGAAAAGCGCCGAGGCGACAAGGATAAAGCAGTCACGGTACATCTGGATGACCTATAGGCTGCGATTTGTACCGGCTGCGCTCAAGGAGTGGGAAAGCTGGGGGCACCGGTCAAAAATCAGTTCAAAAAGAAGCTGGCTGAACGACTTGAAAACCCTCACGTACCCGCAGATAAGCTCAGCGGGTACGGCGCGGTTTACAAGATCAAGCTGCGTGCTGCCGGGTACCGCCTGGTGTATGAAATCGTCGACGATGAGCTGTTTGTATATGTGTTAGCCATTGGCAAGCGCGACAAGGATAAGGTATACGCAACACTCAAGCGCCGTATGTAACGTACATCTCTTCTTGCACTAAGTCCTTCGAGATTCCGCCATGCACTACCGCCCCATGACCATCGCCGACTACACCGCCGCCGTGGCGCTATGGCTGAGCACCGAAGGCGTGCGCCTACGCGATGTGGACTCCCGCGAAGGTATCGACCGATACCTGAAGCGCAATCCCGGCTTGAGCTTCGTGGCAGAGCAGCAGGACGAAGTGGTGGGCACTATCATGGCCGGCCATGATGGCCATCGTGGTTTTGTGCAGCATCTGGCGGTCGCGGCGGCTTGCCGAAAACAGGGTGTCGGGTCTGAACTGGTCCGCCGCTGCATGAACGCGCTAAGGGATGAAGGCATTCAGAAATCGCATTTGATGCTGCTGGTAGATAACGATGCTGGCAAGCGCTTCTGGAAGCGCCTGGGCTGGGAGTTTCGCACCGATATCGAGCTTCACTCGTTTATCTTGAGCGGCGGCCCCAACGCTTGAGGCCCCGCTTTATACGTATTGGCGCTCGGCTTGATACCGTCAATAGCCACCCTGGCCGCTCAGCAGGCTCAAGACGACCGGAAGCGTGACCAGCGACACCAGCAAGGATGCAATGATCGCCAACGAGATCGTCTCCTGGCGGTATTCGTACTTCTTCGCGAACACGTAAACTCCCGCCCCAATGGGCTGTGCCGCCATGACCACCGCCGCCGCCAGCCACAGAGCGTTTTCTTTGCCCATGCCGAACAGATACACGCCCGCCAACAGCGTGATGACAGGCTGCACCACGATCTTGAGCAACAGCATGGGGGCCACGATGCCTAACGCATTCCCGGTTATCTGTTCCTTGACGTTGAGCCGGGACAGACCAAGCCCCAGGGCAAATAGCGCGGTCGGGCCTGCGGCGCTGCCCAGGAAACCGGCAAACGCTTCAAGGAACGCCGGCAGAGGAATACCGAACAGCACGAAGCAAAGCCCCGCCAGCACGGAAATCGTAAGGGGGTTGGTAAAGGTCGTCTTGAAGGCTTTCCAGAGGCTGGTAGCGGCCGGGGTATTGTCTGCGCGGTTGCCGCCCAATAGATCCCAGCTGATGATGACGGCCATGATGGCGGGAATGTTGTGCAGGATCGTCGCGATGGCCGCCGGCAGCGCCGCTTGCTCGCCATATACGGAGATGAGAATGGGCACGCCCATATAGCCCGTCGTGCCATAACAGGCGCCCATGCTCAGGATGGACGACTGAGGCAGCGCAATGCCCTTGTACCGAGCGATCATCCCGGCCAGCAGGTAGACGCAGACGATCCCCGTCAATGACGAGGCGATAAAGCCCCACTGCCTGAGTTCGTTGAGATCCGCCCTGGCAATGGCTAGAAACAGCAGGGCCGGCAGCGCGACATACAGCACGTAATCGTTGATCAGCTTGTCGGAGCCGCCGCTATCGGGTTTTACCTTGCCAAACAGGTAGCCAAGAAGAATGACCATGAAAATCGGGATGACGACCAGGAACATAGCGCTTTCTCATGTTGAGCGGAGGGGCGTGGGGAAACGCACTTGATGACCGCCATCATCGAAGCTGAGCGGCTTTTTGTTAAATGAATTGTGCCAAGGTTATAATCGCTTTTATCGATAGCAGAGAAGATGCACGGGGCACTGATGCAACCTGAAAGCCAGGACGAGGTTTCCCTGAAAGGGCGGGGGATCACGCTCGAACAGCTGCGCACTTTCGTGACCGTGGCGCAGTACGGCGGGTTTGGTCGGGCAAGTGACGTGCTGGCGCGTACCCAATCGACGCTGAGCGTTGGCCTGAAACGTCTGGAAGAAGATATTGGCTGTCGCCTGATCGAAAGGCGCCAGGGGCATGTGATCGGGCTGACCGACGAAGGCCGGCGGTTGCTGCCCGCCGCCCGGGATATTCTTCAGCGTACCAGCCGGGCGATCAACTCGCTGATGACATCACACCTTGAAGGAAAGGTAACGTTAGGGGTGCCGGATGACTTTGCAGTGGGTAACCTTCACCGCGTGATTTCACTCTGCCTCGAGGAAAACCCGGGACTGCGCGTTGAAGTCACCGCGGCCTCCTCCGCGGTGCTTTCGCGAATGGCCGAACAGCAGCTATTGGACGTGGTGATTCTCAAGGGTATCGCGGGTCAGCCGGTGGTATCGAATGCCGAACAAGTCATTCAGGTCGAGCCGCTTTACTGGGTCAGCGCCGGCGCACTTCATTTCGATGATATGAACGACATTCCGCTGGTCACGTTTCTGGACGGGTGCGTGATTCGAAGCAGCGCCGTCACGGCGCTGAACGGTGTCGGGCGCTCGCACTACTTCGCTTATGTCAGCGGATCGTTCGATAATATCAAGAAGGCGGTCATGAGCGGGTTGGGGGTAGGTATTCTGCCCAGAAGTGCGTTGTCCCAGGAGCTTTTCGTACTTTCTGAGGCGAACGGCGTCCCGAACTTGCCCTCCATCCAGCTGGTGCTCAGCGCTTCGCAATCAAGCGAGCTGTACGAGCAGTTTGCTCGCTACCTGAGCCGTTCGCTGATCGAGTAAAACGTCGCAGCCCCTCTAGTCGCAGCCCCTGTAGTGAGGGGCTGCGAGGTACCAGCAGAATACCCGCGCTTAAAGCCCCTGCGCCCCCCGGCGCAGCCAGCCATGTACGAAAATCAGCTTTTGCAGCGTGACTTCAGAGAGCAGGAAGGGGTAGACATCCGAAAGCCCCATGGCGCGGTTGACGTGGTTCACTCCGGCGATCAAGGCCGTGGCGATATGGATCAGGCGCTCGGCGTCCGTCTCGGCGTAGGCGTCCCACTTGTGATCTCGCGGCAGCTCCGGCGAATCCATGCCGGAGGAGACGAAACTATCGGTAATATCGGTCAAATGCAGCAGGTGAGAGACGGTTTCCGCCCAGTCCTCATGCGGATGGGAAGATGCGTAGGTAGAAAGGTACTCCCTTTGCCATTCCTCGGGCGGCCCTTCGTTGTAGTGGCGCTTGAGGGCTTCGCCGTAGTCGGCGCGCTCGTCACCGAACATCTCGCGAAAGGCCTTCAAGAAGTCTTCCCGCAGGCTTAACCGCCACCACAGCATGTGGGCGATCTCGTGGCGCATATGGCCAATCATGGTGCGGTAGGGCTCATCCAGTGCTTCGCGCCGGGTGGTGACCAGCACCGGGTCGGCTTCCGCAACGCTGATCGTCACCACGCCGTTCACGTGGCCCATCATTACCGGTTTCTTGCCCTCGGCCAACAGATGGAACACCGGCGGCGCGCCGGGGTCTTCCGGGCGGAACCAGTGCCAGCGGCCGAGGTTATCGATCACCCAGCGCTTGGCGGCTTCGGTATGTGCCCAGTTGGGGATGGCGTCGGGAATGGACTGGTCCGGCACCACGGCGGTCATCGCACAGGCGCGGCAAAGGTCGCCATCGTTGGAGGCAATCCAGTTACAGCCAATGACCTCGCGGTTGGCGCAAAACGGCGGCATGGGAATGAACGCCCGAGCCTGCGGGTCGTAGGCCACCGGCACGCCGTCGGCGGTCACCAGGTTACTAAACCACAAGGAACCGGCACCGACCGGATTAGAGAAAACGCGCATGGGCGAGGCACTCAGAAGAAACAAGCCTTGAGTCTAGAGGGTGATGGGCAAGCGCGTCCAATGACTTCTGCACAGGTAAAGCAACGCCGAAAACTCCTGTACACGGTAGGCGCCGGCGTCGGCTCGCGACGATGCCAGCACATGCTATAAATAACCTCACGCAAATGAAAAACCCGCTTAATTTCCCCTGCAAAGGTAGCTTATGCCGACAAACGAACACTCCTGGGCAGAAGCGCTGCCGCTACTCTACAACCACCTCTGGGCGTGCCTGGCCCAGGGCGTCAACGACCGCCACGGCCCTGCCCGCCAACCGACCCTGGTCACGGTCAGCGAAATCGGCCAGCCCCAGGCGCGTACCATAGTGCTGCGCGAAGCCGACAAGCAGGCCGCCACGCTTGCCACCTATACCGATATTCACTCGGATAAGATAGGCGCCCTGCGTGCCCACCCCGCGGCCGCGCTGCACATCTGGCATGCTGAACAAAAGCTGCAGCTGCGCATTGAAGCCAATGTGACCATTCTGAGCGGTGATGAGGTGAGCGAGCGCTGGCAGCGAATACCCGAACACGCCCGCACCGCTTACAGCTGCGGCCCCGCACCGGGCGAACCGATTGCGGACTCCCTGGCCTACACCAAGACCCCGGCCCAGAGCGCCTTTGCGGTACTGTGGCTGGAGGTTCAAGCGATAGAAGCGCTGCACCTGGGCCAGCAGCACCGCCGCGCGGTGTTCAAGCGGGCGGATGAGTGGGCCGGGCAGTGGCGGGTGCCATGATGGGCGAGGCGGCTTGCCTTTCTGAATGAATCAGCAATGCTATGCTGCGACGATTTCAAATCCAAGGAACCCCATGCCCCACGCCGAGCCTACTGAGCAGAACGCCCCGCGCTTCACCACCCCCGCAGGCGATATCATCGGCTGGCGGGATCGCGGGGTGATTCGCGCTACCGGTATTCGCTACGCCCGTGCCCCGCGCTTCTGTGCCCCGGTGGATGAACCGCCGGCTGCCGCGCCCATTCATGCCGCCGGGTGGTCGCCGGCCTCGCCGCAAAACACTATTCCTGAGCTAAACGAAGCGCTCGGCATTACCCCTCAGGAGTTTCACGCCGTTGAAGGTGAGCTGCACCTGTCGGTGACCGTGCCGGAACGCCCCGCCGCGGCGCCGCGCCCGGTGATGGTATGGATTCATGGTGGCTCTTACGTGTTTGGCGCGGCGGATCTTTCGGTGTTCGATGTGCGCCCGCTGGCACTGGAGCAAGATGTGATCGTGGTGGCCGTGAATTACCGGCTCGGCCTGCTGGGGTTTCTGGGCGGCTACGCCGAGCGCCCGGCGAACCTGGGCCTGCTCGATCTGATTTCGGCGCTGCGCTGGATCAACACCAACATCGCGGCCATGGGCGGCGACCCAGCCAACGTCACGCTGTTCGGCCATTCCGCCGGGGGCGATGCGGCGGCACACTTGATGATTGCCGAAGGCACGCAGGGGCTTTTTCAGCGCGCCATCATTCAGAGCGCGCCACTGGGCATCAGCCGGGGCAGAGCAAAGATGAACGCCAGGATGAGCCGCAGGGCCACCTGTGTAAAAGACGATGCCCCCTTGGAAGACGTGCTGCGCGTACAGGAACAGGTAGTGGAAGCCGCCCAGGGTTTTGGGCTGCGATCCGCCATGCCGTTTGGCATTCAGTACGGCCACTACCCGCTGCCTGCTGAGGCCAAGGTAGACTCCGCCTGGCGCCGGGTGGCGCCGAATTTCGACGTGTTCATCGGCACCACCGCGGAAGAAACCGCGCTGTTTCTGGTGATGTCCCCCAACCTGATGCGGCTTCGCCGCTGGCCCTTGATGGGCGAGGCGGCCACCCGGGCGATGGTAGCTGCCACCACGCACAAGGTGTACAAGCGCGATGCGCTCAGGTTTGCCCGCCGCCATGCCAAGGCAGGCGGCAGCGCCTACGTTTACCGGCTGGACTGGGGCAAGCGACGCTACCCGTTTGGCGCCGCCCACACCATCGACCTGCCGCTGCTGCTGGGCGAGCCCGAGAGCTGGCAGTATGCCGATATCGTCAAGCACGTGGACGAAGCTACGTTGCTCGAACACGGCCAGCGCCTGCGCGGGCTATGGGCGGATTTTGCGCGAGATGGGAAGCTGCCGGTTAAAGGCCAGCTTGAACCGCAGATAGCGGTGTGGTGGCAGGTTAAATAACGTTGTCTGATGCCGTGTAGAGTCAAGGGTATGATCACCCTCAATAAGAACTTTTTTTATGCTGTCAGAGCGTAATATGATGGTGCAATTATTCAATTTTCTGAGCATTGATCATGGCTGTCATCAGCAGATTTTATGGCGTGCATGATTGCCATGTATTTCAATGACCATGATCCACCGCATTTTCATGCCATCAGGTTTACCTAACGCCAAGCCCTGCAGGCGACGGGAAAGCGCCCGTAGCAACGAGATGAATTAAACCTTCTTGCGTCAACGCGAAAAGGGCAAGGAGCTTCAATAGCGCCATGCCCTTTTTCATCCCTCATCGCCTGTGAACGCTATTCGTCGCGCTTACCCGAATCTGCCCGTGAGGCGTCGTAATCCTGGGTATCGTCCGGGTCGGACCCCGGCTCACTGGAGGTCTCGGCCTCAAAAAGCCGTGCTGCCTCGATCGCTTCAGGTTCAGTGTCATGGCTTGAGATTTCCTGCGGGGCGTCGGGGTCGGTCACATCCACGACACGCCACGCCAACACGACGATGGCATCTTCCTGGTCTTCGCTGACGGGTTCCACGCGTGCGGTACGGGTCATGTCTCTTCTCCTTGAGTACGCTTGATGGGTGATCTTTCACTATGGCAGAGCGGGGCGAACCCTGCCGCGTTTATAAAGAAATTTAACCAAGCCGAAGGGTAAGAACCGCATTTGACACGTCCAGCTATCCCTCGCTAAGGTTATTCAGCAAGCAGCACATTTCCCTATTCCTTAAAGGAAGTTGTCCAATGAACCATTGATGCCGCCGTTGCAATGACGGCCAGTCTTCACCAGCCCCAACGCGGGGAAGTCTTGGCATCCTTGGTATCCAACATGACAACTACTTCAATCACCGTCAGCGGTGTTTCCTACGTTTTGCCGGATGGCAGGGCGCTGTTTACCGGCCTTCATGAGCAGTTCGATAGCCGCCCCACGGGGTTGGTCGGGCGTAATGGTGTCGGCAAGTCGGTGCTGGCCAGGGTTCTGGCGGGCCTGTTGCCGCCCGCGAGCGGGCAATGCCAGCGCCCAGCGAACGTGCATTACCTCGCCCAGCAGGTCGCCCGTCCCAAGGAGGCCACCGTGGCCGAGCTTGCGGGTGTGCACACAACATTGGAGGCGCTTTCCAACATTGCCGCGGGCAGTACCGCTTCCCAAGACTTTGAAATGGCGGAAGGCAACTGGGATATGCCCCAGCGGTTTCACCAGGAACTCGAGCGAGGCGGCCTGGGTTATCTTGATGCCACCACACCCGCCAGCGCCCTGAGCGGCGGCGAAGCCATGCGGGTCGCGCTTCTGGGCGCCATGTTCTCCCAGGCGGATTTTCTGATTCTCGATGAGCCAAGCAACCACCTGGACCGCCCCAACCGGAAGGCCCTGATCGAACAGCTACAGCGCTGGCCGCGGGGGTTAATCGTCGTCAGTCACGACCGGCAACTGCTGGATGCCATGGGGCGCATCGTGGAGCTATCGCCCTTGGGGCTGCACAGCTACGGCGGCAACTACACGTTTTACGCCGAGGCCAAGGCGCAGGAGCAGCAAAACGCGAAGGAGCAACTCCACATGCGCAAGCAGGAACGCCAACGCGAAGCGCGCGCTCAGCAACAGCAGCGCGAGCGCCAGGAGCGCCGCCAGGCGCGGGGCAACCGCCAAGGCAAGGACGCCAACCAGGCCAAGATACTGCTCGACCGCCAGAAAGCGCGCAGCGAAGCCTCAGCAGGCGCGCTGCGCCAAAACCAAGCCGCCCGCCAGGCGCACCATCGGAAGCTGGTTCTGGAAGCCGCACAGCACGTCGAAGATGCAGCCCATATCACCCTGCACGATATCCCCGTTCCCCAAGCCGCCAAGCGAACCGTAGCGACGCTAGAGCGCTGCGTGTTGCCCCACGTGACGAGCACGACCCGGCACATCGACCTGATGGTGCGAGGCGGGCAGCGAATCGGCGTGGTCGGGCCGAACGGCTGCGGTAAATCCACGCTATTGCGGGTGCTGGCCGGCCAGATGGCGCCGCTAGCTGGTACCTGCACGGTAACGCCAGCGTGCGCCTACCTCGATCAGCGCCTGGAAAGCCTCAATGCGAAACTAAGCATCTTCGAGCAGCTACGGCTGGCCAACCGGGGGATGACCGAAGGAGAGCTTCGCATGCGCCTCGCCCAGCTCGGCCTGGATGCGCAGAAGATCAACGCCCCCAGCGGCGTGCTGAGCGGTGGCGAACGCCTGAAAGGCGCGCTTGCATGCCTGCTCTACGCCGACTCACCGCCGGGCCTTCTGCTGTTGGACGAGCCCAACAATCACCTCGATCTGCCCTCGGCTCAGGCGCTCGAAACCATGCTGCGCAGCTACCCCGGCGCGTTGCTGGTGGTTTCCCATGACGACGCTTTTCTGGAAAACCTGGCACTCACCGAGCGTCTCGAAGCCACCAACCAGGGCTGGCACTTGGAGCCCGCTATGTAGCACCTGCGCCACACACACTTGCCGAGCGCGGTAACCTCGCCAACACTGGCAAGAGGTACTTGGCGAAGGAGGGGAGAATGAAAGCGATTCTGTTCGACGTATTCGGCACGGTGGTCGACTGGCGTTCCAGCCTGATTCAACAGTTCAGCGAGCTGGAGCAGGAGCTAAAAATCGAGCTGCCCAAAGAGGCGCTGACCGATCAATGGCGGCAATGTTACGCGCCTTCCATGGACAGGGTACGCAAGGGCGAGCTCCCCTGGACGAAGCTCGATGACCTGCACCGTGAAAGCCTGGTTCAGCTTCTCGACCAACACGGCATCGCGCTTAGTGGAGCTACCGTCGACCGTATCAACCTCTTCTGGCACCGGCTAACACCCTGGCCGGATGTGCCGCGCGGCCTTGAGCATCTAAAAGAGGACTACATCATCGGCACGCTGACCAACGGTAATGTTTCGCTGATGGTCGACATGGCTCGCCATGCTAAGCTGCCTTGGGATATGATCTTCTGCGCCGAGCTATTCGAGCACTACAAGCCGGACGCGGAGGTTTACTTGGGCGCGTGCCGCCTGCTGAACCTTCCGCCGGAAGAGGTGATGCTGTGCGCGGCGCATAATGCGGACCTGCGGGCTGCGCGGGGCCAGGGGATGAAAACGGCGTTTATACCCAGACCTACGGAGTATGGTCCGGAGCAGAGCAAGGATTTGGAGGCCGAGGAGGACTGGGATTTTGTGGCGGAGGACTTTGTCGCTTTGAGTGAGCGTCTTGGGAAATGAAAATCAGAAATGCCCCTTTCCCTGCGCCCAGCCGTTATCCATCATATTGTTTGATCAGGCGGCGCTCGCGTTGATTGGTTACCTGCGATGGTTTCTGCGTTCATACCGGTTGTTTCGTCGCAATCAAATAGCACGCAAACTATAACAGCCCTAGTTCATCTGAGTGATGTGCCGCATGAACCAAAATGGTTGGAAACGTAGCCTCACTCGTATAGTAAAGCATTTTCTATCGACTAAAAGTCGAGCTACTTAGGTAGGGCTAACCTAAATTAACTGGTAGTATTGAAGCATCAGAGCGAAAGCGCTTCAGAAAATGTCGCCTTTCGACCCAAAGCGGACTTTCGGAAAATATCTACCAAAATTGTCATGGCTATCCCTTTTTTAACCAAAAGTATGTTTAAGAGAATGGTGTTCCTTCTAAATAGAGAATTTTGTTTGTAACTGTTTATGATAGGAAAGGCGACGTAGAAGGTAGTTAGCTAATGAAGAGTAAAATAATTAAATATGATTTTAGGGGAAAAAATGCTCCTGACTGACAACGAAACAAAGGTTGATCTTCTTAATAATGAAGCAATAGCTAGTACTATCATAGAATTGCTCCAATCGCGACCTAATCACCCTATAACCATTGGCGTCCATGGAGATTGGGGGGCTGGTAAGTCCAGTGTGCTAGAAATGGTTGAGTCAGGCCTAGATGGTAATGACGAAGTATTGTGTCTCAAGTTCAATGGTTGGAGATTTCAGGGCTTTGAAGATGCCAAAATCGCACTAATCGAAGGCATAGTATCAGGGTTAATTAAGAAGCGTCCTGCATTAACAAAAGCCGCAGGTGCTGTTAAAGAAGTATTCCACTGTATTGATTGGTTAAAGCTTGCAAAGCGGGCTGGCGGTCTTGCAGTTACTACTTTCACCGGAATTGCATCGAAGGATCAAATCCAGTCTCTAGTAGGCTCGCTCGAATCTATGGTAGGTGCTCCTGGAGAGCTAGCGACAAAAGAGAACCTTTTGACAGCTATCGAAGAGACTAAAGGTGTCTTAAAGCCCGGTGAGATAAAGAATGTCCCTGAAGAGGTAGAAGCGTTTCGGAAAGCTTTTGATGACCTGCTTAAAGAAGCAGGAATTAAGCAACTTATTGTCCTAGTTGATGATCTTGATCGCTGTCTACCCGATACAGCCATTGAGACCCTTGAGGCTATTAGGCTGTTTGTGTTCACCTCACGGACTGCGTTTGTTGTCGCAGCTGACGAAGCTATGATCGAATACGCAGTGCGCAAGCACTTTCCTGATTTGCCGGATAGCACTGGCCCGAGAGATTATGCTCGTAATTACCTAGAGAAGCTCATTCAGATACCAATCCGCATCCCTGCTCTGGGTGAAACAGAAACACGTATCTACGTGACGTTATTATTGGTTGGCGTCGACCTTGGAGAAACAGACGCTGGTTATGCAAAACTGATTGACGCGGCCAGGGAGCAGTTAAAGCGCCCTTGGGTGAGTAGTGGATTGGATGGGGCAATCATTCGAAGTGCGTTGGGTGACAGTGCTAAAAAAGCAAACAACGCTCTTATCCTAAGCGATCAGATTGGTCCTATCCTCGCCAGTGGAACCAAGGGAAATCCGCGACAAATAAAACGCTTTCTCAACACGTTGCTGTTGCGGGAGCGCACGGCAATCGCCAGAGGCTTTGGTGAGGATATCAAGCTTCCAATTCTAGCAAAGCTAATGTTAGCCGAACGGTTTATACCCAAACTGTTCGAGCAGATTGCTTATGTCTCTGCAACTCACCCAAAGGGCCAATTTGAAGACTTTGGATTACTCGAAGAAAGTTTAAAAACTGTGGCTACTGATGAGAAGCCCATTGATGATAAAGATGCAGAAGATTTTCAAGAAATATCGCCACAGCCTGAAACAGCAGTGCTTGCTGAGTGGAAAGCCAGTGAGGTAGTAAGAGAGTGGGCACTTTTAAAACCAGCTTTAGCGGGAGTCGATATCCGGCCTTATCTTTTCGTGACCAAGGATAAGAAGGATTACTTCGGTCCAGTATCGGTTTTGGGTCATTTGTCTGCTGTGGTAGATAAGCTTTTTGGTGGAAAGATGGTTGTACAGGGTTTTGAGGCGGAGCTGAAACAGCTTGCCCAGCCTGAGGCAGATAAGGTGTTCGAGGCAGTGCGTGGCAGGATTGTGAGTGCTGGGGAATTCAGTACAAAGCCTGAAGGTATTGACGGTCTTATTGTACTTGTAAAAGCTCAGCCTGGCTTGCAGGGCCCTCTGTTGGATTTTCTGGAATCGTTACCCAAGGATAAATGTGGCCCCTGGGTTGTCGGTGGATGGCAAGGTGCAATCAAAGACCAGGGGCCAAATGCACGTTTAACAGCTCTGTTAGGTAACTGGAGTAAAGTTACTAACAATAAATTCTTGAAAGCAGCGGCTGAGAGGGCGCTCAGTCAACCAAAAGGAAGTCGTTGATGGGTACTTCAACAGCATATGGTGGACCAGGGGGTGGTACCCCTTTAATTCCTTCTTGGTTGGGTGATCCTGAACCAGGATCTGAGCCTGACGTAGATCAAAACGGACCACCTGCACCGGATTTAGTTAATCCACCTACCCCTCCTGATAAACCTCCAATTTCGAAGGCTGCAGATCCTCAGCGCTTTTCCGGTGCTCGTAGCAACTTCACGAGGTATGCAGTATCTGGTGGTAATGATCGAGCCAGTCTTGGTCGTGCGGTTTCTCGGTATGTTTCCACATCCTCAGGAGGCGCTCGTCAAGCTGCACAGCGCATGGGGGCTTCACGAGGAGCAGGAGCGCGACTTCTTGGATTCCTAGCAGATGCTAATGCTAGGGGGATGCGGGAGGCGTTGCTGGAGCTCAATTTAGGCTCCATGGCTGGACGTCCGATATCAGAAGTTTTCGTTGCTTTGGCAGATCACATTTGTCCAGGGGCGGGCACTGTTGATGAAGGAATAGCACGTGAAGCATATATTGAGACGATTGTTGACCTGGCTGACGAAGGCCTAGCGGATCTAGATGCTTTTACGTCCGAGCAAATGGATACGGTTTTTGAGCTTTATGCCACACATGCGATCGAAGCACGAATTTGCAATGATATTGGCACTAAAGTTGTCACAATGCCATCAAATGCACGAGTCGCGCATCAAGTTGAAAAGCAGTTGCGCGACTTTATTCGCGGAGCAGTAAGTGATGCACTTATCAGAACGCAGGAGAGTGCGCCAAACATGGCTCAGGATCATGTTTTGACTTTTGTTGACTCTGTATACGAATCTGCTTTTTCGATTTTACAGTCTCTGGGTGATGCGGAGGCTGACCAATGAAACGACAATTACTAGCAGGCCGGTTCGGAGAAGATGACAAGTTAGATGTTCCCGTGGGAAGGGATGAGCAGAGAACATACTTACAATTCGTTGCAGGAGAAAAATCGCTAGATCACGGTATCGGAAGCGCCTTATCAAGCCTGACGAAACTTGGTATCTATCCCACTGAAATAGGACTGGATTTGTTGGTTTTGGCTGCACATGTTCATGCTGCTGATACTCGAATTTCACGCGAACAACAATCACAAGATTCTTGGACTCGGGAAATCCGCCTCGTAGTGCCAGTGAGTGACCCGGACAGATGGGGTGCTGCTACGTCAGTACTAAAAAATATGTTGGACTTTTTGACTGGTGACCGATGGGAGTTTGGTTTTAGAAAACGTCCATCTCGTTTCCAGTCTATTGTAGAGCAGCAAGGAACAGATCTTTTTTCTCATCCTTTTGATGCGCTAAGCCTATTTTCTGGGGGGCTTGATAGCCTGATTGGAGCGATTGATTTATTGGAAAACGGGAGCACACCGTTATTGATCAGTCATTCTGGCGACGGTGCTTCAAGTGATGCTCAGAATAAACTGGTTTCAGGCCTGAATGAACATTACAAAAAGGTTTCTTTTGATCGCTTACGAGTGGGGATGACCTTTAAGCAGGATTTGATAAAAGGAGTTAGTTCGGAGGACAGCACAAGAGGACGATCTTTTTTATTCTTTGCGTTGGGAGTTTTTGCAGGAACAGGTTTTGGACGGCACTTTACACTTCGTGTCCCTGAGAATGGGCTTATTGCACTAAACGTACCCTTAGACCCTTTGCGACTTGGCTCTAACAGTACACGAACAACTCACCCTTACTACATGTCTCGCTGGAATGACTTTCTAAAAATAATGAATGTAAATGGAGAGGTACGGAATCCTTATTGGGATAAAACGAAGGGAGAGATGGCTTCATGCTGTCAAAACACTAGTTTACTTAAACAGCTAGCTGAGAACTCATTGTCGTGCTCCTCTCCTACGAAAGGTCGTTGGCAGGGTCTTGGAATTGAACATTGTGGCTATTGTCTTCCTTGTATAATTCGACGAGCCTCATTGGAATCTGCGTTTGGCCCTAAAAATGATGGTACTCAATACACTATACTTGATTTGGAAGCGCAAGCGCTGGATACCCGCAAAGCAGAGGGAGTGCAGATTAGGTCATTTCAGTACGCGATTGAGAGGTTAAAAAAACGGCCACAACTTGCAAATCTATTGATTCATAAACCTGGTTCGCTCGCTGATGAAGCAGACAGTTTAGATGAACTTGCTAATGTTTATCGACGCGGACTTGCAGAAGTCAGCCAATTCATCTCTGGTGTACAAACTAGGCCGAAATAATGGTTGAAAGTAATATAGCTAAAAAGGGGTTAGTGGACTTCCATTGCCATCTTGACCTTTATCCAGATCATGAGAAGGCCGTTCTACAAGCGGAATTAGCTGGGATATTCACCCTTGCGGTCACAACAACACCACGAGCTTGGTCTCGTAATAATGAGTTGGCAAAGAAGACAAAGCACGTACGTGCAGCGCTAGGGTTGCATCCTCAATTAGTAGCTGAGCACGAAGCTGAAATAGCGATTTGGGATAGTCTTCTCGCTGAAACTCGATACATTGGTGAAGTGGGCCTTGATGCAGGCCCACGTTTTTACAAGTCGATGGATGCTCAAAAGAGAGTTTTTCGACATGTATTAAAGCGATGTGCGGAAGCAGGAGACAAGATCCTTTCCATCCATAGTATAAGAACATCTAAATTGGTTCTGGACTATGTGGAGGAGTTCTTGCCTGCTGGAAAAGGAAAAGTTGTCCTTCACTGGTTCTCAGGCACAAAAAAAGAAGTGCAGCGAGCAGTTAAGTTGGGTTGCTATTTTTCAGTTAACTCAACGATGTTAGCAAGCGAGCGAAATCTTCCTATAATTATGGAAATACCTATGAAGAGGATGCTAACCGAAACTGATGGCCCTTTTACGGAGTCATTTGGTAGGCCATCAGTACCGTCCGATGTAGCTTATGCAATAGATTCTATTAGTCGTTTGCGTAAAAAGCAGCCGACTGAGCTTGCTTCGATTGTTCGCACCAATCTGAAGGAGCTTCTAATAGAGAAATGAGTTGTAAATACCTTCATCAACCTCATGAATTTTTGGTTCATGAAATTAGTTATTAAAGTCCGCTCCTGGCCGGGTAACGACGGCCCGAAATAGGCCGTCGTTTATCCTTATCAAACTTCTGTCTGTTCTGCCGTTTCCAACGCATCATCTACCTCTATCCCTAGATACCTGACGGTGCTTTCCAGCTTCGTGTGTCCCAGGAGCAGTTGCACTGCCCTCAAGTTTTTCGTGCGACGGTATATCAGCGAAGCTTTTGTACGACGCATTGTGTGCGTGCCATAAATTGATGCACCTAGACCTATTTCGGTAACCCAGGCTTTCACAATACGGGCATATTGCCGCGTCGAGAGATGCTTTGCGCTATTGATTCGACTGGGAAACAAGAAGTCCCCGCTCCCGAGCTGAGCAAGCTGTATCCAGTCGATAATAGCGATGCGAGTTTGCTCGGTAATTTCGAATTGGACAGGTCGATGTGTCTTTTGCTGCATCACAATGGCTCTTGGGGATATGCACGCACCATGGGCTATATCCCGTATTCGTAAATTGACGAGGTCGCAGCCTCGTAATTTGCTATCGATGGCTAAATTGAAGAGGGCGAGGTCTCTCGTCTTTTGGGCAAGCTGTAGGCGAACACGGATGGCCCAGATATCTCGAAGACGCAGAGGCGCCTTCTGCCCAACCAACTTGCCTTTATTCCAAGGTGTGGATGTACAGGAGATTTCTGTCGAGACGTTCATGGCATTTTCCTCCATCGGGTGGAGGTCAAAGAATGGCTCAATACAAGCTCGACATGTGCTAAGGTTAATTTACAGTCGGGGCTCGACCCAAAGCAGACATTGCCGGAAAATGCAGCAACAGTGCAAATTTTAGGCATATAGCTGGATTTCAGTTAATTTTTATTTCTGTCAAATACTTAGAGCGCATTTCGCAGGCTGTGTTTGACGGATAAACGTGCTGGTACGTTTATCCAATCACAAGATAGGAAGTCCATTACTAGTTAAGCGCAATAGGAATTCATACCAATGAATGACATTGAGAACAATTTTTCTCGCTTCTTGGAACTCCCGTATTCGAGCAGGCAATTGATTGTTGTTACTGACGATGTGATTGTTGAAGCTGCGGAGCAGGAGGAACGAAGAGCTGTTCAACTTCGTGAAAATGGCCTTGACTGGAAGAAAATTACTGAAGCGATTGTTTTTGATGTTCTTCCTCTTCCATTAGGTAGAACGATAGCGGAAGTAACTCGCGAGGCTATAAAGGCGTGGGGGCGTGCGCGAGATAATGGTCTTTTGGTGTTACCGGTTGGAAATACGACTGCAAAATTACTTTCATTTCCACCGAGCCATCCTCGCGATGGTGTTCTTTACATCGGGCATCCCGCATTGCCTAACGTTTATTACACTCTGGCTGATTTTCACCGCGTCACTTTTGAACACAAGTTCTGTGAAGCAACGGATTTACTTATGAGTTTAGGGGCTACTTCAATTCGCGTCGAGCACGTTAACGGTTGGTCAAGAGATTTCTCTAGCCGTATTTCAGTACCGCTAGGGGAAGCCGAAAGTAAGGTGGGAGCTGAAGTTTCATCATCATCAAAATCTGGCTCACAACTACTTTTTGAGGCGAGGCTATCAGGAACTGTAACACCATCAATCCCTGAAGATTTGGTTTGGTATGAACATGAACCAACGTGGCAGTCTATCGCCAAAGGCCGAATAAATTATGGCCTCCAAGATTTTTCCCTATCTGTATCCTATGAAGATGATTTCGGCGTCAATGCTGGATTAAAGGCAGCAATTAGTAAGACCGGATTAAAAGTTGGTGGTAAATTCGAAGATCACGAATCAACAATATGGCGTCTTGAAGGGAAATTCAAGGACACAGCAGATGGCACTTAACCTTAGTCTACTCTGATAGAACGGCTGAGGCAGTTGACGACCCTGAACGGTCATTCCGGTAGAAGCGGGATGCTGGTTCTGCCGTGTTATTCAGCTGGCATAATATTCTATGTTATGCCGCCTACTGATACTTAATATCTTTAAAATTTCAATGGATAGTTCGTGAGTGAAAGGCGGTATAACCTGAATGAATGCGCCGTCGGGTTCATTTAGGTTATGTAGAAAAGTTTATAATCGCTGTTATGTGAAAAGGTAAATTATGAGTTCAGTTCCAAGATGTTTCATTTCATATTCACATGATAATGAAAATCACAAAGAGTGGGTTTTGAACCTAGCAACTAGACTAGCCAAGAACGGTGTGGATGTAATTCTTGACCAATGGGATTTGAGAATTGGTGGAGACTTGCCATCATTTATGGAAAGTGGATTAACTCAGGTTGATCGAGTAATTTGTGTTTGTTCTGAAAAATATGTATCTAAAGCCAATGCTGGTCTGGGTGGTGTCGGATATGAAAAAATGATTTTGACGGCTGATTTAATGGCCAATATAAACTCTGAAAAAATCATTCCACTTATCCGAAGTAATCACGCAGACAAAGTTACTCCCACATTTCTTCAAGCCAAACTCTATATAGATTTTCGTGATGAAGGTGCGTATGAAAAATCATATTCATCCTTAATTAGAGAAATCCATGGAGAGAGCACAAAAGCTCGTCCTGCCTTAGGTAGAAATCCATTTGAAACGTCAGATAGCCCAATTGCAGCTGCTGTTGAAAGCAGTTCAAGTAAATATGCGAATTCAAGCTTTAGTGGTGAAGTTGAGTTTGATTATGATAACCACAATGGCAGGTTCACAATTGGATCTGGAAGTATGCTGTTCGATTTGAGGTTTTCAAGTGCAAGCAACAACTCGATACATGTATACAAAGCTCCGTCGAGTATTGAGGGTATTGCTTTGGCTTACGGAGCTAAAGATTTTGGAGACATAGCTGATGCTTCAATGTTTGACTACACCTCAACGAATAGAACCCCTAAAACAGGGGAATTTGTTACTTTGGTTAATAAAAATGGTTTTTTTGCTGCAATTAAAATTGGTGAGGTTAAAGCGAGAAGCCATGGCGCAGAAAGATCATGGGTTTCATTCGAATATAGAATCAATCAAAATAAAGAAGCCAAATTCGAGTAGTTTTCACATAACAAGTTGTTGCACTCGGAAAAATCACTCGCTGCGCTCCTAAGTTTCCGGTGAGCAATGCGTTATATCAGCATTGCCTCAACGTCCGCACTTGGCCGATAGCTGAATCCTTGAACAGAATACTCACGCTAAATATTCATGTTTCCAACTGCAGAGCAACACGCATTGTGTTGCCTTGCATTAATTTGAGGTGGGCTATTCGCTGCCCGCCTCACTCTCTTCCTTCTCAATCTGCCCACGTCCCTGCATCCAGTGCATCACGCCCCAGCAGAGCGCCGCCCAGCTTGCCCCAGCGGTCCAGCCGGCCAGCACATCGGTCGGCCAGTGGACCCCCAGATAGACGCGACTTATGCCCACGAGCAGGGTCAGCAATATCGCCAGTATCAGAAGATACGCTTTTAGGCGCAGCGCGGGCTGTATGCGGATGAGCAGCGCGGCTAGCGTGAGGTAGGTCACGGCCGACATCATGGAGTGGCCGCTTGGGAAGCTCGCCGTGTAGACCATGGCTTCGTGCGGCACAAGATCCGGGCGGGCTCGGTCGAAACCCATCTTCATCAGGGTGCTAAGCAAAATGCCGCCGGGCACCGCCACCAGGGCGAAGAGCGCCGCGCGAAAGTGCCTGGCGAGTAGCAGATACCCCAGTGCCCCCAGCGTGAGGAGCACCAGCACGCCGACACCGCCGAGGGCGGTAAAGTCCCGGCCCATTTCCTCGACCCAGCCCGGGCCGATCGGGTCGTTAAGGTCGGCGGGGTTGCGAAGGGCGAGCAGCAAGCGCTCGTCGAAGCTCTGGGTGTCGCCCTCGATGACTTCACCGGCCAGCGCGACGAAGCCCCAAATGCCGCCGGAAATGACCGCCAGGCACAGCAGCATGGCGAGTTCGTGACGGCCCAGTCGAGATAGCAGGGAAACGCCCTGACGCCCGATACGGCCTATTGTCGTTTGATACTTCATTGGCAGCTCCTTTGCTTTGATCCGTCACCCGACCCGTCGATTGAGGCGGGCCTAGTGTAGCCCAAAGCGGGCGTTCAAGAGTTCGGCAGTAGTAAATCGGTTTATCTGGCGTGTTGGCTGTCATTCGTAGTCAGGTAGGTTTATAAAATGAGTTCGCGATAGCCACGACTGCGCCACTCTCCCTTGTACAGGAAGAACAACGATGTCATTCACGCAACTGCTGGTCCCCACCTACACCCAAATGCTCGGCGCGCTTTCGAACTGGCTGAAAAAGGCGCAAAGCCAACTGCCGGACGCCGAGGCACAAGCGCTGCTTTCCGCACGCCTCGCGCCGGATATGTTTCCGCTTTCCACGCAGGTACGCTTTGCCTGCGTGCAGGTTCAAGAAGCGGTCCACCGCCTGCAAGGTAAAGACCTACCGGCCTCGATCAAGGAGCTGCTCGAAGAAGGGCGCAATGCAGGCGAACACCCCGGCACGCTTGAAGATGCCCGAAAGCGTATCGATGAAACCCTCGCGTTACTGGGCGGCTTGGCGTCCGATGCGCTGGATGTCAGCGCAGACAAGCCGCTGGTACACGAGCTGCCCAACGGCATGATTCTCGATTTAACCGCCGAGCAGTACGCGCGGGACTGGACGCTGGGGCAGTTCTACTTCCACATCATGACCGCCTATTCCATCCTGCGTAGCGAGAAGATCGAGCTGGGCAAAGCCGACTACGTCGCGCATATGTTCCCGTATATTCGCCCGGAAACGCTGCCTAAAGGCTGATCGACGCCCCGGTTCCACTGACCCGCCTCACTTCCCGCACCACTGCCTCATTCAACACCCCGCGCTTGGCTTCCACCAGGGTCAGCCATTGCCGGGCGCGGGTGATGCCGGTATAAACCAATTCCCGCGTCAGGATGGGGTTGATCGTGGCGGGGAGCAGCAGGGCTGTATGGAGAAACTCCGAGCCCTGGGATTTGTGCACCGTCATCGCGAACACGGTTTCCACCGCGTGCAGGCGAGAGGGCAGCACCCAGCGGATGGGGTTTTTGGGGCCGCTGGCTGCACTTGTGGAAGGAAAGGCGACTCTCAACAGCGTTCTTCCCTGTGTGCGTGGGTCGGGTACCGCGAGTGTAATGCCGATATCGCCGTTCATCAGCCCCAGGCTGTAGTCGTTTTGTGTTACCAGCACCGGGCGGCCCTCAAACCAGCCTTTCTCCAGCTCCATATCACTGGCGCTCAACAATCTTTCCCGGCGCAGTACCTGGGCGATGCGCAGGTTCAGGCCTTCCACGCCCCAGGGGCCTTTGCGCAGCGCGCACAGCAGTTGGAAGTGGCCGTAGGCGTTCAGCACTTGCTGGGCCCAGGCGTTATAGAGCTCGCGGTTCTCTTCAAAAGGCAGTCCTGAATCCGGGCGTTGCTCCTTGAGGGCGGTGAGGTAGTGACGGTAGCCGGTGGGCGGGGGCAGTTCCGCGCCGCTGCGCTTATCCACACGGCCTTTGCCAGCGTTGGGAAAGCGCTCCGGTGAGCCGGTAATCACCAGGCGCTCCAGGGGGGGGGCGTCTTCGCTGCTCAAGATCAGGTGGTGCAGGTCGGCGTAGCCGTGGCGTAGTGCACCCTGCACGGCGCTTTGCTTGTCGCGCTCATTGAGTTCGCGGCTCAACGGCTGGTTGATCGCCTGGGCCAGCTGGCCGATGCCGCTTTGGGCGTCGAAACGGTGGCTTACCCGTAGCATGGTAATCGCCTGGTCCTGGGGCTGGCCTTGTGGGTCGGTCAGTTCCGTTGGCAGCGGCTGGCCGGTGAGTTCATGCAGCCACTCGGCGGTTTCCGGCGTGTAGTGGGCGGCCTCGGCGCGGCGGCATAAATCGCCCAGTACGGCGCCGGCTTCGACTGATGCCAACTGGTCCTTGTCGCCCAGCAGTACCAGTTTGGCGTGGGCGGGCAGGGCGCTGAGCACGGCGGTCATCATTTCGATATCCACCATCGAGGCTTCGTCGATCACCAGCACGTCCAGCGCCAGGGGGTTGTTGGGGTTGTGGCGGAAGTGGCGGGTATCCGGCCGGGCGCCCAGCAGGCGGTGGAGTGTTGTGACCTCGGTGGGGATCGAGGCGTGTAGCTGCCCAGGGGCCGAATCGTCGCGAGCTGAAGCTCCCTCCCACCGCGTGACCAAATCATTGACGGGGAGCTTTTCGACCTGGCCGGCGATGGATTCATTCAGGCGGGCGGCGGCCTTGCCGGTGGGTGCGGCCAGGCGGATGCGCAGCGGCTGATCAGACTCGGCCAGCTGCAGGGTTTGCAGAAGCGCGAGCAGGCGTACCACGGTGGTGGTCTTGCCGGTGCCGGGGCCGCCGGTGATGATCGCAAAGTGGCTGCGGGCGGCCAGGGCACAGGCGACTTTCTGCCAGTCCAGCGTGTCGGTTGCCGGGAACAGCGTATCCAGGCTGCGTTTGAGCAGCGGCTGATGGCGCGGTACGTTGCCAGCGTCGTTACGCGCCGCCACGTTCAGGCGGGCGGCGATTTCCTGGTGCAGGGTCTGCTCGTATTGCCAGTAGCGGCGCAAATAAAGCCGCGTGGTGGATGAGCTACTCACGCGCACCAGCGGGGTGTTGCCGTGGCCGTCGCAAATCAGCGTGGAGTGTTCAAGCGCCGCCTGCCACTCGTTGAGTGTCAGCGTGGCAAGCACTTGGCTGGGCAGCGGCGGTGGGTCGCTCAGGTCGTCGCCTTCCGGCGGCAGCGAAAGGGCGAAATCCGGCGAGTCGAGGGTGGCGTATAAGTCCAGGCATACGTGGCCGCGGCCGAGCTGGTGGCTGGCCAGGGCCACGGCCAGCAGAAGCAGCGGCGGCGCGTCGCTGGCCTCACGGGCGAAGAAGCTGGCCAGCGCTCGGTCCAGGTCGCGCAGCCAACCCCGGGCTACCCAGCGCTCGAAAAGCGTCATCAGTGCCGGGGTGCTGGTCAGCGCCGGGTGCGGCTGAGGTGCGCTGCTTATCATAGGGGGCGGTGCGCTTACGGGCGTTTCCAGCGCGTCATCGCCGAACAGATCAAACGTGTAGCCATCGTTCATGCGGTTGCCTCCCGGTTTTTGTGACCTGCGAAAAGGGCGTCCAGCGCTTCGATCAGGGCGACCGGGGCGGGCTCGACGTGCACACCACACTGGGCGGTGCGGCTGCCGCGTAAAAACACCGTGAGCGAGCCGCCCAGGTGGCGATGCGGGTCGTAGTCCGGCAGGCGGGCCTTGAGCAGCCGGTGCAGGGCCAGTAGATAGAGCGCGGCCTGCAGGTCGTAGCGTTTTTCCAGCAGCGCGGCGCTCAGGGCATCAACGGTGTAGGCGCTGTCGTCACCCCCCAGGTAGTTGGATTTCCAGTCCAGCACGTAGAAGCGCCCTTCGAACTCGAACGCCAGGTCGATAAAGCCCTTGAGCATGCCGTTCAGCGTGTCGGCGTCCAGCGCCGGCCGTGGGGTGCCGGGGAGCAAGTGCTGGCTAACCAATTTATCCAGCGCTTGGGTATCGACCTGATGGGCGGCGAACCAGAACTCGAGCTCTACCTGATAACCGCTCAACTGGTTCAATGCCACGCTTTGCTGGCCGGGCAGCGGCAGCGGTGCGCGCAGAAGGCCCACAAGCCAGCTGTCCAGCGTCTCGTACCACGCCTGCCAGCCGCGCAGCTGCAGGCGGCGGCGCAGGGCGTCTTCGCGGGCGGGGGCGTCTTCCAGCGCCTTGGCAAAGCCGAACTGGCCGGCCCACTCTAGAAGCCCGTGCAGAAAGGTGCCGGGGCCAGGGCCACGCGGGAAGCGGTGCAGGTGCGCGGCTTCTTCCAGGGGGGCGGTATCGTGACCTGCCTGCGGGGCAAGCGGGGCGTCAAACAGCAGGTCCTGGGGTTCGTCCAGCACCTCGAAGGTGGTGGCTTCCTGAGGAGTGGTAGGCTCTGGTGTGGGCGTGAACGGTGCCGCTAACGCGCCGGAAACCCCGCCGGAGGTGCGCAGCGCCGAGTAGCTGGCAATCCACCACTGTTCACGCGCCGGGCGGCGGGGCGTGCGCGCCTGGCCAAGCGCCTGGTGCTGTTCGGCCGGGGTGTAGCGCAGCGCGGTGGCCTGCGGGGCGGGCATCAGGGCAATCGCGCTTTCATCGACCAGCGCTTCAAGGGCTTCGCCCAGTTGGGCGGGGGCGATGGCCTTGCCGCCGTTGAGCAAATAGCCCAGCGCGCTGCCTTCGCCATCTTTCAGCGGGGCCAGGCCCAGCCAGGTGGCGTGGCGGGCGCGGGTGAGCGCGACATACAGCTTGCGCAGATCCTCGCCCAGACGCTCCCGGTCGGCGGTGGCCAGAGTGTGTTTATCGGCACCCAGGCTCAACTGCAGATTGCCTTCGCCATCATGCCAGCGCAGCGGCACGTCACCCTCTTTCATGGGGCGGTGATTGGCGATGAAGGGCAAAAACACCAGCGGGTACTCGAGCCCCTTGGATTTGTGGATGGTGACCACCTTGACCAGATCGGCGTCGCTTTCCAGGCGCAGCTTGTGGCTGTCGCCGTGGCTTTCAGGGTCGGCAATGGCCTCCGTCAGAAAGCGGATCAGGGCGTGTTCGCCATCGAGTTCCTGGCTCGCCTGCTGAAGCAGCTCACCCAGGTGCAGCAGGTCGGTCAGCAAGCGCTCACCCTCGGCAAACTCGCCCAGCAGCCGCTCGGCAATGGCGAAATCCACCATCAGCTTGCGTACCAGCGGCAGCACCCCCTGGCGCTGCCACAGGCGGTGGTAGCGGCTGAACTGTTCGACCCGCGCCTCCCAGGCAAGCTCGCTCTGGTTCAGGTGGTCAAGCTCGTGAAGTGCCAGGCCCAACAGTGGGGTGGCAAGCGCGGCGCGTAGTTTGGCTTCCGCCTGGCGCGAGTTGGCTTGCGGTTCGGCGCAGGCGCGCAGGCAGGTTTCCAGCTGCTGGGCGATGGGCGAGCTGAACACCTTGTCGTTATCCGATAGATACACGCTTTTCACCCCCCGGCTGGCCAGCGCCAGGCGAATCGCGCGGGCTTCCTGCAAGCCGTTGACCAGCACCGCCATGTCCGAAGGCTTGAGCGGGGTCAGCTCGCCTTCGAGTGCAAAACCGGCTTCCCGCTTGCGCCCGGCTTCCAGCAGAGCGGCCATGTGCGAGGCGCAGCGCTCGGCCATTTCCAGTTGGTAGGTGGTCTTGGAAAGCGGCTCGTTACTTTCAAGCGCCCACAGCGTCATGGCGGGCAGCGGCGAATTATCCCACACCAGCTGTTCGCGGCGGCCCTTGGCCTTGACGGACAGAAAGGGCAGCGGGTTGTTGCCGGCCGCGTCGCGAAACAGAAAGGCGCCGGCGTCGTGCTGGTCGGCGTAGTGAAAGCAGTGGTTGACCGCCTCGACCATCGCCTGGCTGGAGCGAAAGTTGGTGCCGAGTGTCACGTGGCGGCCGTCGGTGTCCTGGCGGGCCTTCAGGTAGGTGAAGATATCCGCCCCGCGGAAGGCGTAGATGGCCTGCTTGGGGTCGCCGATCAGCAGGATGGCGCTGTCGCGGCGCGGCTGGGCCGCGTCATACACGGCGTTGAAAATCCGGTACTGGATCGGGTCGGTATCCTGGAACTCGTCGATCAGCGCGACCGGGAACTGGCGCAGTATCTGTGCTGCCAGCGCCTCTTTATTCGGACCTTGCAGGGCGCGGTCCAGGTGAGTGAGTAGATCATTGGGGCCCATTTCGGCGCGGCGCTCCTGCTCGCGCTCCAGGCGCGCGCGGCACCACTGCACGGCGTGAATGAGTAAATCGTTGCGCGGTTCGGGCAGGGCGTTGAGCTCGCCGGGAAGCGCGGCCAGCGCCTCCCAGGCCGCCGGGCAGGGCGGTGCGCCCTCTTTCCAGATTTCTGCCATGCCGTCTGGCGTCATGCGCTTCCAGGCGGCATCGGTAAGCGCGGGGTGGGCGGCATCGCCCTCATGCCACTGTTTGAGCGCTCCCAGCCAGTTGGCGCGGCTCTTGGCATTGAAGTTCTGGCCCTTGAAGGCCTTGCGCTGGGCGGCATCTTCAAGGGCGGGCACCAGCTCGTCCAGCCAGGCGGCCCAGGGGGCTTTGAGTTCCGCAAGCTTGGCGGCACGGGCGGCTTGGCAGGTAGCCAGCGTTTGTGAAGGCTCAGGGCGCGGCTCGCCCAACGCATCGCACTCCGGTAGCAGGCGTTGAAGGCTTGCGTGCAGGGCGTCCGGCGAGGGCCAGTAGCTGACGATGCTTTCCAGCGCTTCGCTTTCAAGCGGGTAGTAGAAGGTGCGCCAGTAGTCGCGCACTACTTCCTGCTCCAAGTCGCGCTGGTCGTTTTCCAGGTTCAGCGAGAAGAGGCTTCCACTGTCAAACGCGTGCTCGCGCAGCATACGGTAGCACCAGCTGTGAATGGTGGACACCGCGGCTTCATCCATCCACTCGGCGGCAAGCGTAAGACGCCGGGCGCAGGCGGGCCAGGCCGAGGGTGGGTACTCACGGCGCAGCTCCAGCAGCAGCGGGTCGCTAGGCGAGTCGGCAAGGTCCGGGTCTTCACGAAACACCTCGGCGGCTTCCACCAGGCGGTTGCGAATCCGCTCGCGAAGCTCTTGGGTGGCCGCGTTGGTGAAGGTGACCACCAGGATTTCCGGCGGGGTCAGCGGGCGGATGAACGCCGCCTCATCTTCCGGGTGGCGCCCGCCCAGCACCAGGCGCACGTATAAAAGCGCAATGGTAAACGTCTTGCCGGTGCCTGCGCTGGCTTCGATCAGGCGGCTGCCGTGAAGGGGCAGGCTCAAGGGGTCGAGCGGGGCGGGCTGGCTCATCGTTTCTCCACGGGCAGGCGCAAAAACAAAGCGCCCCTGGCGAGAAAGGGGCGGTAGCCGGCACTATATCGCGGTGGCCGGCAGGGAGCAAAAACGGAGCAAAAAGGCTTCATGGTGCGGCCTTGGCTGTGAGCGGGCTGGGAGATAGTGGCGTCACCTGCTAATCTTGTCGGCTCGCCATGTTAGGGGCGACCCGTTTACACTACCGCGGCTTTACGTTCACGCTGACGATGAGACTCCATGCTGACCTCGCTTCTGGATAACGACTTCTACAAGATCACGATGCAGAATGCCGTGATCAAACGCTTTCCGTACGCGCATGTGCGTTACGCTTTCATCAATCGCGGCGAGCATGACTTTCCGGAAGGCTTCGGCGATGCCCTGCGCCGGGAAGTCGATAACATGACAAGCCTGCGTCTGACGTCGCAGGAGAAGCGTTATCTCGAAACGACGTGTCCGTATCTCGACCCCACTTATCTCGATTTTCTGGCAGGCTTTCGCTATGACGCCAGTGAAGTGGTGATCGAGCAGCAGGGAACGGATCTGTCGGTGGTGATCGAAGGCCCCTGGTATCGCACCATCTTGTGGGAAGTGCCGCTGATGTCGCTGATCAGCGAGCTCTGGTATCGCCTGCGCGGGATTACGGTCTCCAAGGATAGCCATGCGCTGATCGAACAGCGCACTCAGGAAAAGATCGAGCACTACCGTCAGATGGGGCTGAAGATTGCCGAGTTCGGCACTCGGCGACGCTTTTCGTTCGATGTGCACGACCGCGTGGTGGGCGCGCTTCGCCATCACGGCGGCGAGTCGTTCACCGGCACCAGCAACGTGCTGCTGGCCATGCGCCACGGCGTCAAGCCGATTGGTACCCACGCCCACGAGTGGTTCATGTTCCACGGCGCCCGCTTCGGCTTCAAGATGGCCAACAGCATCGCCCTGGAAAACTGGGTAGACGTGTACCGTGGGGATCTGGGCATCGCGCTGACCGACACCTTCACCTCCAAGGCCTTCTTCGACAGCTTCGACAAGAAGTTCGCCAAGCTGTTTGACGGCGTGCGCCACGACAGCGGCGACGCCATCGACTTCGCGGCGGAAACCATCCACCACTACGAGCGCCTGGGCGTCAATCCGCTGAGCAAGACGATCATCTTCTCGGATGCGCTGACCCCTGAAAAGGTCGAGCGTATTCAGACGTTCTGCCAGGACCGTATCGGCATGGCGTTCGGTATCGGCACCAACTTCACCAACGACGTGGGTGTGGACCCTATGAACATGGTGATCAAGATGGTCGATGCTCGCCCCGAAGGGCAAGGCTGGCTGCCGGTCATCAAGCTTTCCGACGTGCCGGAAAAGAACACCGGCGACCCGGAAATGATCTCGCTGGCCAAGCGCGTGCTGGCGCTCAACGGCCACAGCCGCTAAGCCGTTGCCGCGCCGTCACTCCTTGACGGCGCGGTAGAGCGGGGCGTAGAGCGTTTCAGTCAGTGTGGCAAAGCCGTGGCCCTGGGCGCGGGCGTTGTAAAGCGCCGCAAAGCTCGGCCACTGGCGGACAAGATAAGCGCTCTGCTGTACTTCGCCGGCGCGAAAGCGGTCGCCTTCATATACGCTTGCCGCCGCGCGGTAGGCGTCGCTCTCCTCGATATTCTCATCACGACTTTCTTCATTACTTTCTTCACTACCCTGCGCACTACCGTTTTTGCCCAGCCAGGCGAACGCCGCCTGGGGGGCGAGCGGCAGCGGGCTTTCCATGCCCGCCTGCCAGCATTCCAGCAGGTTGTTCAGGTGGGCGCGGGCGGTGTCGGCGTCCAGCGGGGCCAGGCGCACGTGGCCTGCCTTGGAAAGCAGTTGAGTGGTCATGGGCGTTTGCGTGTTGGCCGCCAGGTGCACCACCCAGGGGCGCAGCAGGTGCTGCCAGCGGTACTGGCCGCGCCCGCGCCCCTGGCTGACCAGGCTGTTGCTGAGCAGCAGCAGGCGGCAGCGGTGGCCGTCCTCGTCCACGCGGATCTCGTTGACCCAGTCGTTAACCTCAAGGCCGTGGGCGCTGAACGCCACGGCCAGCGCGGCGTCCATCGGGTGGGGCCACTCTTCCAGCGCTTTCTGGTAGTCGATGAACAGCGCCTCCATGGGCTCGGCCAGCGCCTCGCGCATGCGCTCGCCAAAGGCGCCTACCGCGAGCACCCCCTGGCCCTTGATGCGCTCGAGCGCGGCGAACATGGCGTCTTCGCGTGGCTCATTGTTATCCACCGCCTGGCGCTGGGCGGCAATCAACTGATCCTGCAACTGCCAGTGCTGAAGGCCATCCAGGACAAACGGCTCGACGTCCAGCTGGGCAAGCGCCTCATGCTCGAAGTAGACCCCCAGGCGGGTATTGAAGAACGCCTTGGCGGGTTCGCGTAGAAAGCCGCCCAGCTGGGCGAGTGTGAGCGGGATTTCCTGCTCGAAGGGAGGCAGGGTGGCTGTCGGAGAATCCGCTGGCGTCGGCGGGGTGTGCAGCGCGTGCCACTCATGAGCGTAGGTGAACAGCCGCGCCTGGGAGGGCGAGCGGGTATCCGCGCTGAAGTAACGCTGGCTGAAGGGCTGCAGCGGGTGTTCGGTAGTCAGTGCCTCTAACAGTGGTGCTTCATGCTGGCCTTGCCAGCCGGCGGCGAGGTGATCGCGCAGCTGGCCCACCAGCACCGAGGGCGGCATGGGGTTGTTGTCGATTTGGCTGCGCCCCACCCAGCTGATATAGAGCTGGTGGCGAGCCGAGAGCAGCGCTTCCAGAAACAGGTAGCGGTCATCTTCACGCCGTGAGCGGTCGCCGGGGCGGTAGTCGCCGCCCATCAGGTCGAAATCCAGTGGCGGCTGGGAGCGCGGGTACTCGCCGTCGTTCATGCCCAGAAGGCATACCCGCTTGAAGGGAATCGCGCGCATGGGCATGAGCGTTGCGAAGTTGACCGCACCGGCCAGAAAACGCTGGGAAAGGCTGTGCTCGTCGATCTGCGCAAGCCAGTGTTCGCGCACCATGGAAAGCGGCAGGGGTTCATCGAGCCCGGCTTCTTGGGTGCTTTCCAGCACCTGGTTGAGCGCGCCTTCGAGCTTGGTGAGCATGACGCTCTCCTGGGCGTCGTCGGTAAGAAAGAAGGCTTCCAGCAGTTCGCGAAGCCTTGCCACCCATTCGGCCGCCGTGGTGGGCTGGCAGAAAATCTCCCAGGTCTCTTCCAGGCGCTCGAGAAGAGTCGCCAGCGGTCCGGCAAGCGAGGCTTCAAGGCCGCCGATATCGTCAAACGGCTCGATCCCCTGCCACGCGTCCGCCACGCCCACGGTGTAGCCCAACAGCAGGCGGCGCAGGCCGAAGGCCCAGGTGTTCTGGCTCAGGCCCTGGGGCAAATCCAGCCGGGTCCGCTGCTCGGCGTTAAGCCCCCAGCGGATGCCCGCGCCCTCGATCCAGCGGTTAAGCGTGGGCAGGTCGTTCTCTTCGATGCCAAAGCGCTCGCGCAGAGCGGGCACGTCGAGAAGATCCAGCAGGTCGCTCACCGAGAGGCGCAGCTCCGGCAGGCGCAGGAGCTTTTCGAGCGCGATCATCAGCGGCAGGCGGTGGCGGCTGGCCTGGTCCGACAGTGTATAGGGAATGTAGCGCGGGTCATCACGGCCGGTGCCGGCGCGGTAGGGGCTCGAGCGGTACTGGCCGAACACGGCTTCGATATGCGGCGCGTAGCGGTCGATATCCGGCACCATGACGATGATATCCCGTGGGCGCAGGTCCGGGTCAGCGCTGAACGCGGCCAGCAGCTGGTCGTGCAGAATCTCCACTTCCCGCTGGGGGCCGTGGGCGATGTGGAACACGATGGAGTCGTCCTGCTGCACGTCTACTTCCGGCCAGGTAGTTTGCGTTTCCGCCACCGGGCGCAGCTCGCGAATGTCGTCCTGGAGCTGGCTGAGCAGGCAGCTGTGCTCGGGGGTGGTGAACGGCTCGAACATGTCGATACGCAGCGCCTGCTGCTCGAACAGGGTCTGGTAGTTACCGGCGTCGTCGTGTTCATCGAGCAGGCGCAGGTAGTCGCGGCCCTGTTTGCCCCAGGCGGCCAGAAGCGGCTGGGCGTGCAGGTGCAGGGCGCTGTCCACATCGCCATCGCCGAGCACATCCAGCGCGTCGGGCATACCCGCTTTACGCTGCTGGCGGTAGCGGTTGGCGCGCAGCAAATCCTTGTGCTCGATGATATCCGCCCAGTAGTACTGGCAGGGGTTGTGCACACACAGCACGATCTGACAGCAGCGCGAAAGCGCGGCCAGCGCTTCCAACGTCTGCTGGGGCAGCGACGAGATGCCGAAGATGATCAGCCGCCGGGGCAGGCCGTGGGGGCAGCCTCCGTCTTCGAGCCCGCCGGCTACCTCCAGAAAGCGGCTGTGCACCTGGGCGCGGCTGCTGTTCAGGCCGGCCTCGCCCTGGTTGGCGGCGACATCGTCGCGCAGGGCGCGCCATAAAGCGGGCTGCCAGCGCTGGTGTTCGTCAAGCTCGCGTTGTTCGCCGCGGGCGGTAATCAGTATGTCACGGCCATCGGCCCAGGCGTCCAGCCAGTCGGCGCGGTATACCTGGTACTGATCGAACAGATCCGCCAGGCGTTCGGCCAGCTGGTAGTGCTTGCGCTGGTCGCGGTCGGTTTCCAGAAAGCGGGCCAGTGGGGCAAATACGGGCTGCTCGGCAAGTAAAGGCAGCAAACGCAGCAGGCGCCACACCAGGCGCGATTTATCAAACGGTGAGGTCTCCGGCACCGTCTCTGCATCACCGGTGAGCTCGGTCAATACCGTGCGGTAGGCCTGCCACAGAAAGCGCGCAGGCAGGGTGACATTGAGTGCCGCGGCGATGCCGGCGCCGCCCTGAGCCGGGTCTTCCGCCAGGGCCAGTTTCAGCCACTGGCCGATGCCGTTGCTCTGCACCAGAATGGTTTCGCTTTCGAGCGCACCCAGCGGGTGCAGGCGCATCCACTCCACCGCCAGAGCACGCAGGTCTTCCAGGCGGTTGGCGTGAACGACCATGAAGCCGGGGGCAAGCGGTGGTGTGGAAAGACTCGACATGAAAACGTCTCGACAGTAGGCGGGCTTGGACAGTAGGCGGACCTAGACAGTAGGCAAACTTAGTAGGAAAGCGTTACGTTACCGATGCCCAGCAACCCCAGAAAGGTCATGCCCACGAACAGCAGCAGATACAGCAGCAGCAAGACGCCGAAAATAGTGAAGTGGGTCTTGAGCTTGCCCAGCGCAAAACGCAGCTCGCGCTCGTCGCCGCTCTGGTAGGCACGGCTACCGGCCTTTGCCGCCTGCATCAATACCACGCCGCCCCAGATGGGTATCCAGGCCACGATGATACCCACCACGGTAATCGCGGTTAAAAGCCCGGTAATGATCAGCATCACCCCGATCAGTTGCATCCAGAACTTGGCGCGGTAGAGCGGTTCGGCAATGCTGCGCAGCAGTTCGTACTTCCCTTCGGGTTCCATGACATCCTCGCTATCACTATTGCAAATCAATGCGTCGTTCAGAGTGCACGATCTTAATAAGTTTCAGCGCTTTTGTCTTTACTCAGGCAGGGCCGGCCTGCCTGGAACGTCGGGACGTAGGGTCATGCCGGTCATGAGAAGACGCCTGAACTTACAAGGCGTCTGCATCTTGGCTCTGTTACAGCCTGACGTGAAGATTCAAGGGCTGAAAGCGCTCAGGCGTTCGGCGCTTTGTCTTACATGAATCACGCCGGCGCCCGGGTGGGTGAGGGCTTGTTGAATCGTGTGCTCGATTTGCGCGTCGTGTTCGATGGTAAAGCCTTTCACGCCGAACGCCTCGGCCCAGGCTGCAAAATCGGGGCTGGTGAGGGAGGTCGCCACAGGGCGGCCGGGAAACAGCTTTTCTTGAAATCCTCGTATGGTGCCGTAAATGGCATTATCGGCAATGATGATCTTGATGTTTGCGCCGTAGTGCACCGCCGTGGCCAGCTCGTTGCCGGTCATGAGCGCACCGCCATCGCCCAGAAAAGCGATGACCGTCTTGTCCGGGTGGCGCAGGCCGGCGGCGACCGCATAGGGCACTCCGCTTCCCATCGCACCGGAGGCGCTGCCCAAAAGCCTCTGCCTTTCGCCCAGCACGATATAGCGATGCACCCAGGTGGCGAAGTTGCCGGAATCCAGGCAGAAGACGGTATCGGCGCTGGCATGCTGATTGACCGCCGCTACCACGCCACCCAGATCCACGCCGGTCTGGCTGGGCTTGGGCTGGTACGTGGCAAGCGTCTTGTGTTCGGCCTTCAATTCATCCAGCCACTGCTTTCTTTGCTCGGGCGGTGCCGGAGCAGCGGCGTTTGCCAGTGCCTCCAGAAAGCGTTCGCTATCGGCGGCCACGCCTAGCCAGGGAGTGATGTTGCGCCCGATCACATCGGCATCTGGATAGACATGAATGACATCCTGCGCCGGCAGGGGGGCGCTTGGAAAGCTGAAGCCCTGGGTGGTGATGTCGCCAAGGCGGGTGCCGACCGCCAGAATGAGATCGGCCTGTTTCAGTCTTTCGGCCATGGCGGCGGGCATCGTGAAGCCGATCTGACCCACCCAGTGGGAGTGGCTGTTGGCCATTACCTCCTGCTGCTTGAACGCCCCCAGTACCGGGAGCTGCCATTTTTCGGCGGTCTTGACCAGGGCTTGTCGTGCCCGGTCGGTATTGATCTGCCCGCCGGCAAGCAGCAGCGGGCGTTCGGCCTTGGCCAGCCGTGCCTGAATGGCGTCCAGGTCGGGCCGGGAAGGGGCGGGGCGTGTCGTTGCTGCGGGGGTTAAAACGGGGGTGGTAACCTCGTCTTGCAGCATGTCCTCCGGCAGCACGATGACCACCGGGCCCGGTGTGCCGCTCACGGCGCGCTGCCATGCGCGAACGACCGTATCGACGATTCTCTTGCCCTGATGAACCTCGAAGACCTCCTTGGCGATATCACCGAAGGTCTGGCGGTAGTCGACTTCCTGAAAGGACGCCCGTCCCAGCTCTTCGCGGGTGACATGACCGATGAACATCAGCAGCGCCACCCCGTCTTGCTGGGCGGCGTGCAGGGAAATCGCCGCGTTCATCGACCCCGGGCCCCGGCTGGTGAAAACAACCCCCGGGCGCTCGGTCAGCCTTGCATCCGCTATCGCCATGAACCCCGCACCGGATTCATGGCGACAGGCAATGGCCTGGATCTTTTCATGCTGATACATGGCGTCGAGTGCGGCCAGGTAGCTTTCACCGGGAACGCAGAAGATCTTGTCCGTACCAAGGGCGGCGAGTTGGTTCACCAAGCTTTGTGCAGCAGTCAGCGTCATTGACGAGGCCTTTTGAGTCTGGTGCCCGTAACAGCCCGGTATGCTCAAGCACACCGGGCCAAAGGCGTTGATGGGGGAGGAGCCAAAGCCGAATCAGAAGGAGACGTTTTCCGCCGCCGCCTCGAGTTCGCGCTGATTCTGCTCCAGGAAGTCGCGATACTCCTGGCCCGCCTGGAAGCTGGGCTCCGATCCCAGTTCATTGACCAATCTTTCCCTCAGCGCCTCGTCTTGCATGGCCATTTCAAAGGCATCGGCCAGAATGTCGATATGCTCCTGGGGGGTGCCCAAGGGCGCAAAGAAACCACGGCTGGTGGCCGACATCATGTCGATCCCCATCTCCTGAAAGGTGGGAATCTCGTCGAGGGTATCGCCGCTTAGCCGTTCGCTATGGGCCACGCCCAGGGGGCGGAACGAGCCGTCCTTGTAAAACCCGGAACAGCACGCCGCATTGGTGATGGTGAAGTCGATCTCCTTGGCCCTGAGAGCCGACATCTGCTCGGTGGTATCCGGGTAGCCGATCAGATTGACATCGGCCAGATCGATACCCATCGCATCGAACATCTGGATCCAGAAGAAATGGTCCGTGGAGGTGGGAATCATGCTGAAGCTGACCGACCCGGGGTTGTCCTTGACGTACTGGGAGATTTCACTGGCGTCTTGAACGGGATGGTCCGGGTAGGTGGTGGGCATGTTGAATGTTTGCGTGACGCGGGCAATCGGCTCGAAGGCCTCGTAGGAGTAGTCGACCATTCCGGCGATATAGGAAAGCGCGATATTGTCGTGCCCGCCCAGAATCGTATAACCGTTTGGTTCGGCGTCCTTGACGTGTCTGGAACCCAGCGTCGCCCCGGCACCGGACATGTTGACCGGGACGATGGATACTCCCAGCGCTTTCTCCGCTTCCTGAGCTATCTGGCGAAAGATGATATCGGTGGGGCCGCCGGCACCGTATGGAATGATCAGGCGGATAGGCCGCTCGGGGTAGGAATCCGCAAGTGCGGGCAAGGCGGCAAGCGATACGGACGCGGCCAGTACGCTCAGTGCAAGGTTGCCCGAGATACGACGATATTTCATAAGAACACCTCTTGTATCATGAAAATAGGAACGTTTGTTCTTGAGTTCTTCAGATTTCATGTCCGAAGGTGGGCGGGCGATTAGTTATTCTTGATTGTCTTTTATTGTTTGAATAGTTCTGACGCTAGTTTGGATAGTTCTGACGCTGGTTTGAATAGTTCTGATGCTGGACAGGTCATGGTACTGCCCGTCGATCTTCTTTCTCAGGCGAGTTTTGATGATATTGACTACTTATATCCATGTTTTTTGTAAAAATCGATTATTGTTAGATTAGGCAGCTTATTTCAGCGCTGTCAATTTTTCGTTGAACGAAGGGGCCATTTATCCTCAGTCAATGAAACGCGCCGCGCTCTGGCGGGTGCCGGGGAGGCTTCGAGCCGAATTTAAGTCGCTTCTGGTCTTGCAGTGAGCCGCGCGCATCGCCAAGCTTGTGCCATGACCCATATCAAAGCCCAGGAGAACGCCATGACAGAGCCCACCGATCTCTCTCGCCGCCATTCGGCCCCGGTAGTGGATGGCCCGGGAAAAGCGGCCAGCCGAGCGATGCTTCGCGCGGTAGGCTTCAACGACGAGGATTTCAAGAAGCCCCAGGTGGGGGTGGCGTCGACCTGGAGCATGGTGACGCCATGCAACAGCCATATCGGTGAGCTGGCCGAGTTAGCCCGCGACGGTGCGGACGCCGGCGGTGGCAAGGGCGTCATCTTCAATACCATCACGATTTCCGATGGCATCGCCAACGGCACCGAGGGGATGAAGTACTCGCTGGTTTCCCGGGAGGTGATCGCGGATTCCATCGAGACCGTGGCGGGTTGCGAGGGCTTCGATGGCCTGGTCGCCATCGGCGGGTGTGACAAGAACATGCCGGGCTGCGTGATGGGCCTGGCGCGCCTGAACCGCCCCAGTGTGTTCGTCTACGGCGGTACCATCATGCCGGGCAAGGGACATACCGATATCGTCTCGGTGTTCGAAGCCATGGGCGCGCATTCGCGTGGCGACATGGATTTGATCGAGCTCAAGCAGATCGAGGAAACCGCGATTCCCGGCCCCGGTTCCTGCGGCGGCATGTACACCGCCAATACCATGGCCTCCGCTATCGAGGCACTGGGCATGAGCCTGCCGGGCAGCTCTGCGCAGAACGCGATCTCCCAGGAAAAGCGCGATGACTGCAAGGCGGCGGGGGAGGCGGTGCTCGAGTTGCTGGCCCGGGATATCAAGCCCTCGGACATCATGACCCGGCAAGCGTTCGAGAACGCGATTACCATCATCATCGCCCTCGGCGGCTCGACCAATGCGGTACTGCACCTGATCGCCATGGCGCGCACCATCGATGTCGAGCTTTCGCTTGCGGACTTCACCGAGATCGGCAAGCGCGTGCCGGTGGTGGCGGACCTTCGCCCCAGCGGGCATTACATGATGAGCGAACTGGTGGCGATCGGAGGTATCCAGCCGCTGATGAAAACCCTGCTGGACGCAGGCCTTCTGCACGGCGACTGTCTGACGGTAACGGGCAAGACCCTGGCCGAGAATCTGGCCGGTGTCGAGGCGTATCCGGTCGATCAGAACATCATTGCGCCGCTGGATCGGCCCATCAAGGCCCAGAGCCACCTGCGCATTCTGTATGGCAACCTGGCCCCGGAAGGCGCGGTCGCCAAGATCACCGGCAAGGAGGGCACGCGCTTTTCCGGCCCGGCGCGGGTGTTCGGTTCCGAAGAAGAAGCCCAGGCGCGCATCAATGACGGCACCGTGGTGGCCGGCGATGTCGTGGTCATCCGTTTCGAGGGCCCCAAGGGCGGCCCGGGCATGCGTGAGATGCTGACGCCAACCTCCGCCATCATGGGCCGTGGCCTGGGCAACGATGTCGCACTGATTACCGATGGTCGCTTCTCTGGCGGCAGCCACGGCTTCGTGGTGGGTCACGTATCGCCGGAGGCGTTCGAGGGCGGCCCGCTGGCGCTGGTGGAAAACGGCGACGTCATCACCATCGACGCCGACGCGGACACCATCGAGATGCACGTGGCCGACGACGAGCTGATGCGCCGCCAGGCCGCCTGGCAGCGCCCGACTCCGCGTTACACCCGCGGCGTGCTGGCCAAGTACGCACGCCAGGTCAGTTCGGCAAGCACCGGCGCGGTCACCGATCAAAGCGAATAAGCATTGACGCACCCACAAGGGCAGCAGCACGCCCAGGCGGCCTGGCAGCCGCCTTCCGCGGGTGCCTTGTTTGCTCGTATCCTCGCAAAACGTTACCACGCGCTACGGGTGCATAAACCCACCTGGGTCACACACCCGTAGCGCGTGGTAAGCCAACAGGCGCACCCGCGGGAGCAGCGCGACGAGCGCTGCCGGGGTGGGGGATGTAGCGCGAAGGGGGGGCCTCGGTTCTGCATCAGAACTACCCGTTCGCTGTCATCGTGGCGTCAGATCCGGCGATTATGCTTGGCGTTTTCTCTCAAGGATCTGGTGCCATGACGCAACAAGCGCTCCCCCGAGCCCGTATCGGCGAAGTCTTCAGAGCTTTCTTGCTGCTGGGGCTTACTTCTTTTGGCGGGCCCGTCGCGCATCTGGGGTATTTCCATCATGAGTTCGTAACGCGCCGCCGGTGGCTGAGCGAGCACGCCTATGCCGATCTGGTCGCGCTTTGCCAGTTTCTACCCGGCCCGGCCAGCAGTCAGGTGGGGTTTGCCCTGGGGCTGATGCGTGCCGGACCCTGGGGGGCGGCCGTAGCGTGGCTTGCTTTCACGCTGCCTTCTGCTCTGGTGTTGATGGTGTTTGCCTTGAGTGCCGCCATGCTGGAAGGTGCCATCGCCAACGGTTTGCTCCAGGGGCTGAAACTCGTCGCCGTATCGGTCGTTGCCCATGCGGTATGGGGCATGGCCCGAAACCTCTGCCCGGACCAAACCCGTGCCGGCATTGCGCTTGCCGCGGTGTTTACGGTGGTGTGGGTCAGCGGGCCGCTGGGGCAGGTAGCTGCTATCGTACTGGGTGGGCTGCTGGGGCTTGTGCTGTGTCGCAGTGGGGATTCCCACGCCTCTGGTGAAACGCTTCGTTTTGGCGTTTCACGCCGGGTGGGCGGAGCGTCACTGCTGATGTTTGTCGGACTCTTGATAGCGCTTCCGCTGTTGGCAAGTGGTGCGTCGTGGCTTGCTGTGATCGACGCCTTTTATCGCTCGGGGGCGTTAGTGTTTGGCGGCGGGCATGTCGTGCTGCCGCTACTCAGCGCCGAGGTGGTGCAACCGGGCTGGGTCAGTGACGATGCGTTCATGACCGGCTATGGGGCGGCGCAGGCCATCCCGGGGCCGCTTTTTACCTTCGCTGCCTACCTGGGTGCCTTGTTGCCTGGTATGCCTAGCGCGCTGGGCGCGGTTCTGGCATTGGTGGCGATTTTTGTCCCGGGCTTTCTTCTGCTGGTGGGCGTGCTACCGTTCTGGAACCGTTTTCGCCGGTGGAGCAGCGCTCAGGCGCTGATGCGCGGTGCCAACGCAGCGGTAGTGGGCATTCTGGGCATGGCTCTTTATCAACCGGTGTGGACCAGCGCCGTGGTCGGGCCTTTCGAGTTTGCCCTGGCATTGACCGGCTTTCTGCTGCTCAACGTCTGGAAGGTGCCCGCCTGGGTGGTCGTGCTCGTGGTGGCCCTGGGCGGCGTAGCGTTGGCTCTTGGGTAAAGCCTGGTTATGCCCCATGTTTGCCTTCCCGGGCTTGTCTTCTATGCTGGTGGATACGCTACTATCGGCGCACTCAGGAGACCATCATGTCCAGACAAGCCCGTATCGATCCAGTATTCGAAGTCAGCGACCTGAAAGAAACCATTTCCGGCTGGCAAGTCGTGGATGTATCCCAGCCCGGCAATGAGGTCGTGGTATCCGAGCACACTTCCGAGAAAGAGGCCATTCAGGCGGCAGAAGCGCTGGAGCAGCGCGACGACTGAGTGCCTGGCCCTGCGGCGTTAGAACGATTTCGCCCTCAAAAGAACTCGGCGCCAATAAAAAAACGCCTCGCGAATGCGAGGCGTTTATTGGTTCTAGTCGGCAGAGACGTTCGCTAGGGCGCCCCCAGCTCTAGTGTGCGGCGTAGAACGTTAAGTTCGTTGATATCCAGGTGCTCAAGCCTTCCGGCGAGCAGATCACTGATTTTCTGTACCGGAAGACCCGCCTGACGGGCGATTTCCCGGCTTCCCAGGTCTGATACGGCGATCAGACGTGCAATAATACGCATTAGGCGCGTACGTTTTTCAAGTTCCCTGACATCAAGGTCAGGGCTGCTTCGCGGAGGGTCCAGCGTTTCTGCGCAAGCAGTTGAGTATGCCGTACTCATGTGACTCCATTAGTCTGAAAGGACAGCTACACAATGCCGCTAACGAAGGCGCTTTTCAATGCCTGTGCGCAGGAAAATTTCGTCATTTGATCAAAGCCCCTAAAGGAGCGCGCTCTGGTAGACTATGCGCCTTCAAAATTTCTGGTAAGCCTTGCGGCTTTTTCGTCTTTAAACGGTTTAAGGCCACTGGCCGAGGAGCGAATACATGTCCAGCAGCGCACCCAAGGTGGGCGTGATTATGGGGTCCAGGTCGGATTGGCCCGTCATGGAGCATGCCGTCACCATGCTCGAGCGCCTAGGCGTGGCCTGCGAGACACGCGTGGTGTCGGCGCATCGCACGCCGGACCTTTTGTTCGACTACGCCAAGAGTGCCGCCGAGCGTGGCCTTCAGGTGATCGTTGCCGGCGCAGGCGGCGCGGCACATCTACCTGGCATGGTGGCCTCGCAGACGGTGCTGCCGGTGCTGGGTGTACCGGTGGAGTCCAAGGCGCTGAAAGGACTGGATTCGCTTCTCTCTATCGCCCAGATGCCCGGCGGCATTGCCGTGGGCACACTGGCCATCGGCAAGGCCGGCGCCACCAACGCAGGCCTTCTGGCTGCGCAGATCGTTGGCCTTCAGGATAGCGCCGTGCGTGAAGCGGTCGAGGCGTTTCGCCTCGAACAGACCCAAATGGTCCTGGATAACCCGGACCCCCGTATCGACGCCGACCAGGCCTGAGGAGGCATTCATGAACATTGGCGTATTGGGGGCCGGGCAGCTAGGCCGAATGCTGGCGCTGGCGGGCTATCCTCTGGGTAACCGCTTCACCTTTCTGGATACCACCGGCAGCCCGAGCGCCGGCATTGGCGATGTCATCGTCGACCCCGACAACGAGCGCCTTGCCGACTTTCTCGAGCAGGTGGACGTGGTCACCTACGAGTTCGAGCACCTGCCCGTCGAGCTGGTCCGCGAGATCGAGCGGCACAAGCCGGTATACCCGGGAAGCCAGGCCATCGCCGTGTGTCAGAACCGGGTGGAAGAGAAGGCATTGTTTGATCGCTTGAATATTCCTACCCCGGCGTACCGGGTGGTGAACAGCGCCCAGGAACTGGCCGACGCTGCCGGGGAGCTAGGCTGTCCGGTCGTGGCCAAGTCGGTGACCGAAGGCTACGACGGCAAGGGCCAGGCGGTGCTCAAGGCCGCCGACGAAGCGTTCGAGGCCTGGGCGTCGATCGGGCACTCGCAGTTGATCGTTGAAGCCTTCGTCGACTTCGTGCGGGAAGTGTCCATTATTGCCGTGCGCGGACGCGATGGCGAGGTAGCGTTCTACCCCATGGCGGAAAACCAGCACGTGGATGGCATCTTGCGTTACTCCGTGGCGCCGCTGCCGGATGTGACCCAGAGCGTTCAGCAAACGGCGGATAGCTACATACGTACGCTGCTCGATGAGCTGGACTACGTGGGCGTGCTGGCACTGGAACTTTTCCAGACGCGCGATGGCAGCCTGCTGGCCAACGAGATGGCCCCTCGGGTGCATAACTCCGGCCACTGGACAATGGATGGCGCGGTGACCAGTCAGTTCGAGAATCACCTGCGGGCCGTGCAGGGGCTACCGCTGGGGTCGACCGAAGCGATTGCACCGACTTGCATGGTGAACGTGATCGGCCAGGAAGGGGATAACGCGGCGCTGCTGAAGATTCCCCATACGCATCTGCATCGTTACGATAAAAGCGAGCGGGCCGGGCGCAAGCTTGCCCATGTCAACGTCGTGGCCGATTCCCACGCTGCGCTATTGGAAAAGGTGCGCCAGTGCCAGACGCTTCTACCCGAGGCTCCGCCGGTCGTCTGGAGTTTCGAATCCCGCTTTTAACATTTTATACTTTTATAAGCGCCTATAATGAGGCGGTTTTTTTAATTTTAATGACGATAGTCGCTTTAATGGCATAAATCATATAAAACTAGCGCTTTGAACTTCAATGAAGAAGGTTGCCTTCAAGCTGGCAATATACTAGCGCAGGGACAGGATATGCTGTGGAAGCTCAAGCCCGCCATGGTCATTCAAGACAGACGCTCGATCGAGCTTCTGATAGATAACGTTTCACTGTGTGATCTGGAAGCGGCGAAAGTAAGGCTTCTATACGAAAAGCTTTGGCAGCCGGTGATCAGTAGCCTGGTGGCGGCGGCCTTCATGTTGCTGGCGATTTGGTCGGCCAATACGCCATTGTCGCTTCTTTCCTGGCTCGCGGCGCTTTCCGTCGTGTCTCTTTTACGTCTGTGGCTTGCCTACCGTTTCGGGCATGTAGCTTCTGATCCCTACCACAAGAAGTGGCTTTACGCCTTTGCTGCCGGGGCCCTAGCTTCCGGGGCGATATGGGGCGCGGCCGGCATCATCTTTTTTACGCCGGACTATCCGGAACAGTTTGCCGCGCTAGCGGTGGTCATGGCAGGAATCGCCGCCGGGGGCATCACCACGCTTTCGTCCGTCAAGTGGATTGCGGTGGGTTTTGTCACGCCGATTCTACTGCCGGTCGCCGTGCTGTTCGTGATTCAAGGGTCGCTGCTGTCGAGCGTGGTTGGCGGTATGATGCTCATCTTCTTGATGTTGATGCTGGCCACAAGCTCGCGGTTCAATCGTATCATTCACGATAATATTGCCTTGAGAGTCAACATCGAGGCCCGAGAAGCGCAGCTTCTGGAAAGCGAAAACCGCTACCGTTCCATTTTCGATCATTCTCCTCTGGGCGTCTTGCACTTTGATCGCAACGGCATCATTACCGATTGCAACGATCAGATGTTGATGATTCTAGGCGGTGGGCGCTCGGCCTTCATCGGCTATCGGATGCTGGATCGCGCTGCCAACCAGGAAGTGGCCCAGGGGGTGAGAGACGCTCTTGAAAAAGGCTCGGGCTACTTTGAAGGAGTATTCCACCTGCCCGGAGCAAAGACCGGGACGCCCTTGCGCGCTATTTTCAATGGCGTGAACAGCGCCAGTAAGGAGCGTATAGGCGGCATGGCCATCGTGGAGGACTTTACCGAGCGAACCCGAAACGAGGCCATCATCTATCGTCAGGCCTACTATGATTCGTTGACCGATCTTCCCAACCGACGCCTTTTCATTGAGCGCCTGATGGGGCTTTGCGATGAGCCTTCAAGGCATGAGCGCACCGGCGTCGTCATGTTCCTGGACATGGATCGCTTCAAGCTGATCAACGATACCTTCGGCCATGCCGCCGGGGACGATCTGCTGGTGCAGATTGCCGAACGTCTGGAAAGACATCTGGACGACGATGACATGGCCGCCCGGCTGAGCGGAGACGAGTTCGTGATGCTCAAGCTGATCGACCAGCCTTTGTCGGAAGCCGCTGAGCGCGTGGCTCAGAGTGCCATGGAAATGCTGCAAAGCACGCTGACCGGTCAGTACTGTCTGGAAGGTCAGCGAGTCGATGTGACCCCCAGCATGGGCTATACCTGTTTCAGCGCCGCCCGATACGATCATGCCGACATTCTCAAGCAGGCGGATATCGCGATGTATCAGGCCAAGGCGGATGGGCGGGCACGGCTGCGCCGCTACCGGCCCGAAATGCAAAAAGTGCTGGCCCAGGGCGAGTCCTGTTCGAGCCACGCTACATTGCTAACCGCCCGCTGATCACCAGCCAGAGCGCGATGATGGCAAAGTGGCCAGGGTACCAGGCAAGCCAGAGCCGCCGGGGCATGGCCATGACCACCGGGGGTATGCGCTGAGACGCTCCGGCTGCCAGCATCAGCACGATGACACACGTGGCCACGGTGAAGGACTTCGACATGTCCGAGGCGTTCATCTGACCTGCTATCCAGAGCAGCGGAAAGGCCGCAAGCCCTGCCCAGAGGCGGGAGATCAAGGCGTCGCGGGTTTCGCTGAGCGCGTTCATGGCGAACATGAACAGCGGAATCAACAGCAGCCCGTTATGCCCGTATTCCACCCAGAAGCCCAGCAGATACCAGACGGTGACTACCACACCCGTGCCCAGCAACAGCCAGCCAAACCCCAGTGTCTGGCGCTGGTAGTGCTGCCAGCCCTGGCGTACCAGCGCACCCAGTGCCAAACCGCTTGCCAGCGTGAAGCAGACGTTCAGAATAAAGGCGTCGCTTACCCGTGGCATCATCATGTAAGGCACTTGGGCGGCGATGCCGATGATCAGGATACGCCGGGCATAGCGCAGCGGATTTCGCGTGTTGAAAAGCCCGTGCCAGGCCACCATGGCGGCAAACAGGGGAAAGGCGATGCGGCCGATCGACGAGCCCGCCCAGCCCAGATCCCATGCGCCCGGCAGCACGTAACGCACCAGGTGGTCTATCGTCATGGTCACGAGTGCAAGCCACTGACCCCAGGCAGTCCAGTGAGATAAAGGGCGTTCGGTGCCGGCGGCATCCGGTGTTGAAACCGCCGGGCTGGCAGAAGCGCCAGGTGGGTACGTCATAAAACCTCCCTGTTTTACATGACAGTTCTTTTATAGCCAACGCTTTAGGTAGGACTGGGGCGCGCCTTTCAAGTTCATCGCAGGGCTTGAAGGTAGTACCTGACCTTACTATACCTCAGCTAACGCAAAACCCCCGGTTTTTGCCGGGGGTTTTATTGCCTTGCACCGCGAGGGGGTCACCCGTTACCGAAGTAAGCGTTATTCGTTGCCGAAGTAGCGCTGATAGATCTCATCATAAGTGCCGTCTTCTTCAAGGGTGGCCAGGGCGTCATTGAATTTCTCGGCCAAGGCCTCGTCGCGCTGGCGAAAGGCGATACCGAAGCCGTCGCCGAAGTACTCCTTGGGCTCGCTGATGCGCTCACCCACTTCCTTGTACTCGCCGTCGCCGTCTTCGATCAGTGTGTACTGACCGATGGGGAAGTCGAGGAAGACGATATCCAGACGCTGGGCGTCCATGTCCAGCACCATGTCATCGGCGGTGGCGTAACGGCTGATATCGGCAACGCTGCCGTAGTTGTCGGTCACGTAGTTGTCCTGCAGCGTGCCGCGCTGAACGCCGATGGTCATGCCTTCCAGCGTTTCTTCGTTAGCTTCGTCGATATCCAGGCTGCTGGGTGCGAACCAGGCCGACGGCATGGTGATATAGGGCTCGGAGAACAGGACCTGACGGCGACGGTCGTCGTTGATGGTCATGGACGACATGATCGCGTCGTAGTTGCGCGACATCAAACCCGGAATGATACCGTCCCACTCCTGTTCGACCCACTCGCAGGTAATTCCCATGTGTTCGCAAAGCGCGTTGCCCAGATCGATATCGAAGCCGGTCAGGTCGCCTTCGGCGGTGCGGTATTCCATCGGCTCGTAAGGCACATCCACGCCGATGCGTACCGTATCGTAATCCCGCGCCTGGGCGGAGGAGGCCGCGGCAACGGCAAGGCCCAGCAGAGACAGCGTTAGAATTCTTTTCATGGTGGTACTCCTGAGTAGGCAGGTTCACTTCAGTGATCACGTTTAAACTAACGCACCCAAGCGTTGACGAAAAGAACGCGTGCGTTTGTAAACCAACGTTTGTTTGATTACGCCCCCTTCGCATCAACGAATCAGTGGGAAAGCGGCTTCAAGTGAGCCAGCAGGCGCTTTTCGAGCAAACGGAACCCATACAAAATAGCAAAGGTTAAACAAAGATAGATAGCGGCGACGAACAGAAACGCCTCAAACGGGGCGTAAAACCGCGCGTAGACAAAGCGGGCGGCACCGGTGAGGTCGGTCAGCGTGACGACACTGGCGATGGCGCTTGCATGAAGCATGAAGATGACTTCGTTACCGTAGGAGGGCAGTGCCCGGCGAAATGCGCTGGGGAGAATGATCCGGCGCATCATCAGCGCCTGGGACATGCCGTAGGCCTTGGCCGCTTCGATTTCTCCCTGGGGGGTCGCCTTGATGGCGCCTCTGAAGATCTCGGTGGTGTAGGCGGCGGTATTGAGCGTAAAGGCAATCAATGCCGGGTAGAACGCCTCGCGCAGCATTGGCCAGAGAAAGGTTTCCTGAATGCCGTCGAAAAAGACCACGCCGTAGTAGATGATATACAGCTGGATCAAAAGGGGAGTACCGCGAAACACGTAGGTGTACAGATAGACCGGCAGGCTGATCCACTTGTGTCTGGAACTTCGCATGATGGCCAACGGCACGGCAAGCAGCAGCCCTGCCAGAAGCGCCAGAAATACCAGTTGAGTGGTGGTGACCAGTCCTTCCCAGTAGTAGCCCAGCGTGTTGGGCGTGAAGATCACGTTGCCTTCGAGCAGATCAATGAACCATGTGGTGATATCCATGTGCTACTGCCCCCCGAAGCCGATGTTGTAGCGCTTTTGCAACTGCGCGAATATCCACTCGGAAACGCTTGCAATCAGCAGGTAGACCGCCGCCACCGGCAGCAGGAACACGAAGGGTTCATGGGTGGCGCGCGAGGCCTCGGCGGCCACGCGCACCATGTCGGTCAACCCGATCACCGAGACCAGTGCGGTGGTTTTTAAAAGCACCATCCAGTTATTGGAAAGCCCCGGGAGGGCGTGGCGCATCATCTGCGGAAAACGCACGCGACGAAACAGCAAAGCGTTGCTCATGCCGTAGGCCTTGCCGGCCTCGATCTGTCCCTCATCCACCGCCATGAAGGCGCCTCGGAAGGTTTCGCCCATATAGGCCCCGAAGATGAATCCGATGGTCAGCACGCCGGCGGCGAAGGCGTTGAAGTTGATGTAGATATCGATATCGAAATGATCATAAAGCAGATCACTGATGGCGTTGACACCGATCTGGCCGCCGAAAAAGAGCAGCATCATCAGCACCAGATCCGGCACACCGCGAATCACCGTGGTATAGAGCGTTGCCACGCGATGAAAAAGCCAGTGGCGCGACATCTTGGCAGTGGCGGTGAGCAAGCCAAGCGCGATGGCAAGAATAAGCGATAGAACCGCCAGTTGTATGGTGACGCCAGCCCCTTCGATGAGACGCGGGCCATAGCCTTGCAAGTCCAGCATGGAGTGCCTCGCGATCAGTATTTGGGAGCCAGAAACTGCTGTAGCCGGGCAGAGCGCGGATTGTTGAGCACCTCGTCAGGCGTTCCGGACTCTTCGACCAGACCCTGATGCAGGTAGATCACCTTGCTTGAAACGTCCCGGGCAAAGCCCATCTCGTGAGTGACCACCACCATGGTACGACCCTCTTTGGCCAGATCACGCATGACCTTCAACACATCGCCGACAAGCTCAGGGTCGAGCGCCGAGGTGGGCTCATCGAACAGCATCACTTCAGGGTTCATGGCCAGGGCGCGTGCGATGGCGCCACGCTGTTGCTGGCCGCCGGACATCTGCGCCGGATAGGCGTTGGCGCGTGCGGTCAACCCCACGCGTTCAAGCAACGCATAGGCGTGTTCGGTGGCTTCTTTTCTGGATTGGCCCAGCACGTGTACCGGCGCTTCGATGACATTTTCCAGAAGCGTCATGTGGGCCCACAGGTTGAAGCCTTGAAAGACCATGGAAAGCTTGGCCCGCATGGCGACGACCTGCTTTTTATCCGCGGGCTCCCGGCCGTGACGGGTCATCTTGAAGCGTACCGGCTCGCCGTGAACGATCAGCTCGCCTTCGTCAGGCTGCTCCAGCAGGTTCATGCAGCGTAAGAACGTGCTCTTGCCCGACCCCGAAGCGCCGATAAGGGTAATCACATCTCCTTTATGGGCTTCGAGCGAGAGGCCTTTGAGAACTTCAGTATCCCCAAAGCGCTTTTTTATATTGCGCACTTCAAGGGGCGTAGGCGTTACGGCCATAACGAGGCTCCAGAACAGGGTTGCCGCACAAGCAACCGGTGTAAGACACACGCTTGATTGCGGCTGGCGCGAAAAAAGGGGCGATTCTATCAGGCCTTCTGCCCAATGCGCTCGTTCTTGTGTGATTAAGTCAGCCTATCGGTCTGATTAATCCTCGAAAAACCCCGCCCCTTGCTTGTTATTGTTGCAAAACGCCATTGTACGGCTTTTAAACGCCTCGTGCCTCAGCTTCCTTGGGCGCTACCAGCAGCGCGGCCCTGGCGCCGATTTCCACGTTGGCGTTGGGAAACACCACGTGAAGCGGCTCGTCGTCAACGATAAAGTCACCGGCTTGGGCGTCTTTGGCCAGACAGGCACCCGGCTCGAAGCGGGTAAAGTTCGCCACGTCACTGTCAAAGCCGAACGTGAAATCTTCGGATTGGCGAAGCAGCTCGTGCTTGACTTCAAAGAACTGGAGAGGGTTACCCGCCGCAGAGGATGGCTCTTCGCCCGCGCCAAGCGCGCTAATCAATCTCAACATGGGTATGAGCGGGGTCAGGTCGTTCTGTCCAAAAGGCGCCACCTGCCCCAGCTCGAACGTGAACGCCTGGGCCTGATGGTAGTGTCTGCTGTAGTGGGAAAACGTGAAACTGTGCTGGTGCTGATGCAGCACCGCCTGCATGCCCGCGCCGGCCAGCCACGCCCACTGTGGGTCGAGAGTGGGGGTCTCGCTGAAGGGCTCTACGACAAAGCGCGGGTAGAGGCTTTTACGAATCGCGGTATGTAAATCGTAGTGAAGCCGGGGGCGGGGGTCGTGACGCTGGAAAAAGCGATCCACTTCATCCATCAACGCCCGCGCGCGGTCGGGCTCCGGGCCTTGCAATGATAAATCGCGTTGGAAAAGCCGGTTCAGGTTGGTGTCCACAAAGCGGGTCTGCGCCTTGATCGCGGGGATGTTGCCCAGAATGACCAGCACCGGTGCGCCCAAGCGAGCGGTGCCCGCCTCCAGCGCACAAAGCCACTGGCCCAGCAGTTCTATCGGCGCGGTTTCGTTGCCGTGAATGGCGGCGGAGAAAATGCAGGCGTGGGTATGATCGTCTGCGGTTTCAGGGGTCAGCTCCAAAATGCCCGGCGCATGAAGGTGATAGCGCCCGCTGGCGAATGCTCCGTCGCGCGTCGAAGGCACCTTGTTTTCAAGCGTCCAGTCAAGCCACTGGCTAAGCATGCATCGCTCTCCGTCTGGTTGGAGTATCAGAGCATTCCTGTTTATCACGCCGGTATGCCCATCACAAAGGCGACGTCGCCGGGCTATAAATCAAGCAGGCTTACATATAAATACCTGTAAAAAAAAGCGTCTGACCCGCTATCGGGCCAGACGCTTTCTTGATTGGAAGACGGTGTTACTCGGCGCGCTGACGCTCCATTTCCTCCTGATACTCGCCGGCCAGCGATGTCTTCTGGTTCTCCGGCAGGCCACGGCCGGCCAGTTGAAACACTTCCTGCTCTTCTTCATCCAGGTGATGGGTGACCAGGTGCTGCAGTTCCTTGGCGTGTACCAGCCAGTTGCTGGCGCTGTAGTCGGTTTCGTCCAGAAGCTCGATCAATTCATCGATCTCATGATGCTCGGCCACGCTGTGGCGAGCCTTTTCCTGGGTGAGATCCATTTCCATCAGCGGGATGTAGAACGCCCGCTCTTCGGCAGCGGCGTGGTACTGCAACTCATGCTTGACCTGCTTGTAGAGCGTATCGCGCTCTTCGCTGTCGCCATGAGTTTCGATCAAGCGGGCGAGCAGGTCGCGCTGGATATCGTGATCTTTACGTAGCGCTTCGAAAATCGTCATCCCTGAATCCTTGGATATATGCACGAGGTAGGGGTTAAAAATTAGTGCCCAACCCTGAAAAGCGCAAGGCATCAATAGCGTTGGCAGCACGGGGTGTCACGAAAATGCCGTGGCACTACTTTAAATTAGTCTATGTTGAAAAGGCGCACATTTATTGATCTGTGTTATTGGACAGGTTTCACAAGTCACGCAATCAAGAAGAGGTCTCAATGGCGAAGTTACTGGTGCTTTACTATTCCATGTACGGACATGTCGATACGCTTGCCGCCGCCGTGGCGGAAGGTGCCAAGGAAGTGGAGGGCGTCGAGGTGAGCGTGAAACGCGTGCCTGAAACCATGCCGAAGGAGGCTTACAACAATGCTGGCGGCAAGCAGGACTTTACTACTCCGGAGGCAAGCCCTGGCGAACTCGCCGACTATGATGGCATCATCGTTGGCACCCCCACACGTTTTGGGAACATGTCCGGCCAGATGCGCACCTTCTTCGACCAGACCGGCGGCCTGTGGGCCAACGGCTCGCTGCGGGGTAAGGTCGCTAGCGTCTTTACCTCTACCGGTACCGGCGGCGGTGAAGAAATGACCGTGACCTCCACCTGGACGACGCTAGCCCACCACGGCATGGTGATCGTGCCCATCGGTTACGGTATCGACGAGCAGTTCGATATTTCAGAAGTCAGTGGCGGCAACCCTTACGGCGCGGCGACTCTTGCTGGCGGCGATGGCTCCCGCCAGCCCAGTGAGCGCGAGCTCAAGCTGGCGCGTTTTCAGGGCAAAATGGTGGCTGAGGTGACCGCGAAGCTGGCCCGCTGAGACCATGGGCTAATTGCCTGCAGGCGTTGAGGCATTACCCTGTAATAGCCTTTATGTGGTTGAACTGGCCCTTGAGTGGCCAGGACAAACAGACCTCACTTACGGTGGGGTCTGCTCGTTTGGCGCCTTTAACGCTTGAAAGGAAACGGTGTGAGTCGACTCGATAAAGCCCGTAATTTACACGATTTTGAAGCGCTGGCTCGACGCCATCTACCCAGGCCCTTGTTCGGTTATATCGCCAATAGCGCCGAGGAGGGCAAGACGTTCACGGCCAACCGGCGTGCGTTTGATGCCTATGGTCTTCTACCCAGTGCGCTGGTGGATGTCTCTGCCATTTCCACCGAGACAACGCTACTGGGCACGCGCTATAGCGCGCCCTTCGGTATTGCGCCGATGGGTATCAGCGCACTGAGTGCTTACCGGGGCGATATCGTTCAGGCCCGGGCGGCGGCCGAAGAGCAACTGCCGATGATCTTGAGTGGAAGCTCTCTGATTCCACTGGAAGAGGTGCTGCGTGTCGGGAAGACGGACTGGTTCCAGGCGTACCTGCCGGGCACCATCGAGGAGATCGAGGCACTGCTCGCGCGCGTGGAGCAGGCGGGCTTCAAGAATCTGGTGATCACCGTTGATTACCCCGTGCCGCCCAATAGTGATAACAACCGGCGCAGCGGTTTCTCCTCGCCGCTTCGTCCCAGCCTGCGCCTGGCGTGGGATGGCATGATTCGCCCGCGCTGGCTGTTCGGCACCTTCTTTCGCACGCTTTATCATCACGGCATGCCGCACTTCGAGAACAACTACGCCCGCCGCGGCATCGCGGTGCTCTCGAAAAACGTCAACCGCGATTTCTCCGGGCGAAGCCATCTGCAGTGGGAATACCTTGAGCGGGTGCGCGCGCTTTGGCCGGGCAAGCTCATCGTGAAGGGAATCCTGAATCCGGCGGATGCCCGGAAGGTCGAGGCGCTGGGCGGCGATGCGGTGATCGTCTCCAACCATGGCGGGCGCCAGCTGGATTACAGTCCTGCCGCGCTCGAGGCGTTGCCCGGCGTGGTAGACGCGGTCACGGATATCCCGGTCATGGTGGACAGCGGCTTTCGCCGGGGCACCGATGTCATCAAGGCGCTCGCCCTGGGGGCATCGTTCGTGTTCATCGGCCGGCCCATGAACTACGCTGCCGCCTACGCCGGTGAAGCGGGGGTACGCCATGCGCTGACGCTACTTCGCGAAGAGCTCCAGCGCGATATGGCGCTGATGGGGGTGACTGACATTCATCACTTGGGGCGTGAACATCTGATCACACGTCGCTAGAAAGCCGCGCAGCAGATTGCTGCGCGACCGGTTTCAACGAGCAATTTTCTCGGCAATCGCCTTGCCCAGACTCTCGGTAGTTCCGTTCCCGCCCACATCCCGGGTCAGTACCTGGCCATCACCCTCGGCCAGTACCGCCTCGATGGCGTCGACCATCGCCTTGCCGGCATCCACATGGCCCAGGTGTTCGAGCATCATCGCCCCGGACCAGATCTGGCCGATGGGGTTGGCGATGCCCTTGCCCGCGATATCCGGGGCGCTGCCGTGTACCGGCTCGAACAGGCTCGGGAAGTCGCCTTCCGGGTTGATGTTGGCCGACGGCGCGATGCCGATGGTGCCGGTGCAGGCAGGGCCCAGGTCCGAAAGAATATCGCCGAAGAGGTTGCTGCCTACCACCACGTCGAACCAGTCCGGGTGCAGCACGAAGTTCGCGGTCAGGATGTCGATGTGGAATTTATCCACACTGACCTCGGGGTACTGTTTGGCCATTTCCAGCACACGCTCATCCCAGTAGGGCATGGTGATGGAGATGCCGTTGGACTTGGTGGCCGAGGTGAGCTTCTTGCGCGGCCGAGTCTGAGCCAGGTCAAAGGCGTACTTCAGCACGCGATCGACGCCGGTACGGCTCATCACGGTTTCCTGGACGACGATCTCGCGCTCGGTACCCTCGAACATCTTGCCGCCGATGCTCGAGTACTCGCCCTCGGTGTTTTCGCGCACCACGTAAAAGTCGATATCGCCGGGCTCACGGCCGGCCAGCGGGCTCTTGATGCCTGGCATCAGCTTGCAGGGGCGCAGGTTGATGTACTGATCGAACCGGCGACGAAACTGCAGCAGCGAGCCCCACAGCGAGATATGGTCCGGCACTTTCTCGGGCCAGCCCACCGCGCCGTAGAAGAGTGCATCGAACCCTTTGAGCTGCTCGAACCAATCGTCCGGCAGCATCTGGCCGTGTTCCAGGTAGTAGTCGCAGCTGCCGAACTCGAAATGCTTGAATTCGAGATCGATACTGAAACGTTTCGCAGCAGCTTCTAATGCCTTGAGGCCTTCGGGCATGACTTCGGTACCGATACCGTCGCCGGCAATGACTGCAATGGTGTGGGTCATCTTCAAGCTCCCTGTCATTGGAAAGGTCTTGCAGAAGTGTAGCGGCTTTGGCGCACGATATAATCGGGCTACACTGCAAGCCATTATTGCCTGAAAGTGGATAATCCATGCCGCCGATTGATGATCTTGCGTTTTTTCAGCATCTCGCTCGCGCCAAAAGCCTGACCGAGACGGCGCGCTCGCTGGGGCTTTCGCTGTCGGCGGTGAGCAAGCGTCTGAAGCAGCTGGAGGCGCGGCTGGGGGTGACGCTTGCCGCACGGACCACCCGGCGGTTGACGTTGACCCCGGAAGGTGAGCGTTACCTGCAACGTGGCACGCTTATCATGGAGGAGCTTTCGGCGCTTGAGAGCTCACTGGGCGATACCGACGATCAGGCGCTGGACGGTCCACTGAAGGTGAATGCCACTTTCGGCTTCGGGCGAGCCCATATTGCGCCGCTTCTCTCGGCATTTTGCCATGCCCATTCCGGGGTGCAGGGCTGGCTGGAGCTGACCAATTTTCCCATGAACCTGTCCGATCACGGCTTTGATATCGGTATTCGCGTGGGGGAGCCGCCGGACTCGCGCCTGGTGGCTCGGCGCCTTCTGGCCAACCGCCGGGTACTGTGTGCGGCCCCGCGCTATATCGATACCATGGCGCCCCTCGAGCGCCCCGCCGACCTGGCCCGGCACCAGTGCCTGGTGGTGCAGGAGAATGACACCGATTTTCCCCTCTGGCGCTTCGAGCACGCCGAAAGGCGCGGGCAGACACAGTCGGTGAAGGCAAGTGGTCGGCTTGCCAGCAACGATGCCGAGGTGATCACCCGACTGGCGCTGGAGGGTCACGGCGTCATGCTGCGTTCCTGGTGGGATGTCAACGCGCACCTGGAAAGCGGCGCGCTGGTTGCGCTGCTGCCCACGTGGCAGGGCGTACGGGCGGATTTTTACGCGGTCTTCGAGCAGCGTCGTCACGTGCCTGCGCGCCTGCGCGCGTTTATCGATTATCTCGAGCGCGAGATGCCCGGGCGCGTGCCGCCACTGCCGGGAAGGTAGGTCTCAAGGCGGGGCCTGGCCGCGCAGCAATGGGGCCTGGTTGAAGTAGTTGCCGAGCAGCTCATAAAGCGCGGGGTAGGCGCTATCGAGGATATGCGGGGCGCTGAAGAAGTACTCGCAGCATACGGCAAAGCACTCGCCGGGATGGCTGGCGGCGTAGTCGTCGATGGGCGGTTCGACTCCTTTCTCGATACAGCGGTGGAGGTCGTTCCACACATCGGTGAAGACGGCATGCCACCGGGACGAGGAGAGCGAGCGAGGCAGCGGTGGAAAACCGTCGATATCCATGGAGTTGCCCATGTCGAGCTTGTGGGCCAGCTCGTGGATGAGCACATTGAAGCCGGTAAAGCCGCCGCCTTTCATAAGGTCGGTGTAGGTGACTACCACCGGCCCCTGGTAAGAGGTTTCCCCCGCGCGTTCGTCGATAAAGCGATGCACGACGCCAAATTCGTCCATTTCTTCGACATCGCGCATGAAGCTGTCGGGCAGGATGACGATCTCGTGCACGTTGCCAAACGCCTCGCGGTGCTCCGCCTGATTCCAGCCGAGCGTGAGCAGGCACGCCTGGCCCGCCAGGGCCAGCTGTTCCGCCGCGGTAAAAGGCGTATC